>CAZKIY010000164.1:0-7652 GCA_964552875.1 uncultured Planctomycetaceae bacterium
CGCGCACAAGGTCGCCGCGACCGAGGAGAGCCTGTGGGAGCACATCAAGAAGGGCGGTCCGGTCATGTGGCCCATCTTCTTGTTGGCCGGAGCGGCTCTCGCTGTCGCGCTCTACCGCTGGTTCGGGTTGGCGTTCTTGAAGAGTCCGCCGCGCGCGAAGCTCGAGGAGCTCTACGCCGCGGTCGACAGCGGTGATCACGTCGTCGCACGCGAGAAGGCCGCGAAGATCCGTGGCCCGGTCGGTCAGATGCTCGTCGTCGGGGCCGAACACCTCGGCGAGCCGCGCGAGCTGGTCGAGGAGGTCATGTACGAGACCGTCCTCACGACACGACTGAAACTGCAGCGCTTCCTGCCCTTCATCGCGATCAGCGCTGCCGCCGCACCTCTACTCGGACTCCTCGGGACGGTCACCGGGATCATGAACACGTTCCAACTCATCACCGTCTTCGGCACGGGCGACGTGAAGACGCTCTCCAGCGGCATCTCGGAAGCACTCATCACGACCGAGTACGGCCTCATCGTCGCGATTCCCTCTTTGCTCATCCACGCACTCCTCACGCGCAAGGCGAAGAGCGTGGTCGATGACATGGAGACCTCGGCCGTCGCGTTCCTGAACCACGTCGCGAAATCGGAATCCGGCACGCTCTCGAGAGCGGCCTGAAGCGAGGCCTCCTCATGGAACTCATGCTCGAACGTGCCGGCGCGATCTGGGACCAAGCCGTCGTGATCTGGGTCGCGGGCGGATGGGCGATGATCGCGATCGCGATCATCGCACTGGTCCTGTTCGCACTCGGGAGCCACGTGTTCCTGAAGCTCCAGGAGAAGGGCTTCGAATCGATCGACGAGTCCAAGTGGCGCCGCTGGATCGATCATCCCGAGGAACGTCGCGGTCAGATCGGCGATCAGATCGCCCTCGTGACGCGGGCACGCACACTCGAAGAGATGTCGCGTGCCTTCCAAGAGCTGCGCCTGGCCGAGGTCGCACCGTTCGCGCGGGATCTCCGCGTCATGAAAGTCTGCATCGGCGCCGCGCCGCTCTTCGGGCTGCTCGGAACGGTGACGGGGATGCTGGCGACGTTCGGCGCACTCGCGACGGGATCAGGCGGAGAGAAGACGATGGGGCTGATCGCCGCCGGGATCTCCGAGGCGCTGATCACGACCGAGACGGGCCTCGTGATCGCCTTGCCGGGTCTCTTCTTCCAGTACCAGCTCGCGCGGAAGTACGAACGCTACAAGGCATTCCTGGCGCACATGGAAACGGTTTGCACGCAGCTCTTGCATCGCGAACTCGGCCTGAAGCGGGCCCTGCCGGTCGTGCCGGAGCCGAGCCCAAAAGCCAACGACACGGGGAACTCGACGCCCCGCGCCGGACGCATCCACAAGCCCGCGACGATCCTCGGATAGGAGCACACCATGGGACGCTTCCGCGAAATGGGCTCGGACGACGGCGGTGATGTCGGCATCGACATGTCGCCGATGATCGACTGCGTCTTCATCCTGCTCATCTTCTTCATCGTCACCACGACCTTCGTCGAGGAGACGGGAGTCCAGGTCGACAAGCCGCAAGCAGCGTCCGCGGTTCGCCTCGAGAAGACCAGCATCCTCATCGCGCTCACGTCGAACGGCGAAGTCGTCTACGGCGGCCGCGAAATCGGCATCGGCGGCGTGCAGGCGCTGGTCAAACGCATGCTCCAGAAAGAGGACCTGCCCGTGATCATCCAAGCCGACACGGTTGCCCAGTCGGGCCTGCTCGTGCGCATCGTCGACGAGGCCAAGCTCGCCGGTGCGACGAAAGTCAGCATCGCCACGCGGAGCGCTCAGGGCTGATGAACGCCACCGGCCACACGCGGATCGAGGGACCTTCCCTCGCGAGACGGGTCCTGCACAGGGTCCTGGTCCTCGTCGGCGCAGTGGGCTTCGCGCTCGGGCTGTTCTTGGTATTGCCGCTCAT
Source organism: uncultured Planctomycetaceae bacterium (assembly GCA_964552875.1). Taxonomy (GTDB): domain Bacteria; phylum Planctomycetota; class UBA1135; order UBA1135; genus JAEUHZ01. Next base: position 1,952 of record CAZKIY010000164.1, read on the forward strand.
CCAAGCGATCTCGGCGACTCCGCTCGCCGACAGCGAGCTGCGCTTGATCGACACGGCGAACCTGCCTCCTCCGCCTCCGCCCCCTCCCGAGGAAGAGAAGAAGGAAGAGGAGCCGGAGCCGGAAGAGAAGCCGCCGGACCTCGAGGAGGTCTCGCAACCGCTCGATCTCTCGCAGCTCGAACTCGCACTCGGCGGCGGCATCGGGGATGGCTGGATGACGGCCGACTTCGCGGTGAAGCTCGACACGAAAGTCGCGAGCGCACAGGAATCCGAAGCACTCTTCTCGCTGGAAGATCTCGATCAGAAGCCGCGCATCGTCCACCAGCCCAGTCCGAAGTTGGACAAGGCTCTGAGGCAGAAGGCGCCCGGCACCGCCTACGTGCTCTTCGTCGTCGATCAGAGCGGCAGAGTCGAGAACCCGACGATCCAGAATTCGACGGACCCCATCTTCGAGAAACCGGCCCTCGCGGCGGTGAAGCAGTGGAAGTTCGAACCAGGCATGCGCAAGGGCCAACCCGTGCGCTTCCGCATGCGCGTGCCCGTCACGTTTCCGAAGAACTGACTCCGATGAACCGCACACTCCTCCGTCACGTGTTCACCATCCCGTCGTGCGCACTCGTCCTCGGTGCGTGCTCGAGCCTCGAGGAGCAGGCTGGAGATCCAGTCCACGACGCGGGCCTGGAGCCCGCCAATTCCCTCGCAGCGTGGACGGCCCCGACGGAGGCCTCTCTGCCCGCGACGCCGACTTGGCCGGTCGAGCCCGCGAGCACACGTGCGCTGGAAGGCGGCGATTTTGCGCTCCAGGTGTGGAACGACCCGATGTTCCAACGTCAGTTCGCGGAGAGCTACGCGGCGGAGACCGATATCGAACCGCGGTTGGCAGCGCCCGAGCGCGAGACCATGCAGCAAGTCCTCGACCTGATGGCCGCGGACAAGATGGAAGAGTCCGCGCAGTTCATCACCAAGCAGATGACGCCCGCTTCGAGCGCTGTCTTCGACTTCACGCTCGCGAACATCCGCTTCCAGCAGGAGCGCCTGCCCGAAGCGATCGGTGCGTATGAACTCGCAACGCAGAAGTTCCCCAAGTTCCGTCGGGCCTGGCGCAACTTGGCCTTGATCTTCGTTCGACAGAACGAGCACGCGAAGGCCGCGCGCGCGCTCGTGCGAGTCGTCGAACTCGGCGGCGGAGACGCGGTCACCTACGGCTTGCTCGCCTTCTCCTACTCCAATCTCGACGACCACATGTCCGCCGAGTCCGGCTTCCGCATGGCCGCGATGCTGGACCCCCAAACGCTCGACTGGAAAATGGGGCTCGCGAAGAGCTTCTTCCACCAGAAGCGGTATGCCGACGCCGCTGCGCTGTGCGACTCGATGCTCGCCAACGATCCGAACCGCGCGGACCTGTGGTTGCTCCAGGCGAATGCCTTCATCGGCCAGAACCAGCCACGAAGGGCTGCGGAGAACTACGAGCTCGTCGACGGACTGGGCAAGTCGACCCCGGACAGCTTGAACATGCTGGCCGACATCTACGTCAACGACGAGCTGTACGACTTGGCCGTCGACACGTACGTCCGCGCGATGGAGAAGAACCTCGGAGTCGGCGCGTCGCGCGCGATCCGCGCAGCCAAGGTCCTGAGTTCACGCGGGGCTTCGGAATCGACGAAGAGACTCGTCGAGCGCATCGAGGACATTCACACCGGGCGGCTCTCGTCGGACGAGCGGAAAGACCTGCTCAAGCTCCGTGCTCGCCTGGCGGTCGCGGAGGGCGCCGGCGAAGAAGAAGCACGCGTGCTCGAGGAGATCGTGCAGCTCGACCCCCTCGATGGTGAGGCCTTGATCCTCCTCGGGCAGCACCAAGCCCGAACAGGAGACGTGGAGAGGGCGATTTTCTGGTACGAGCGCGCGGCGAGCGTCGAGGCGTTCGAGGCCGAGGCCAAGGTCCGGCACGCCCAATTGTTGGTGAGCAAGGGCCGCTATTCCGAAGCGCTGCCGTTGCTCCGGCGTGCGCAAACCATCAAGCCGCGCGAGAACGTTCAACAGTACTTGGAGCAGGTCGAGCGCGTCGCTCAATCCCGCTGAACAGAGCGCATCGCTCCGTGAGACGTCGAGCTCTGCTCGCTACGTCAGGGGACTCCGTGCGACCTCGGCTCTGCTGTCAGCGCGGAACAACCGCTCGAAGCGCCGCCTGTTTGGGTGGACCTGAATCAGCCCTTCATCGGCCCGCAACACGATCTCGCAATCCTTCTCGCCGTTCGCGCATCACGTATCCAGGAGACAGGCTCCAGTCGTGCTCCGCGAATTCCCTCCTGTGACGGATCGAGTGAGCAGCTCCATGAAGAAGACAGTCCTCCTGACCGCCGTGACGGGCTTTGGCCTCGTCGCAGCGGCCAACGCCGCCGAGATCCTCGTGACGACCGACATCGCCGTGTCGACCACGTGGTTCTCCACCGACACCTACAACCTCCAACAGCAGATCTACGTCCTCCCCGGAGCGACGTTGACGATCCAAGCCGGCACGGTCATCGCCAGCGACACCGGCATCGGTGGCAGCCTCGCAGTGACGCGCGGCGGGCAGATCATCGCCAACGGAACCGCAGCGGCTCCGATCATCTTCACGTCGAAGGCCGACGTGGCGACGTGGATCGGCGGCAACCCGAAGACGGGGACGGCCCGCCTCGGCGTCAACGAATGGGGCAACCTGACCATCTGCGGCAACGGTTACATCTCCGAGAATTCGATCGTCGCGAACACGCCGGCTCCGAACGCCGCGAACTTCGCCACGATGGAAGGTCTGACCGAGGCCTTCGTGGGCGACACGCGCGTTCGCTACGGCGGCGGCAACGACGATGACGATAGCGGCTCGCTGCGTTACGTCTCGTTCCGCTACGGCGGCAAGGTCGTCGCGCTCAACAACGAATTGAACGGTCTCTCCCTCGGCGGCGTCGGCCGCAACACGGACATCGACCACGTCGAGATCTTCAACAACGTCGACGACGGCATCGAGATCTGGGGCGGCACGTGCAACCTCAAGTACTTCAGCATCTGGAACATCGGCGACGACAGCCTCGACGTCGACCAGGGCTGGCGCGGCAAGGCGCAGTTCGGCCTGATCGTCCAGGGCTACAGCGCGGTGGCCCTCCAGGGCTCGGGCGTCGGCGACAACGCCATCGAGATGGACGGCGCGGAGCAGTCCGACTACCAGCCGGTCACGACGACCTCGATCTACAACATGACTGTCATCGGTCAGCCGATCAGCGGCGACCACGGCACGGCTTGGCGTGACAACGCTCGCGCTCAAGTCCGCAACTCGATCTTCATGGATCTCGGCGAGCGGCTCGTCTCGTTCGACAACATCGACGGTGACGGCGGCGCGGGCTACGGCTCGGGCGGCACGCTCTCCTGGGTCAACACGTGGACGACCGCCTACAACGGCGCGCCGGTCACGCTGAACGATCCGATCGGTCTGCCGGGCTTCTACTCGGCGCAGACGAACGGCAACCTCGCGGAGATCACGGACAGCGTGTTCTTCAACAACCTGAATGGTTCGGCCTACACGGAAGCGACGGCTCGCGGCGTCCTCCCGGGCAACGTGACGAACAACAACGTCAATGCGGGCTCGGCCGCGATCGACCAGCCGATCAAGTCGATCACACGCGGTCCGGTGACGCCGGTCCTCGCGCTGACGATGTTGCCGGTCATCGGTCTCGACCCGCGTCCGGCCGCTGCCGCTCTCACGAGCGTCAACGCGGCTCCGGTCGACGGGTTCTTCACCGCGGCGCAGTACCGCGGCGCGTTCGCGCCGGGCAACGTTCAGCACTGGCTCTGCGACTGGACGGCCACGTTCGCGTACGGCATCACGCCGGCCGCTGATCTCGGCACGCCCTTCTGCTTCGGTGACGGCACGGGCACGGCCTGCCCGTGCGCGAACAACAGCGTCGTTGGCGACAACGTCGGCTGCCTGAGCTCGATCGGATCCGGCGGCAAGCTCCGCGCGACGGGTTGCTCGAGCATCTCGAACGACACGGTCGTCCTCCTCGGCACGCAAATGCCGGCGACGGCGCAGTGCCTGTACTTCCAGGGCGCGAGCCAACAGTCCGCGGGCGCCGGTGCAGTCTTCGGCGACGGCAAGCGCTGCGCCGGGGGCCAAATCTTCCGTCTCGGCACGAAGGCGAACGTCGGTGGCGCCTCTCAGTATCCGGTCAGCGGTGACCTTTCGGTCTCCGTCCGTGGTGTCGTCCTGACGCCGGGCGTCCGCACGTACCAGGCCTGGTACCGCAACGCGGCCACCTTCTGCACGGCCTCGACCTTCAACCTGTCGAACGGTTTGGAGATCATCTGGGAACTGTGATCTCGCGCCTGAGATCCTGATCCAATGGCGGCCCCCGGGCCGCGCTGCGCCGCTTGAAACGAGCGGTGGGCGCGACCGGGGGCCGCCTGCATCCACGCAACGAGCGCGACACGACCACGACCGCCCGAACGACGCACATGAATCCGATCCAACGAGTCCTCTTCATCGCGACCTGTGCAGCGCTCACGACTTCGTGCTCGGAGTCGAAGGCGATCGACGTTGCGCGCACACCGGTGGCGAGCGGTCCTCCGTCACCAGCGATCGCAGCTTGGCGGGGCGAGCTCTTGGATCTCGCTTTCGAGGCGGCCAGCGCGTTTCCGCTGAATCCGCACGTGAAAAACCGCTCGCGCGCACAGGCCGACGCCGTGACGGCGGCGCTCGCCGTCGATCAGCCCGACCGCGCGGTCCGCTACGCGGAAGGCATCGCCAACTGGCGGCGCGGCGAAGCTTACGCGGACATCGCCTTCCATCAAGCCGATCACGGACGCCTCGGGCGCGTGCAGGAATTCCTCGACTTGGCGCAGCGCATCGCGGACGAGGGCGTGGCCGCGGACGCGAACTCGCCGAGCGATGCCGTCGAAACGTCCCAAGAGTGGCGACGCGACCGCGTTCGAGCGCAGATCGCGCGCACGTACTTGCGGCTGGGCCAGGACGCCCGCGCGGACACCGCCGCCAGTGGAGCGATCGACTCCGAGACGGCACCCATTCATGCAGAGCGCGCGCGCGGGGTCGACGCGGCGAACTTCGATGCACACATGACGTCGCTCGATGCGCTGGTCGCAACGGGCTCGTTCGATCCGCTTCGTTCCGCGCTCGACGCGTATGCGGAGCTCTTCTCGACCTTCTACGGCGACGCCGAGCGTCGGCGGGTCATCGAGGAGAAGATCCCGCTCGCCTGGGCGAAGCTGCCGATCCAAGTCAGGCTCGAAACGCAGGAGAAACTCGTCGGCAAAGCGCTCGAGCATGGCGACGAGGCCAAGGCTCTCGAACTGGTCGACGCGGCGAGCGTGATGCTCGATTCGACGAACTGGAACGCCGAGGCCAACGTGCCGCTCCGAGCTCGGCTGGCCGGCCTCCGTGCGCGCGCGGGTGACGTCGTCCGCGCACGCGAGGAGGCCGACGCTGCGCTCGTTGCCTACGACCGTGAGCGCGAGCAGATCGTGAACATCTATCGCGCGAGTGTGCTGCGACCGCTGGCCCAGGCCTACCACGAGATCGGGGACAGCGAGAAGGCGCGTGCGGTCTACTTCAAGGCACTCGACGAGGGTGTTCTGAATCCGAACTCGCGTCCGCGTGCGGACGATCTCGTCGCGACGATTTGTTCGATGGTCACGACGAACGTGGAGCCCGACG
>CAZKIY010000164.1:7752-9025 GCA_964552875.1 uncultured Planctomycetaceae bacterium
TCGACGAGCCCCACGACGCCGCGTTCGACGAGTCGGCGCACCATTTCGAGCTGGCTCATCGCGGAACCCGCGAGTTTCGGCGGCATACCGTCCGGCGACGGGTAGTACGCGCTGCCGCCCTCGAGCCTGTGTTCGCGCCCGTGACTGTGAAAGTGCTGGCATCCGGTGCCCGCACCGCGCAGCGCGTCGCTGACGAGACACAGTCCTTCGGGCCCACGCGCGCGCAGCGCCAGCTCGAACATCTCGGGCCCGACGTGCACGAGGTCGCCGATGATCTCGGCGAAAAGCGCCGCGTCCGTCAGCGCGAATCCCGCGACTCCGACTTCCCGGTGATGCAGCGGCGGCATCGCGTTGAAGAGATGCGTGGCGCCGACCGCGCCGGCCATCGCAGCCGATCGCGATTCGGCACTCGTGGCGCGGCTGTGTCCGAGCGATACGCGCACCCCCGACCGCGTGAGTTCGCGCACGAGATCCAGCGCGCCCGGAAGTTCCGGGGCGAGAGTCATCGTGCGCACGCCGCGACCATCCCCGCTCGCGGGCCCGAGGAGTGCACGCAAACTCGCCACCGATGGCTCGTGCAAGTCGTCCGGCGGAAGAGCGCCCGCCGCGAGTCGGTTCACGAACGGACCTTCGAGGTGCGCACCGATCACGCGCGCACCCTGACTCGGACGCAGCGCACGCACGCGACGTTGTAGCTCCACGCAGGCTTCACCGAGGACCTCGGGACGCCCGGGAAACAGAGTCGGCTGGAAGGCCGTGGTTCCCGCCAGCGCGAGCGCGCGTGCCATCCCCGCGATGTCCTCGAGAGGATCGAAACCGCCGAAACCGTGCACGTGCAGGTCGATGAAACCCGGCGCGACGACGGGCAAGTCGGCCCCACCGATCTCGCCCTCGGTGATCACGGCCGCGATGCGCTCACCCTCCCACGAGAGAGTCCCCGTGAGCAGTTTGCCGTCGACGAGGAGACGTCCGCGCAGGCTTTCCACGTGCGCTTCGTCGCACGATTCGAGCGCGAGGTCAATCGGCGCGCATCGAAGCGTGCTGAGCCAATCGTGAAGCGCGACTCCGATTCACCGTCGCTGCCCGGCCCTCTCCAGCTGGACTGTCCGGCGCGTCGGTAGCCGCGCTCCACGTTTTCGTTTGTGTCCAGAGATCTGGAACGTCCCGCGCACTAACGACCCGAAGTGGGGCCCTTCTCGGCGGCGAGCTGCAAGAGATCGCGCTTGCGCTCGGGATCCGTCTCGTTCGCGGCCAACTGCTCGAATGCGAGCGA
>CAZKIY010000165.1:0-1426 GCA_964552875.1 uncultured Planctomycetaceae bacterium
GCCGCTCAGCGGTCCGAGCGCGCCAGCCAGGGCGCGACGGCCGCGCGCGCTTCGTCCGCATCGAACGGTTTGGCGAGCCAACCGTTCGCGCCTGCAGCTTTGACTTCGACGTCGAACCCGGCCGTCGCTGCGCTCGCGAGGACGAGCACCGGCAATTCCTCGCGCGTGCGTCGCTCGCGCAGTGCACGGACGAACGCGAGCCCGTCCATGCCGGGCATGCAGAGATCGGCGAGCACGAGGCCGATCGACGAGTCACGCCCCGCGCAGCGCAGGGCTTCGGGCCCACTCGCGGCCTCGACGATGCCGTCGTCGCCCAGGCCGGCTTCACGGAGAACGCGCACGACGATGCCGCGCACGACCGAGGAATCGTCGACGACGAGGAGCTTCTTCATGGAGGATGTCGGGATCGATTCGATCCCGGACCCACCTCATCGGTCGGAGCACGCGCCGATCAGTAGCTCTCGTCCTTCGTCGGGAAGCGCTTCGCCTTGACGTCGCCGACGAAGGCCCGGAACGCCCCCAGCATCTCCTCGCCGAGCTGTGCGTAGCGACGCACGAAACGCGGGTGGAATCGCGTGTACAGCCCCAGCATGTCGTGGCTGACGAGGATCTGTCCGTCGCACCCCGGCCCCGCGCCGATGCCGATCACGGGAATCGTGAGCGAGGTGGCGATTCCCTGGGCGACGCTCGCCGGGATCTTCTCGAGGACGATCGCGAAAGCACCCGCATCCTGAAGGGCCTGCGCGTCGCGGCGGATCTCGCCGGCCTCCACCTCGTCGGTCGCGCGCACTTGATACGTGCCGAACTTGTGTATCGACTGCGGAGTCAGCCCCAAGTGCCCCATCACGGGGATCCCGACCTCGACGATGCGCCGCACGGTCTCGCAGATAGAACCGCCCCCTTCGACCTTCACGGCCTCGACGCCGGCTTCCTTCACCATCCGCCCGGCATTGCGCAACGCCTCGTCGGCGTTCACTTGGTAGGTCATGAACGGCAAGTCGCCGACGACGAGTGCGCGCTCGACACCCGCCGACACGAGCGACGCGTGGTAGAGCATCTGATCGAGTGTGACCGTGACGGTCGTCTCGCGCCCTTGCACGACCATCGCCACCGAGTCGCCCACGAGGATCACGTCGACGTCGGCGCGGTCGAGCAGCTGCGCCATCGTGTGGTCGTACGCGGTGAGCGCGGAGATCGACTCCGACCGCTCCTTCATGAGCAGCAAGCTCTTCGTCGTGACCTTGCGGCGGTCGGCGGGATCGGTGGGCGCTTGACGAGGGTGAGACATGCGGGACTGAGCGTACCCGTGGGTTCAGCGCAGCCCTAGTTCGAGGAGTGCGAGCGCGGATCGCGCGCCGTCGAGGGCCGCGCTCATGATGCCGCCGGCGTACCCGGCACCCTCGCCGACGGGGTAGAGGTTGTCGAA
>CAZKIY010000165.1:1526-3470 GCA_964552875.1 uncultured Planctomycetaceae bacterium
TCATGATGCCGCCGGCGTACCCGGCACCCTCGCCGACGGGGTAGAGGTTGTCGAACCCGCGAGCTCGACGCGTGCGCTCGTCACGCGGCATCCGCACGGGTCCGGAGCTGCGCGACTCGAGTCCGACGAGAAGGCCTTCAGCTCCGGAAAACCCCGGAATCGAGCGCTCGAAACGCACGAGGGCGGCCGACAGCGCGTCACGAAGACTCGCAGGCAAGAGCTCGTCGATGCGGCGGGCTTCGAGACCGAGGACGTAACTCGAGCGCATCTCGCCGCTCGAATTGCGCCCCGCGAGGAAGTCCGAGGCGCGCTGCGCGGGCGCGCGGTAATCGCTGCCACCGGCCTCGAAGAATCGTCGTTCGAGTTCGCGCTGGTACGCGACGCCCGCGAACGCGCCGGGCCCGAATTCGCGCGGGCCGACCGTCGTCACGATCGCGGCGTTGGCCCAGCGCGAACTGTGCGTCGAATTGCTCATCCCGTTCGTGCAGAGGTAACCGGGCTCGTTGACCGAGGCCACGATGCGACCACCGGGGCACATGCAGAAGCTGTGTGCGCCGCTCACGGTGTTCTCGGCACGTGCCACGAGCGCGTAGCTCGCCGCACCGAGGAGACTCGCGTCGTCGCCGGTGCCGTGCTGGGCGCGGTTCACGAGGTCTTGGGGGTGCTCGATGCGCACGCCGATCTGGAACGGCTTCGCCTCGAACTGGACGCCTTGCTCGTGCAGCGCGGCCCAGGTGTCCCGCGCGCTGTGCCCGGGTGCCAGAACGAGCGCGTCGCACTCGATCTCGCCGACCGTCGTATCGATCGCGCGAATGCGCGTCGATCCGTCGAGCACGAGTCGATCGACGCGCGCGTTCCACACGAACTGCACACCGAGTGCTTCGAGACGCGCACGGAATCGCGGCAGGATCGCGTGCAACACGTCCGTCCCGACGTGCGCACGCGCGTCCCACACGAGTCGTTCGTCGGCTCCGCACAGGACGAGCTCGCGCAGCAGCGTCTCCTCCAGCGGATCGTCGACGCGTGTGTAGAGCTTCCCATCGGAGTACGTACCGGCACCGCCTTCACCGAAGAGCAAGTTCGATTCGGGATTCGGCGTTCGCGAGCGATGGAATGCGACCAGCTCGCGTCCGCGTCGATCGATCCGACTGCCGCGATCGACGAGCGTCACGGCGACGCCGTGTCGCGCGAGGATCCACGCGGCGAAGAGCCCGGCCGGCCCGGACCCGAGGATCGCGACGCGTGCGCGTCGCAGCGAATCGTCGATGCGCGGCGCCATTCCGCTCGCACGCGCCGGCGCGCGTTCGACGCGGCGGGCTTCGAGTGCACGATCGAGACGCACCGTGCGAAAGTTCGCCGCAACCGTGACGTCCACGTGCGCGACGTAACGCAGCCGATGAACCCCGAGCTTGCGTCGCGCGTCGAGCGACCGACGGGCGATCCGCGCACCCAGTACGGCCTCGGGCTGTGCGCCGATCTCGCGCGCCGCGCGCTCGAGGAGCCGCTCATCCGGCTCGGCGATCCCTTGCTCGATCCCGAGGACGCGCCACGTCGCGTGCTGTGCTTTTGGATCCTGGGTCATGCGGCCAAAACGGCGCGGATCCTACCCTCTAGAGCGCACCCTACCCGCGTACACTCGCGAGACCTGTGGCGCGCCGCACGACGACGAAGGCGGAGACCCCGAAGTCGGGCGATCTCCTGGCGAACGTGCTCGGAGGCCCGAACCGCGATTCCATTCCGTTCGCGAATCCCGTCGTCGCCTGGAGCGATCGCGACGAGACCGCGTTTCTGTCGAGCATCGAGGCCTGTGCGCTCGCCACGATTCACTTGGAGCGCCGCGGGCGTGAACACGGTGATGTCGCCGAACTCGATCCCACGCTCACGCCGAGGCGCGCGCGCTGGCCGCGACCCGGCACTCGCGCGTTCGATCGATTGCTCGCCGAA
>CAZKIY010000165.1:3570-7431 GCA_964552875.1 uncultured Planctomycetaceae bacterium
GCGCGCGCGCTGGCCGCGACCCGGCACTCGCGCGTTCGATCGATTGCTCGCCGAACGCTGGCACGCCGCGCGCCCGATCGTGTTGCCGGGGATCGCCGGCGACCTCCTGGGTGAGTTCGCCGACGAGATCGACGAGGCCGCGGGCACGCACGAGCGCCTGACCGAGAAGGGCGGCCTCCAAGCCTGGTTCGCCGAGCGATCAGCGTCGCTCGCGCCCGATTTCGTTCCGCGCACCGATCGCGCGAAGCTCTCGGATCCCGAACGCGACATCGATCGCGTGGCCTTCGTTGCGACGCCACCCGCTGGAGCCGGACTTCCCGTGCGCGATCTGTGGTGCAAGTCGGGATGGCTCTCGATCCACGAGGACGATCGCTCCCTGCGCATACGCTTCGGGCATGGGAAGGAAGGCGACGACGACGGCGACCGCGACCTCACGCGGCACCGACTCGTCGCGGAACTGTGCTCCCGCGCGCTGCCGGAATCCGCGGTCGCCACGGCGAATCCCGCGCTCGTGCAGATCGTCGAGCGACTCGCGGGCGAGGCGGTGCTCTTCACGCAAGGCCTCGCGTACTGGAACGCACCGAGCGGTGGCGCGCTGTTCCATCACGACGCCTTCGCCGAGGACTCGGTCGACGACGGCGCGTTCCGCCAATTCGGCGTGTGCTACGTGCAGCTCTCGGGGGAAACCGTGTGGCTCGCGTTGTCCACCGACGATCTGACAGCACGCGTGCGCGAGTTCACTGCGGCGCTCGCAGCCGGCGAGTCGCCGTGGGTACGCGCACAACTCTTCGAAGGTCGATCCGCACCGATCACGGGCGGATTCGAGCGATTCCGTGCCCTCATCGCCGACGACGCGCGCGTGCGCGTCGAACTCGCGCGGCCGGGCTGCGGCGTCCTCGGTCCACTCGTCGAACGCGCGCCTGAGTTCACTGCGACTCTCGCGAACGCCGGCCACGCGGTGGTGTTGCGCGCCGGCGACGCGATCCTCCTGCCGAACCACGGTTATCACAAGACCTGCATGCACTCCGTCTTCTGCGCCGGCGACGACGTCGCCTACTCGATCTCGCTCGCGATGCGCCCCGATCGCGAAGCCCCCGAAGCTCGCATCGTGGAGGACGCACGACGTCGCGAACGCTACGAAGCGAAGCGTGGCCGATTGGATGCCAAGCGCACCCGCAGCACGGGACGGAGCACGAAGCGATGAGCGGCACGGGCACGACACTCGATCCCGCGCGCATCGCGGCGATCCTCGCGGATCTCGGGATCGCGCCCGAATCCGTGCGTGCCGCCGGCGGAGGTGGAGCGAGCGTGATCGTCGCGCTCGAGCCTGGTGTCGAACCCGATGCACGATCGATTCGCGCGGCGGCGAACAGCGCTGCGCACGACGGTTGGCTCCTCGTGCACAGCGTTGCGGAGCGCAGCGACACCGAGATCGCGCGCTTGCGCGACGGATTGTGGCCCGATTGGCACGTGTCTGCGATCTATCGCGGCACAGCCGAGCGCGTCACGCGCCGATCTCAGGACGGCGCGCGCACGTTGTCCGCGGGAATCGATGCCCCGGGGCTCGTCATGGCCGCGCGCCGACCCGCGCACGTGCTCGCGCCCGACGCCACCGTCCTGAAGTTCGACAAGAACGCCGCCGGTTGGAACGGCTCACCGGGGCGACCGGGCTACGGACATTTCCGTTGGATGCGGCGCTTCGTAGCGGACTTCGCGGGCGCGCACACGGCACGCCGCATCCTCGACTTCGGATCGGGAGCCGGCTGGGTCGGGATCGAAGCGGCGCTCTCGTCACAAGCGCGAGGTGGGAGCCCGGAACTCGCCGTCTTCGACCCGAGTCCGGAGTTGGTACGCATCGCGGAATCCAACGCGCGCGCTGCGGGAGTCACACGTTGCGTGGGACGGACGGGTTTCGGCGAGGATCCGCCGTTCCCGGCCGCGGGCGAGCCGCCGTTCGACCTCGTGATTTCGTCCGGCGTCGTCAGCTTCGCCGCGGACCGCGAGCGTTGGTTCGACGGACTCGCACGCGGGGTTGCACCGAGCGGAACACTCGTGATCGGTGACATCCACCCGGGCTCGAAGGGGATGCGAAGACGACGACGGGAGAAACCGTTGCTACCGATCCGCGAGATGAACGGCCTGCGCCGCGAGGAAGCCCGCGCGGAACTCGAACGCCGCGGATTCCGCTTCGAGGCTTGGAGCGGTTACCAGCTCACCGATCCCATTCCGCAGTGGAACCACCTCGACGCGACGCGCTTGAAGGGGCTGCTCGGCCCGGCGCTGCTGGCCTGGAATCGGCGCGCGGCGAAGCACTCGGCCGGGCACGACGGGGCGGGTCAGGATCGGTTCGATTCTTGGGTGATGAGGTTCCGTCGGCCCTAGTGCTCGCGCGACGCGACCACGAGGACGGGGGCCGAGCCAGAGCGCCGCCCCCTCACCGCGGTGCCATCAGCCCCGTTCCCAAATCCCTCTCCTCCGGCGAATGCTCGAGCACGAGCATCCCCGCAACCGGATCGAGTTCATCGCGCGACCGAAGCGCCATCAACGCCCCACCGCGCTCGATCGCCCTCGCGATTTCGTCCCCTGAAAACGGCCGGGCCCCACTCAGGACAGCGCGTTGGAGCGTGCGACGCGCATCCTCCATCGTCACCCGCTCCGGCAACTCCTCCGGCCCGAAGAAAAACGCCGTCGTCGAAAGATCCAACGCCGGTCGCCCCGCCGCATCGCGCGCACACGGCACGATTCCAACGACGCGGCCCGAACGTTCGCCGTGGTTCACGCGCTCGACCGTCTCGGCACCAGCCTGCAGCACCGGCTCCTCCGTCTGACGCGGCTCGACGAAACTCGGATCGACCTCCAGGACGACGAGGAACCCCGCGTCGTACGTCGGAGCTTCCGCACGCCAGACGTGCTGCGCCGGCCGCTCCAACGTGAACGGCCTCGCGAGGACGAGCGCGCGCACCGGGGACAGCGCGCGCTCGGCTTCCGAGATCGGCCGCGGCTCCGACGCCGTGAGCGCCATCGAACCCACCGTAACGGCCGCGACGATGGCGAAAAGGGAGACGAGGATCGAGATCGGTTTCATGTTCGGCCCTCAGTTCCGCACGAATTCGAGGTCGTCGAGTCCCAGTCGCCCCTGCGCCGAACCGCTGCTCGGACCGAAGAGCAGGTCGACCGCGACGAGGTTCGCGAGATCCAGCGACGGCGCCACGCGCGCGAAATCACCCAACGGAACGCGCACGGTCTCCCACTCGTTCGCCCATCCCGCACCGATTCCGCACCCAGTCCGCTGATACGGCTCTTCGACCCCACCGCCGTACACCGAGATGGGGATCAGAGCGGCAGCGCCGAAAGCGTCGCGCAGCCGGATCGTGAAAACGACGTCGCCGAGCTCGGCGACGGTCAACGGGTGACGTGTCGCCTGACAGGCACGCAGAGAAAGGTGTGTGAATGGCCGCACGTCGCTCAAGGCCGGAACGAGATCGAACGAAATCGAGCGATCGGCCGCGCTCCAGTCGAACACGAGTCCGCGCGTGTTGTCGCTCGTGCTGTTCGAGAACGTCATCCCGTTCATGGCTTCCCCGCCCGAGGTCGTGAAGGCGGTGTTCGTGTCATCGAGGATCCCGCTGGAGACGTTCGTCACGTCGAAGGTCACAGCTCCACCCGAACTCGAAAGCGCGAGATCGAAGTTCGTCTGGAAATCGTCGACGACGAGGCGGTCCGAGGCCCGCTCCCGATGCATGTAATCGACGACGACGCAGGAGCTCGTCGGCACTCCAGGACTCTTGAAGCTCTCGAACGGCCGCCACAAGCACTCGACCGCTGCGGGATTCCCTTTCACGTACCACTCGACGAGCGGCA
>CAZKIY010000165.1:7531-8957 GCA_964552875.1 uncultured Planctomycetaceae bacterium
CGCCGTCGACGATGCGGTCGTACGCGATCGTGACGCCCTCGCCGCCACGACTGTGCCCGAACCACGCGATGCGATGTCGATCGACGTGACCAGCCAACGCGCCGCCCGCGATCGTCGCCAGATTGGCCAACAGATACTCGGTGTTCGTGAGCGTCGTGGTCGCAGCGGAGTTGACGCCCGGGCTCGTGTTGTTCTGGTGACTCATCACCACGTAGCCGTACGACGCGAGGTGCATGCCGATGTGGTCGTACCACTGGTAATTGTGGCCGTTCCCGTGGCTGATGATGACCAGAGGCAACTCACCCAGATTCGCGATATCGGTCGGGTAATAGAGGTCTTGGCCGAGGAACGAGCCGCCGCTGTAGAGCACTTCTGTGACTGCCTGCACTCCCGCGAGCGCCGTCGGGTAGAGCAGCCACAAGCCCGGCTTGGCGCCGCCGCCGTCGATGAAGTCGCCCGAGGACAAGGTGCCGCTGCCGTCCGCGTCGATGACGACATCGAGCGGGAGCCCCAATCCGAGCGGCAGCTGACCCGAGAGGAAACCGATATCCAGGACGAAGCGATTCGCGGAGACCCCTCCGCCGACGAATGCGATCGGCTGGGGCGAGCCGCGGACGTCGACGAGTGTCGGCGAAGCGGCCCAACCGGCGGCGTCCTGGTGGTCGCACAACCACACGTTTGCCGTCACACCGATCCATTGCGGATGCCTGTCCGTGTCGAGGGCGGCTCCGACCGGGAGGTACCCGAAGAAGGATTGGACGAACTCGAAGTCGGGCGTGCTCGGCAAGTCGCGGCCGGCGAGTTCGAGAGCAACGAGGCCCGCGATCCGTCGGGGACCGCCGGGCACGGCACTGGTGGACGTCGCGTTGACCACGGTTTGTGCCGAGGCCACGGTCGAGAGACCGAGGAGAGCGAGACCGAGGACAGCGCTCGAGACGATCCGAGATGCACGATGCATTCGAACGAAGTTACCACGTGACTTCGCACACCGGTGGGATCACCGCGGGGAGCTCGCTCGAGCAAGACACGCGCGGAAGAATTCCCGAGTCATCGATCTTCTCCAACGTTCGAGAAACTGCGCACGCGTGCACCAACTCAGGCCGACGCGAAACTCCGGAACTGCACGAGGCTCTGGGGATCGGTCGTGAGCCCGCCGCGGCGGCGCGCCGATCCGCAGCAGTACACGCGCCTTCCAGGCGCAGCAGTCTCGCGCCGTTCAGCGCAGAAGTGCCGCGTCGTTCAGTCGCAGCAGTACCACGCAGTTCGGGCGCAACAGTCCGCGCGCTTCAGGCGCGGCCGTTCTGAGCTGATCAGGCGCGGCAATCCCCACTATTCCAGACGCCGCAGTTGCGCGCCGCGCCTTCGAGCCACCCGTTCTCCGAGCTGCCCTCAGGCGCGCGGCGAACCGAAAGCACCCGAGCCGAAG
>CAZKIY010000166.1:0-3383 GCA_964552875.1 uncultured Planctomycetaceae bacterium
GGAACGGAGGAAATGCAGCGACCCCGACCACGCTTTTTACGGCGGTCGGGGTCGCGTGTTCCAGGCAGCGCCTGTCGTGGTGCAGCGTCTTGACCCTCAGCGGGGAATCAGCTCGAGGTTCTCGAGCCTCTCGTCGAGCGGGCTCCAGGCGAAACCGTGGTCCAGCGCACCATCGGCACCCGGGATCAACACCCGCAGCGGGTGGTCCTCGTCGAGCACACATCCGAGGCGCTCGAGCTCACGGTGAGCGACGCGGATCTCGCGGCGCTCGATGGAGAGCTTCGCCTCGGCTTCGCCGCGCAGCTCGCGCGTGCGGCGCGTCTTCCCGAGTTCCTGCAGCGCGCTCTCCAGCGCGTCGATGGTCTCGGTGCGTTCCCGGATCTCGGCAGTGATCGAACGAAGGAGCGGCAACAAGGCACTCGCGCGTTCGGGATCGTAGCTGTGACGGTTCATGGCAACCCTCCTAGCCCTTGGGAACGTCGTTCGGAGGGGAAGCGCACGAGAAATCGTCTCGGTCACCCGGCGGGAAGCGTTACTACCCCAAGGTCCGATCGCTGCGCATCGAGCGCGCCATGGGCCGCGTACACTCTGCCGACGCGGGGGTTGGCCCCCAGACACGCCATGAGCGCACCCATCGTCCAGATCACTCGTCGGGAAGAGTTCAGCGCAGCCCACCGGCTGCACGATCCGCACCTTTCTCCCGAGGAGAACTCACGTCTCTACGGCCCGTGCAACACGGACCACGGACACAACTACGCGTTCGAGGTCACGATTCGCGGGCCGGTGCCGCGCTCGGGAATGGTCATGGACCTGAACAAGTTGATGTCGATCCTGCGCGAGGAGATCGTCTCGGTCGTCGACCACAAGCACTTGAACCGCGACGTGCCGTTCCTCCTCGGCGTGATTCCGACCGCAGAGAACGTGGCGGTGGCGTTCTGGAATCGGATCGCTCCGCGCCTCGCCCCTTTCGAGGGTGCGCAGCTCGTCTCGCTGCGCGTCTGCGAGAGCCGTGACAACGTCGTCGAGTATCGCGGGGAGCAGGGCTAGAGGCATGGACGGACCGACTTCGACTAAGGCGCTGTCGACGGAAGCGCTGATCCGGCAGCTCCTCGAGAATCTCGGCGAAGATCCCGGACGCGAAGGTCTCCTGCGCACGCCCGAGCGCGTCGCGCGGTCCTTCGCCGAGCTCACGCAAGGGCGGACGCAGAGCGTGCAGCAGGCCGTGGGTGAGGGCGTGTTCCACGAGGACTGCTCCGAGATGGTCCTCGTCAAGGACATCGAGTTCTACTCGCTGTGCGAGCACCACATGTTGCCCTTCTTCGGGCGCGTTCACGTGGCCTACATCCCGGACGGGAAGATCCTCGGATTGTCGAAGATCCCGCGAATCGTGGATGTTTTCGCGCGGCGATTGCAAGTCCAGGAGCGCATGACGGTCCAGATCGCCGAGGCGATCCAGGAGGTCGTCGCGCCGAAGGGGGTCGGCGTCGTGGCCGACGCGAGTCACCTGTGCATGATGATGCGCGGGGTCCAGAAGCAGAACAGTTCGACGATGACGAGCTGCCTCTTGGGGACGTTCCGAAGCGACTTCCGAACGCGTGGAGAGTTCCTGGGGCTCGTGCGCAGCATCGACCGCTAGCGCGCCCCGCACTTCGCGAGCCTCGGTTAGGCTGCACGGTAGCCATGAACACCACCGTGCCTCGCCTACTCGCCGCCGTCCTCGTCGTTTGCGCGGCGACGAGCGCTCGTGCTCGGCCTCAGTCGATCGAGCGAATTTCGATCTCGACCTCGGGCGCGACGGCCGACCACTTCGTCGAAACGCTGACGCGGCCCACCGATTCGGGCCGGTTCGTCGCCTTCACGACCATCGCCACGAACTTGGTCGCGGGCGACACGACGCTCACGCGCGACGTGTTCCTGCGCGATCGCCTACTCGGGACGACGACGCGGGTGCGATCGGACGGCATCGTCGCCGACCTCACGCCTGCCGGTGGGATGCTGTCTTACTTCCAGACGAACACGCGGGTCACCAGCCTCCTCGATCTCCTGACCAACGCGGAGTCGACGATAACCACTGCTCCGGTGGCGAGCTATCCCGGCGGGTTCTCCGCGGACGGGCGGTTCGCCCTTTACGGTCGCGTCGCACCGATCGGTTTCGGTCCGCTCGAAGTGTGGCGGCGCGAGATCCAAACGGGAGCCGACGACTTCGTCTCCGCGACATTCGCGGGAACGACGAACACGATCACGGCTCTGCCCGGCTTCCTCAGCGCCGACGGTTCGATCGTGACTTTCACGACGGCCGATTCGAACATCGTTCCGGGCGACGGCAACGGCAAGAGCGACGCGTTCTACAAGGACTACGCCTTCGGGTTCACCGATCGCATCAGCGTCGACGGGTTCGGAGTGGAACTCCCCGGTGACTCGAGCGCCGGAGCTGTGACGCCGGATACGCGCTACTTCTTGTTCTCGACCGAATCTCCGGCCGTCGCGGACGACACGAACGGCACGTGGGATCTGTATGTAGCGGATCGATTCCTCGGCGAGCTTCGCCGTGCGAGCATCAGTTCGAGCGGCGTCGAAGGCAACGCTTCCTCGCAATCGTCGACAGCTTGGATCTCCGGCGACGGGACACGCGTCATCTTCGATTCGCGGGCGTCGAACCTCGTTGCGGCGGACACCAACGGAGTACGCGACATCTTCGAGCACGATTTCTCGACCGGAACGACACGACGCCTGGTGACAGGACTCGGTGGGGCCGAGGTCGATGCGGACGTCGACCTGCGCGGTGTGTCGACCGACGGACGCTACCTCACACTGCTCAGCGAGGCGACGAACCTCGTCGCAGGGTCCGCGTCGAGCGAGTCCCAGGCCTACATCGTGGACTTGGGACCGCAGTGTTTCGTCGTGAATTATTGCGCCGCGCTACCGAACTCGACGGGAATCGCTGCGACGATCCAAATCACCGGCACCCCGAGTTTCTCGCTCAACAACCTGGTGTTGAGCGCACTCGACCTCCCGACGAGCGCAACGTGCTCGTTCTTCCACGGCACTACGCGTGTCGATCCGGCGACGGCGTTCGGGAACGGTTTGCGCTGCGCGGGAGGCACGTTGAAGCGTCTCGGTAGCCTGCAAGCGACCGGCGGCACGGTGATCCAATTCCAGGATCTCAGTACGTCACCGTATGTCGGAATCCAGCCCGGCGACGTGCGGCGATTCCAACTCGTCTACCGTGATGCGGCGGCTCTCGGTGCGGGGTTCAGCACGACTGCGGCGCTAGAAGTTACGTTCTGTCCGTAACGTTCATCACGCGTCAGCGCACGGTCATCACGCGTCAGCGCACGTTCATCGAGCGTCAGCGCACGTTCATCGCCCTCAGCGGCTGTGGC
>CAZKIY010000166.1:3483-7433 GCA_964552875.1 uncultured Planctomycetaceae bacterium
TCAGCGCACGTTCATCGAGCGTCAGCGCACGTTCATCGCCCTCAGCGGCTGTGGCGAATTCACGGGCCCGCGCGCCGTCGAGCGCCGCCGCAAGATCCTGGGATCTCGCCCGATCGCTCTGCGGACTCTCTCAGGCGCGGGGCGGCACGTCGAGATCGTCGATCGGCGTGCCCGCGGGTGCGCGATTCGCTTTCCACACGACCTCGGCGACGTCTTCGGGCTTGTTCATCTTCGTGCGGTCCCAATTGCCCGGCACGCGATCGAACATCTGCGTATCCGTCTGGCCGGGGTAGAGGGTCGTCACACGCACACCCTTCTCGGCCAAATCGAGACGGATCGCGTCGCTGAAACCACGCAGGCCCCACTTGCTGGCGCAGTAAGCCGCATTGCCTGCGAACGCGGTCTTCGCCGCGAGGGACGCCACGTTCACGATGTGCGGTCGGTCACCCAGGAGCAACGAGTCGAGTGACTCGAGCGTCACGTAGAACGGACCATTCAGGTTGACGTCGATGTTCCGGCTCCACGTTGCGACGTCCATGCCCAGGATCGGCTTGACGTCGAACACGCCCGCGCAGTTCACGAGTAAGTCCATCGCACCGCCGAGGAACTCGACGGATCGGTACACGCCCGCTTCGACGGTGCCGTGATCACCGACGTTCATCTGTTGCGCTCGCCCTTTGCCGCCGGCGGCGTCGATCTCCTTGACGACGGCATCGAGGTCGTTGGAGTTGCGCGCAGCGACGGCGACGTGAGCGCCCTCGCGGGCGAAGCGCAAGGCGATCGCGCGGCCGATGCCGCGGCTTCCGCCGGTGACGAGGACTCGCAGGGGCATAGGGGCTCCGAAGGGGCGATCAGGTGTTCGAGGGTGTGGTCGCGAGAGCGGCGACCAACGCAGCGGGCTCGTCGATCGGCGCGGCGCAAGTCCAGTTGCGGCACACGTAGGCGCGAGCGCCCTGCGCGCCGGGAGTCTTCTCCGCGAGTAGCGGAACGAGTTTGGAATCCGCCATGGATCCAGCGAAAGCGACGACGCGCTGGGGCGAGAAGCTCGTGCGCACGGCGCGCAAGAGATCGCGCGCGGACTTCGACTCGAGATCCCCCGCGATCACCACTTCGCGCGCTCCCACGGCGAGCCAATCGACCGCGAGGAGCAGAGTGCTGAAGGCCTGGGGGAAACGATTCACGAGCCCCGCCATGGATTGGATGGCGCGTTGTGCACGCTCGGCGAGATCCGCGCGACCGGTGAGGTCCGCGAGGCGCAAGAGGTTCAGCGCCTGCACGCCGCTTCCGGATGGCAGCGCGCCGTCGTGCGGCGCTTTGAGGCGCGCGATGAGCTTCTCGTGATCGCGTGCCGTCGTGAAGCACGAGCCATCCTCGTCCTGGAAGCGATCCGCGACGACGGCATCGAGCGCCAACGCTTCGCGAATCCAATGCGGGTCGAAGTCGCTCTCGTACAAGTCGAGGAGCGCGGCGATCGTGAATGCGTAATCGTCGAGATACGCGTTCAAGTGCGCGCGACCGTTGCGCGAGGTCGCGAAGAGCTGGCCATCGGGTTGCCGCATTCCTTCGAGGATCCAGCGCGCTGCCTTCCGCGCCGCGTCGAGGTAGCGCGGCTCGTCCAGCACTTGGTACGCCTGCGCGAGCGCGGAAATCATGAGCCCGTTCCACGCGGCGAGGACCTTGTCATCCGTGCCCGGCTTCACGCGCGACGAACGCGCCGCGAGGAGCTTCACCGAGGCGTCGCGCATCGACTCTTCGAGGTCGCGGAGCGGCACTTTCAGCTTCGTCGCGACGGCTTCCGCGCGATCGTGACGCCACAGGATGGACTTCCCGTGCTCGAAGTTGCCCTCGGACGTCACGCCGAACCACTCGGCTGCTCGAGCTCCCAGCTTCGCGCCGAGGATCTGCTCGAGTTCGCGCAGGTCGAAGACGAAGAAGCGACCCTCTTCACCCTCGCTGTCGGCGTCCTGCGAACTCGCGAAGCCGCCCTCCGCCGTGCTCATTTCGCGCAGCACCCAGTCGCACGCGCGCCGCGCGACCTCGGAGTGTCGCGCATCTCCCGTCACGAGCCAGGCCTCCAGGTAGGCCGGCACGAGCAGCGCGTTGTCGTAGAGCATCTTCTCGAAGTGCGGCACGAGCCACTGCTCGTCGACGCTGTAGCGGTGGAACCCGCCGCCGAGTTGATCGTGGATGCCGCCCTCGGCCATGCGTTCGAGCGAGAGGATCGCCGCGTGCCGCGCGCCCGCGTCATTCGTCCGCAGCGCGTGACGCAACAGGATCCGCAGGTCGATCGCGTGGGGGAACTTCGGCGCGTCTCCGAACCCGCCCCAACGAGGATCGAGCTGGCCCACCAGGGCCACGCGCGAAGCGTCCAGCACCTCTGGATCGATCTCGCCCGCGGCTTTCGCACGCCCCTCGTCCGCGATGTGCTCGGCCAGCGTCCGCGCGCGCTTGGCCAGATTCGTGCGATCGTCCTTCCACGCCTTCGCGAGGCCGCTGAGGACCTGCGGAAACCCAGGGCGGCCGTACAGACCCCGCGGCGGGAAATACGTGCCGCCGTAGAACGGTTCCAGATCGGGCGTGAGGAAGACGCTCATGGGCCAACCGCCCGAGCCGGTCATCGCCTGCACGGCCTTCATGTAGATCTCGTCGACGTCGGGCCGCTCCTCGCGGTCGACCTTCACGTTGACGAAGTGCTCGTTCATGAGCTCCGCGATCGCGTCGTTCTCGAACGATTCGCGCTCCATGACGTGGCACCAGTGGCAGGCCGAATAGCCGACGGAGAGGAAGATCGGCTTGTCCTCGGCCTTCGCGCGCGCGAGCGCCTCGGGACCCCACGGGTACCAGTCGACGGGGTTCCGTGCGTGCTGGAGGAGGTAGGGGCTCGTCTCCTGTGCGAGGCGGTTCTCGCGGTTCCCGGCGGTCCTGGACATGGTCGTGCGCACGATACCAGCCCGCTCGACAGCCGGTCGCGAAAAGGGACGTCCATAGCCCGCGGAGAACTCGACGAGTCGAGCATCTCGAGGGGGCGCTACTCGGTTCTCTGAAGCGGCATCGTGTGTCGACGAGTGCAGCGCGGAGGAGGGCGCAGGTCGATTCCGAGGGCGCGTAGGTTCGACTGCTTCACCGGTTCTCGGAGCCCGTGAAGAATTCACGGGCGACCCACCGCGCAGCGGCGCAGCTGGTGTCGGAGAGCGTGTAGGCTCGATTTCTTCACACGCTCTCAGGGCCCGTGAAGAATGGACGGGCGACGCGCCGCGGAAGCAGCGCCAGCAAAGTCCGAGAGCGTGTGGGCCGATTTCCTGCCCACCCTCTCAGCCGTCCTCCCGCGCGACTGCCTCCGAAATCGCCGAGGCCCCGCGACATGCGCGGGGCCTCGGCCGACTCGCTCGCACCAGCAGGTGCGCGCAGCCTCGAGTCGATCAGAACGCGACGGTCAACCCGACCGAGACGAGGTCACGGTCGAAAGCGATACCGGCCACTTCCGCATCCGTATCGATGCGCTGGTACTGGAGCGTCCACTTGATGTCGTGGCCCGAGACGTAGCGGTTCAGGCCCAGCGTGTAGGCCGTCGTGTTGGCCTCGCCGTCGTCGTAGTCCTCGTAGCGCCCGGCAACCTCGTACTGCTCCGTGAAGAGGAAGCTCACCGTGGCATCCCACGGCGTGTTGTCGCCGACCTCCGCATCGAAGTCCGCGACTTCCGCGGCGAACGAGAACGGCCCGGTGACGAAGGCCGCTTCGAGCAACCAGCGCATGCCGTCGTCGAGGCCCGTGTCGTCGCCGATTGCCCCGCCGATCGTCATGCCGATCGCGTCGCCCGCGCCGTACGCGCCTTCGATCAAGGGCACGCCCTCGCCCATGATGTCCATGGTCACCCGTGCGTTGATGAACATGTCCTTCACGATGCCGTCGGATCCGTTCTGGACGTTGAGCCAGAATCGGACCATCTCGAA
>CAZKIY010000166.1:7533-8743 GCA_964552875.1 uncultured Planctomycetaceae bacterium
AGGCTGGCGCTCAGACTGTTGATCTCCTGGTCGAGGCCGGACCAGGCGGTGTCGGTCGCCTGCGCCGAGGCACACAGCGCCACGGTTGCCAGCGCGCCGAACGAGAACGAGTTCATGGTTGGATCTGCTCCGGGGGGACAGCGTGGGCTCGACACCGACCAAATCCCAGGACGTGGTCCCAGCGGCCGCTTCGAGGGGCGGGAGGTTCGCAAATCGCCCGTGGATTTGCCAGTCAGCCGCGAGGCTCTTGGAGAGACGAGGCGAACCCTTCGCGGCCTCGTTACCGACTCCGGGGCTCCGGGCTACGAACAAAAAAGAACAAGGCCTCGCGACGCGCGCGAGGCCTTGCTGTTTCGACCCCCAGTCCGACGCGCGGACCTGGGAAGCTGGATCAGAAGCCGACGGTCAGACCGAGCGCGAACTGGTCGCGGTCGAAGTCGATGTCGTCTTGTTCCTGGTCGGTATCGAAGTGGCGGTACTCGAGCGTCCACTTGATGTCGTGGCCGGCGATGTAGCGGTTGATACCGAGCGCGTACGCGATTTCGTCGGCGTCCGTGTCGAAGTCCTCGTAGCGCGCGGCGAGCTCGTACATCTCGGCGAACATGAAGCTCGCGGTGACGTCGTAGGGGGTGTTGTCCCCGAGGTCCTCGTCGAAGTCGACGATTTCGGCCGCGACCGACAGCGGACCGCTCGTGAGGGCTGCTTCCAGCGCCCAGATGAGGCCGTTGTCGAGGCCCGAGTCGTCACCGATGGCCGCGCCAAGGGTCAGACCGACCGCATCGCCAGCGCCGTAGGCGCCTTCGATCATGGCCACACCGTCACCCATGACGTCGACGGTCACGCGGGCGTTGTAGAACATGTCCTTCGTGACGCCGTCGCTGCCGTTCTGGGCGTTCACCCAGAAGTTGACCATCTCGAACTGACCCGAGACCATGACGCCGATGTCGCGGTAGCCGAGACGATCGCCGATGTTCGTGCGCTCGAGGAAGAGCAGCTTTTGCCTCGAGATGAGGCCCGAGCGGACGAAGGGGACCTTGTACTGGCCCCAGCGACCCTTGATGCCGTCCGTGATCTTCCAGTCGACGTAGGCGTCCCTGAGCGAGGCCGAACCCGAAGCGAGGTCGAAGCTGACCTTGTAGGAGTAGTCGTGGCCGAGGTCGCCCGAGACTTGCAGGCGGACGCCACGGAAATCCCATCCGAGGGTGTCGTC
>CAZKIY010000167.1:0-8737 GCA_964552875.1 uncultured Planctomycetaceae bacterium
TCGCCCGCGGGCGACGCTTTGGTCTGGCAGTCGATCGACATCACCGCCTCGAACTGGCGAGTTCCCGCGGTCGCGAACAACAACGCCGTGGGCCAATTCCTCGTCGTCGCCGCGGTGGGCGCTCCGCCTGGCCGCGAGATCCAAGGTCGCACGGTCGCCGCGAACTCCATGGCCGCTTCGGCCGTGTTCCCGATCTCGATCGCCGCGGAGCCCGGAGACAAGTACGCGCCCGACGTCGGTGGTGATCCCTCCGCGTTCCTGCCCTCGCACTACTACGTGGTCTGGGAAACCGAGTTCGCGCTGGGCGACCGCGACGTCCACGGACGGCTCGTGAACACGGGAGGCGGGCTCGTCGGACTCGGCACCCAGCCGGTCAGCACCGGCGTGCTCGAACTCGACGGAAACCCCTCGATCAGCAACTCGAACGGGGACGTCCCGGCGGGCGCCAAGTACTGGAACGTGGTCTTCGAGCGCGAGATCTCGCCGACGAACCACGACATCTGGGGTCGGCGCATCACGGTCCTTGGGGCGCTGATGCCCGGTCCGTCCGCGCTCGCGAGTAGCCCGCTCGACGAACGCAACCCGACGTGCACCGCCGGGCTCGAGACCGAATTCGACGCGAGTCCGTGGCTGCTCGCCTACCAAATCTCGACGGCAGCGAACGGTTGGGACGTGTTCACGCGCGTGTTCGACGGCGCGGTCCTGCTGAACTACTTCCAACTGTCGGTTCAGTTCGCCACGAACGGCCTCCACCAGACGGAACCGGTGTGCGACACGGACGGGAAGGGGTTCGTGGTCGCCTATCTCGAGCAGGCGCTGCTCGGCGTCGGGTCCACGGACGTCCGAGCGACGTCGATGTCCTGGTTGAACGGCTCCGTGGGCTTCAGCGAGTCCAATCTCTCCGTCACTCCCGGGCTCGAGATCGATCTGCGGCCCGCCCTCTGCGCCGCGCACGCCGGCGGCGCGGATTCCGGTCAGACGCTCATCGTCTTCGATCGCAACGACGGTGCTTCACGCGACGTGTTCGCGACGTCGTACGTGATGCCGGCTGGTGGGCCGATCACGCCGTACTGCTTCGGCGACGGATCCGGGATCGCCTGTCCGTGCCTGAACTTCGGAGGGACGGGCCGCGGTTGCGCGAACTCGGCGAACGCGACGGGCGCACGGCTCTTCGCGAGCGGTGACGCTTCGATCCAGGCGGACAACTTCGTGCTGACGGCGGAAGGCATGCCCGAAGCGACGATGGTCCTCTTCTTCCAGGGGAGTGTGCAGACGAACTCCGGGAACGGAACCGTCTTCGGCGACGGCCTGCGGTGCGCGACCGGCGTCGTGGTCCGGCTCGGCACGAAGGCCGCGGTGTCGGGGACGGCGAGCCATCCGGATTTCGCTGACCCGTCGATCGCCGCGAGTGGAGCCGTGGTCCCCGGCACGACGCGCTATTACCAGGCGCATTACCGCAACAGCGCCACGTTCTGCGCCGCAGGCACGTTCAACCTGACCAACGGCCTGCGGGTGCTTTGGCTCCCGTGACATGGATGGACCTGTCGAACCCCGTTGGCGGTTCGTTCGCTGATTCACGTTCGAGGCTCGGCCTCGCTTCGGCGGGTCCGAGCGTCGACGAAGCGCCGCGGCCGAGTGGCTGAAGATCACGCGCTCAGTGCATGTGATTCGATTCGTTCAGTGGTTGTGCACGAGTCCAAGCACTCGTTCAGGGCACCCAGCGATGCATACGCATGTCGACGCGACCGCGCACGTCGACGGCGACGCCCTCGGCCCGGAGTCGGCGGCGCTGCTCGCGCGTCGAAGCGCCCGTGACCGAGATTCTACCGGAGGCGTTGACCACGCGGTGCCAGGCGAGCTTCGTCCCCGCGGTGAGGTTCCCGAGCGTGCGGCCAACGAGTCGCGCGCGACCCGGGAGTCCGGCTTCGAGCGCGATCTGACCGTAGCTCGCGACCATTCCGCGGGGCACCGCATCGACGGTCGCGAGGATGCGTTGCCGGATCGGGTCCGCACCGGGCGACACGCGTGAACGAGGTCGGGACGCGCTCACGGGGTTCATTCCGCGAGAGCAGGTTTCGTGTCTGGCTCGCCGAGGTCGAGCACCAGCTTCCACGTCCCGTCGGAGAGCTTGCGCCACACGTCGACGTCGAAGTGGCGCCCCGTCAGGAGGATCTCGCGCGTGCCGTCGTCACGTCGACGCGACATCGTGAAGCGACCCGACGTGGAACCGAGCCCACCCGCTTCGCTCATCGTGGCCGTATCCGGTTCCCACTCGAGCGCGTTCGCGGGATCGGTGAAGAACGGGCTCATCCGTGCGCGAATCGCGTCGTGTCCCGTCACGGGGCGGTAGTCGTCCTCGAACTGCGATCCGTTCGCGTCGAAGGCCGCGACCCAGGCCTCGAGACGGCGCGCTCCTACGTCGGCACTGAACGCGCGGTCCGCGGCGAAGAGAGCTTCGGTGCGAGGGTCGTGCATGGAACGACAGGCTGTGAGGGTCAACACGGCGACGATCAGAACTCTCATGAACGCGAAGGTACTGCGCCGCGCGCGCGTTAGCATCCCCGCCCGATGACGAGCGCGATCCATGTGCGCGATCTGCGCAAGACGTATCCCGGGCGTACGCCCGTCGAGGCGCTGCGCGGTCTCGATCTCGACGTCGAATCCGGCTCGTGCTTCGGACTCCTCGGACCGAACGGCGCGGGGAAGACGACGACGATCGAGATCCTCGAGGGCTTGCTCGAACCCACATCCGGCGACGTGGAAGTCCTCGGAATGCGGTGGGATCGCGACGCGACGCGCTTGCGCGAACGGATCGGCGTCACGCTTCAAGAGACGAAGTTCACGGACAAGCTGAGCGTGCTCGAGACGCTCCAGATGTTCCGCGCGTTCTTCCCGCGCGGAGTCGCAGCCCAGGAGGCGATCGAGCTCGTCGGACTGGGCGAGAAGAGCGCGAGCTACGTCGTCACGCTGTCGGGCGGTCAGCGACAACGCCTCGCGGTCGCGTGCGCGCTCGTCGGCGAGCCGGACCTCTTGTTCCTCGATGAACCGACGACGGGCCTCGATCCGCAATCGCGTCGGCAGTTGTGGGACGTCGTGCGCTCGCTGCGCGCGCGCGGCAAGACGATCCTGCTCACCACGCACTACATGGACGAGGCCGAGAAGCTGTGCGACCAGATCGCGATCGTCGATCACGGTCGCGTCATCGCGGCGGGATCGCCGGCAGAGCTCATCCGGTCGCTCGGCGGTGATCACGTCGTCGAGTTCGCGTTCGGCGGCGACATCGAAGCTGCGGCGGAACTCGATGCGCTGAAGGCCTTGCCCTCCGTCCGTTCCGCACGCGGCGAAGCCGATGGTTTCCAACTCACCGTCGCCGAGCCCCACATCGCTCTCCCAGCCATTCTCGAGCGATCCAAGTCGCACGGAGCGACGCTTACGCGCCTCTCGACGAGGCACGCGAGCCTGGAAGACGTCTTCGTCGCGTTGACCGGGAGGCACTTGCGCGATGAGTGAACCGAGCGGCTTCGTCGAGCTCTACAAACTGCGCCTGCGTGAGTTCGTGCGCGAACCGGCGATCCTGTTCTGGGTCTTCGGCTTTCCGATCCTGCTCGCGGTCGGACTCGGGATCGCGTTCCGTGAGAAGCCCGTCGGCTCGATCTCGATCGCGGTCATCGACGCCGCGGGGTCCGACGAACTGGCGACCTCGCTCTCGGCCGTGCCGGGTTTTCGCGTGCGCGAACTCTCGGCCGACGACGCGCGACTGGCGCTGCGTCTCGGGAAAGTGGCGCTCGTCGTTCACCCCGGCGCGGAGCTCGAGTACCGCTTCGACGAGACGAATCCCGAAGGTGTTCTCGCGCGATCGCGTGTCGACGACGCGCTGCAACGCGCGGCCGGCCGTATGGATCCGCGAGCGTTTCGCGAGACGCTCGTGACCGAGCCGGGCTCGCGCTACGTCGATTTCCTCATCCCGGGACTTCTCGGGATGAACATCCTCAGCGGATCGATGTACGGCATCGGCTTCGCGCTGGTCGAGATGCGCTCGAGGAAGCTCCTCAAGCGCCTCGCCGCGACGCCGATGAAGCGTTCGCATTTCCTTCTCGCGACGATCGCGAGCCGCATGACCATCGTCGTCGTCGAGGTCGTGCTCATGCTGACCTTCGGCTGGCTCGCGTTCGACATGGTGTTCCAAGGCAGCCTCATCACCGCGATGGGCCTCTGTATCCTCGGCGCAGCGTCGTTCGCCGGGCTCGGGCTCCTCGCCGCCACGCGCACGCGCAAGATCGAAGTCGTCTCAGGCCTCATCAACGTCGTGATGCTGCCGATGTTCGTCGTCTCGGGAGTCTTCTTCTCGTCCGAGCGATTCCCGGACGCGATCCAACCGATCGTGCGTGCGATGCCGCTGACGGCTTTGAACGACGCGCTGCGAGCGGTGCTGCTCGAAGGTGCGGACCTCACCTCGCAGCTCGGTCGCATCGGGATCCTCGTCGCGTGGGGCGCGATCTCGTTCGTCGTCGCGCTGCGCTTGTTCCGCTGGAACTGAGAGCGTGTGAAGGAATCGAGCCTACACGCTCCCAAATACCATCTGCGCCGCTGCGCAGCGCGTCGCCCGTGAATTCATCACAGGCTCTGAGCGCGGCATCTGGACCAGGCACGCTCGGCCGTCGCGCGTGATTTGGGGCTGCTCGTGCACGGTGCAAACCGATTTCAGCGCAGCGCTACGTAGCCCGCGAGCGCGGCGAGCGCCAGCACGCAGGGGACTGCGAGCTTGGAATTCCAGGCGTAGAGCAAGGCCAGACACACGGCGGCGATCACGACGGCCGGCCAGCGGTCGAGTGCCGTTGCGGCGAGCTTCACCGTCGTCGCGGCGATCAGCCCGACCACGCCCGCCGTCACACCCGCAAGGATGACGCGCATCCGCGGACTGTGTGTGAGCCGCTCGAAGAGTTCGTGTCCGACCATCGTGAATCCGAACGCGGGCAGGAAGATCCCAGCTGTCAGGACGAACGCGCCGGCCCAGCTGCTGGCCAGGAACCCGACGAAGGTCGCGAAGATGATCAGCGGGGCCGGAAGCACTCCGCCGAGCGCGATCCCGTCGAGGAATTGTTGGTTGGTCATCCAACCTCCGCGCACGACGGCATCGTGTTGGAGATAGGGAATCACCGTGTATGCGCCGCCGAAAGTGAGCAGGCCGCTGCGGAGACCCGACCCGAAGAGCTCGAGCAAACCGACGTCCTCGCGCCGCGCTAGAACTACCACATCGGCGCCGACGGACCCGCTGCCCACCAAGCCGGTCCCGAGCAGGTAGATGGCCGCCAACATCATCAGGACGGCGATCGTCGCGAGCACGTAGCGTCGGCCTGCACCGCACACGTAGATGAGTCCCGCGAGCGCGAGCACGATCCCGAAGTGCACGCCGGCGAAGGAAGCACCGGCCGCAGCCGCAGCCGCAATCCAAGCCCAGCGGTCGATCAAGGCGTGCTCGCCGATGCGATGAACGGCACGCGCGATCAGGGCGATCACTCCGGCCTGCATCCCGGCGAAAACGGCCGCAAATGCGGGCGAGGCGAACCCGAAGCGCACGTAGACCCACGCCAGTGCGAGCATGAGGACGAAGCCGGGCAACATGAACCCGAGGCCGGCGAGGAGTCCGCCGAGGCGGCCACGCGCGATGGTGCCGAAGTACACACACAGCTCGTGCGCCTCGGGACCGGGCAGCACCTGGTAGACCGCGTAGACCCGGTTGAATTGCTCGAGCGAGATCCACCGTTCCTCCTCGACGAGTTCGCGCTTGAGCATCGCGATCTGCGCGAATGGGCCGCCCCAGGCCAGGCAGCCGAAGCGCAGGAATCGCAGGAACAGTCCGCCGAGAGCCTGCGTCTCGGGCTTCGTGCGCTCGACGGACGGATCCACGAAATCCTGCTCGGAGTAAGGAGCCTGCTGATCACGCGCTCGTACTCCCGGGCGGGCGGCGGCTGATTTCAGGGATGCTACAGGTGCGGCACCTGACTCGACAGCACCCGTGCCGAGTGCGCGGTGCACGTCGCGCTCTCGATCCCACCGAGTCGCGGCCACGCGTCGGGTGCAGCGTCGTGTTGTTCTTCGACCAGGGCCCGTTGCGATCGGTGAGCACCGACGGTGGACCATCGGCGGAGTCCGACCTGCGCAGCGTCCGCGATGCACGCGGCGCGGAGGTGCGCCTCGTCGAGCCCTGGGCGCGGATCTCACGTCGCATCTCGCGCGCATCGGGTCCTCGTCGCGTGGGGCGATGCCGCGGGTGAGCTCGTTCGAGTCCTCGACCTCGGTGCCTTCTCCGCGCCGTGGCCATTCCGGACTTCGTGAACCAGACGGCTGGGGCGACCTCGCCCGCTCGGCTAGACTGCTCGGCCGCACCCACCTGGACGAACTCGATGACGACCCCTGACCGACATGCTCCCGATCGTGAAGACTTGATTCACGATTGGAATTTGCCAGATCTGCGCGCTTCCGGGTCAATCCAGTTCGACGACGAAACACTGCGCGACGGATTGCAGAGCCCGTCGGTCAAGGACCCGACGCTCGATCAGAAGATCGAGCTCGTTCAGCTCATGAACGACCTCGGAATCCAGACCGCCAACGTCGGATTGCCTGGCGCGGGCGCGCGGGCGCGCGAGCACATCCTCGAGCTCTCGCGAGTGATGAAGAGCTTGAACATCCGCCCCAACGTCGCCTGTCGCACGGTGATCACGGACATCGAGCCCGTCGTCGACATGGTGCAGCAGTCGGGCGTTCCGATCGAAGTGTGCGCGTTCATCGGCAGCTCGCCGATCCGTCAGTATGCGGAGAACTGGCACATCGACCAGATGGTCAAGCTCTCGCGCGACGCGGTGGAATTCGCGACGAAGAACGGCTTGCCCGTCATGTTCGTGACCGAGGACACGACCCGCGCGAATCCGGAACACGTCCGGGCGCTCTACACGACCGCGATCGAAGCCGGTGCGAAGCGCATCTGCGTCTGCGACACGTGCGGCCACGCGACGCCGAACGGCGTGAAGCGGCTCATCACGTTCGTGAAGAGCATCGTCGACGAACTCGGCGTCGACGTCGGCATCGATTGGCACGGTCACCGGGATCGCGGAATGGGGCTCGTCAACGCGCTGGCGGCGCTCGAAGCGGGCGCAACGCGCGTCCACGCGACGGCACTCGGCATCGGCGAGCGCGCCGGCAACGTCGAGATGGACCTCTTGCTCGTGAACTTGCGTCTGCTCGGCCTGATCGACAACGACTTGTCGAAGCTCGGTCGCTACGTCGAGCTCGCAGGGCAAGCGACCGGCGTTCCGATCCACCACAACTATCCGGTGTTCGGGAAGGACGCGTTCGAGACGGCGACGGGCGTGCACGCGGCCGCCGTCATCAAGGCCTTCAAGAAGGGCGATCACTGGCTCGCGAACCGCGTGTACAGCGGCGTGCCCGCCGATCTGGTCGGTCTCGAGCAAGTCATCGCCGTCGGCCCGATGAGCGGCAAGTCGAACGTGACGTGGTTCCTCGAGAAGCGCGGCGTGCAGCCGACGGACGAGCGCGTCCAGAAGGTGCTCGACCTCGCGAAGCGAACGCCGCGACTTCTGACCGAGGACGAGATCCTCTCCGCCGTCAAGGCCTGACGTTCGAGCTCGGCGAAGCGCGTGAACAACAAGGCCGCCGCCGTCACCGTCGTCGCTGCCGCGACGAACGTGGTCGTGATCGGCTGGATCTTGATGCGCGGCAGCTCGCCCATCGGCGCGAAGCGGGTCGCGCAAGCAGCGATCGCGGGAACAGCGCTCGTAGGTGCGCAGACGATCGGCGGCTACATCGCGGTCGGCAACCCGTTCCTCTTGATCACGATCCTGTGGTCGTACCTCGCGATCACGTTGCCGTGCGTCGGGTTCTTGCTCCTCGTCCGCCGAACGACGCGCGCGCGAACGACGAGGCTCGCGCGGGTCCTCGCGTCGATCGCACTCGCGACCGTGCCGATCACGCTCTACGCGAGCTTCGTCGAACCCTACCGACTCGTCACCGAGCGAGCCGATGTCGCGATCGCGCCGCCGCGCGCGCCGAGTCGTCCGATCACCGTCGCAGTTCTGGCCGACATCCAATGCGTGGAAGTCACCGCTCGCGAGCACGAAGCCGTCCGACGCGCGATGGAAGCCAAGCCCGACCTGGTGTTGTTGCCAGGTGATTTCGTTCAAGTCGGCTTTCACCGCCTGCACGAGATCGCACCGGCCTTCCGCGAACTCCTCGCGCCCCTCGACGCGACGCTCGGCGTCTATTGCGTCCAAGGCGACACGGACACGCGCCGCGACATCGAGATGTTGATCGAGGGGACCCGCGTGCGCCTTCTCGACGATCAAGTCATCACGCTCGAGCGCGATGGGCTGCGCGTCACGCTGGGTGGAATCGGCATCGATTTCGACTCCGTTTCGGCCCGCGCCGCGCTGCACGACATCGAATCGAGACCGGGCGACGACGATCTGCGCATCGTCACCGCGCATCGACCTGACGTCGTCTATGGTCTCTCGCCGAACTCGCGCGTCGATCTCGTCGTCGTCGGACATACGCACGGCGGGCAAGTTGCGCTGCCCTTCTTCGGGCCGCCGATGATCTCCTCCGAAGTCCCGCGCGCCGTCGGTTGGGGCGGCTTGCATGACCTGCAAGGTCGCCGCATCTACGTCAGTCGCGGCATCGGTTGGGAGCACGGTTCGGCGCCGCGTCTGCGCTTCCTGTCACC
>CAZKIY010000168.1:0-1442 GCA_964552875.1 uncultured Planctomycetaceae bacterium
TCGCGGGCTCGACGTGGAACTTCCAAGCGTGGTTCCGCGACGTCGCCGCCGGTGGGTCGAACTTCAACTTGTCGAACGGACTGCGCATCCCGTTCGGGCCCTGATCGAGCTCTTTTCGTGCTCGAAATCGGAGGTTTCGGGAAGTCGTGTGGGCCGTCAGCAGCGGCGCGAGGCCTACGTGGGCGGATCGAGGTCTCCGTGAGCAGGGATCCGGGCTTCCCGCACACCCTTCCTGCCCGCGTTCGGGCGCGAGGCTACACGTGCAGCGGATGTGCGCGGAATCATCGGCGCGCCTGAACTGTGCGTGCGCACCGGACCTGACGACCTCGGTTGCGGCGTCCTCGGTCGCTCGCTCGAGACGAACGGGTTTGGGCATGATTCCGTCGGTCTGACGGTGCGACGGCCGAGGTTGAGGGCCGAAGCCAAAGCCGAGGCCGAGGCGGAGTGCGGAGTGCGGAGCGCCGAGCGCCACCCACACGAAAGCCGGATGCGCTCGAATCACGGCCCGCGCGCGCTCCTCACGGCGCGCGCGCAGGCCGCGAACTTTCATTCCACGACGCGCGTGAGCCGCGCCACGGTCTCGACGTGGAGCGTCTGCGGGAAGAGATCGATGACGACGAGGCTCTCCAGGACGTAGCCGGAGGCCACGAGCGTCTTCAAGTCGCGCGCCAGCATCGCCGGGTCGCACGCCACGATGCGGATCTCCCGCGGGCCGATCTCGGCGATCGCTTCGACGACGCCCGGCTCCGTGCCGGAACGCGGCGGATCCAAGAGGACGAAATCCGGTCCGAGCTTCTTCGCGCGCACGAGCCAGCGTCCGACATCCGACGCTTCCGCGAGCACGCCGGTGCGACCGTTGCGCTTCGCGTTCGCGCGCAGACGCTCGACGGCGGCAGAGTCTTCTTCGACCGCCATGACGATGTCGAACGCGCGCGCGAGTTGGACGCTGAAGAGCCCCGAGCCGGCGTACAAGTCGAATGCAAGGTCACCGCGCGCACCGCCCGTCGCGCGCTCGACGAGCGATTCCAGGAGCACGCGATTCGCTTGGAAGAAGCCGCTCGCGCCGAACGCGAGTTCGAGACCGAGCACCTTCTGCACGACCTCGCGCTCCTTGCCGATCACCTGTCCCTTCGCATTCGTCGGGACGACGGCGACGGCGGCATCACCGGCGGCGAGATGGAGATGCCGCGAGCCCGTCGGAATCGCACGCGAACCGTCGGCGAGCGATTTCAGCTCCGCTTCGAGCGTGGGCACGAGGACCGGGCACTCGTGGACCAGCTCTAGATCCTTGGAACGAGCACGGATCGCCGCGGGTCGCGCGGCGCCTTCGTCCCCGAGAACTTGGAATTCGGCGCGCGAGCGCCAGCCGTATTCGGGCGAACCGAGGACGACGATCTCGAACTCGGGTCGGATCCCGGCGATCGAACGCAGCGCGTCGAGCA
>CAZKIY010000168.1:1542-8736 GCA_964552875.1 uncultured Planctomycetaceae bacterium
GCCGCGGATCGAGATGACCTGATCCGCGCCGACCGGGTACGAGGACGCGCCGCCCGCGTTCGTCTTCGTGCCGAGACGGATCGTCGTGCCGCCCGCGCAGCGCTTGCCGTCACCGAACGCAGTGCCCGATCCGCCGGCCGATTGCGACGTGCCTTGGAAGTAGAGCGCCGAACTGTTCGGCATGCCCGAGCCGAGGAGCGTCAACGTGTCGCCCGAGATGCTCGCCGCACCCGAAGCCGTGAGATTCCCACCGTTGGCGTTGACGGAACTCGCGCAGCCGTTGCCGCTCGATCCGTTGTTCGCGCACGGGCAAGCCGCGCCGGTGCCATCGCCGAAGCAGAACGCGAAGTTCGTCGCGCCGCCCGGGACCTCCACGTTGGCCGTGACCGAGCCGGGTGCACCGGCACGCCACAGTCCGAGCGTCGCCGTGCCCGCGACCGGCGCGACGTTCGCGTCGAAGCGGAAGTTGTAGGTCGTGCCCCAGCGGAGCGCGTTGGCGTTCGGGTTCGCGCCTTCGGTCTGCGTGGCCCAGGTCAGGACGCCGCCGGAGTTCGTGGCGGTCCAGTCCGTGCCCGAGTAGTTCACGTTGCCTTCGCCGTCGCCGTTCGAGTAGTCGACGTCGCGGAACCCGATGTTCGTGATCGTGGCGGTGCCGACGGGAACCGCGAACGTGCCGCCCGAGCGGTGGCTGTTCAGGTTGTGAACCGCGAACTCGTAGTGGTACTGACCGCCGCCGAGGTTCGTGACCTTGAAGCCGACATGGAACAGGCCGTCGGCCTGGACGTTCTGGATCGTCACGCCGGTTTCGCAGGCCAGCCAAGCCTCGATGGCCGACTTCTCGCGCTGCGTCGGACCCACGAAAGCGAAGTCCACGCCCGTCGTGCTCATCTCACGATAGCTGGCGTTGTTGTTCTGATTCCCGGCCGCCGCGTCGTCGGGTGTGACGTACTGCGACTCACCGAAGTAGCGGACCCCGCCAGCCGTGTCCACGTCGGCCGTGGCGAACTGAAGACGGCGCGCCGTGCTGCCCCCATAGGTCGGATTCGCGGGCGGGTAGGTGAACGCACCCGTCGTCGCGTTGACCTGACGACGGGGGCCGAGACCGCCTTGCGATCCGTTGCGGTCGGACGTGTAGGGATCCGAGCAACCGACGCCCAGGTGCGTGCCGTCCGTCGCGTTGCAGTTCGGGCAGCACAGGTTGTCGCTCAGCGCGTAGAAGCCGTGCTTGAGCCAGCTCTGGCCGAGTTGCTCGAAGCGTCCCGAGCCCGAAACGACGCGGTAGCGGTACAGGTTGCCGCCGATGACCGGGTGCTGATTAGAACCCGCAATCCAGTTCAACCACGTGTCGCCGATGTTGCACGACGTCGTGCCGAGCGAGATCGCGTCGAGCCCGCCCGCGGACGCGTAGTTGCTGACGCCGTTCACGTCGCCGACGATGACGTCCGGGCCGACGTTGGCGACGCACGGCACGACGGTCCCGAACGAGATCGAGCCGGCACCGCCGGCTCCGGTGCCGTAGCTCGCGATCTGGATCACGTAGCTGTTGCCGGATGTCGCGTTGAACTGCGCCGTGCTCTGCAGTCCGCACGAGTCGTCGTTGCAACCGAGCGGCGCGCCGCCCGGACACGTCGTGCCGGCGTAGACCGCGAGGATCGTGTCGAAGCTCGCCGAACCGCACGTGCTGACCGTGTAGGTCGCGGACGACGGAGCGACCCAGCGGAACCAGACGTCACGCCCGCCTCCGACGCACAAGGATCCCTGAGGGCCCGTCGCTGCGCTGCTGTTGAAGGCATGGGGCCCGAGCCCCGCGATGAGGGTCGGGGTCGTGCACAGGTCCGCGCCCTGGGCGAACCCAGGGACAGCGAGGAGGATCGGGGCGAGAAGCCTGAGGATGCGCATGGGTCGAGTGGCTTTGAGGGTCCGAGGGTTGAGAGAGCGGTCCACTTCGAGACTACCAAGCCTGTGCGATCATGCTGTCGGCGCCTCGGGAATCCGGGCGTTCTCGCGCGCCGCGCGCGGCTTTCCGCCGAGTCGGCCGGGTAGGATCCGCCCGCTGCGATGCCCCTACCGCTCCTCGGCGTCCTCCTCCTCCTCGGCATCCCGGTCCAAGACGCCCTTCCGGAGCACGTGCTCTTCGACGGCCGACGTCTGGAGCGTGCACGCTTCGAAGGTCCGCCCGGGAATCGGACGCCGCGAGGCATCGAGTTCCAGGGACCGGGCACTCGACTCGCGAGCGATCTGGAGCTCGGTGCCGGCGACACGGGTGTGTCCGCGCGCCTCGCGCTGCACGATCGCGGCGCGAGCGGCGCGTGCTTGCGCATCGGCGAGAGCGTGTTCGGCCTCGACGGTGAGAAGAACGCGCTGACGCTCGACGGTCCGCTGTTCGGCAACGCGTTCGCGCGTCTCGACGACGGAGCGAAGTGGTTCGCTACGGGGAAATCCTTCGAGCTCTCGGCGCGCCGCACGGACGGACTCCTCGTGCTCGCGATCGACGGAAAGGTGGCCTACCAAGCGCAGGTCGGCACGGCGCGCCTCGGCGCGGTCATGCTCGAACCCGGAAAGGGCCGCATCGTCCTCGAACGGCTCGTGCTCGAAGGCGCCGTCTCACCGCGCACACCGGTCGAGCGCGACGAACGGCTCCAAGCGCAAGTCGAGGCCTCGGTCGCGCGTGCCGTGGATTGGTTGCTCGCCGCGCAACTGCGCGACGGATCCTGGCGACACCTCCAATACGGATTTCGCGGCGGGCAAACGGCCTTGTGCGCGTACACGCTCCTGCGCGCGGGACTGCCGGCCGATCATCCGTCGTTGCAGCGCGCGTTCCTGTTCCTGGATCGCGTCGAACCGACGGAGACCTACACCGCGGGCTTGCTCGCCATGGCCTACGAAGCGTTGCGCGAACCTGAGCGTCGACCGCGCATCGAGCGGATCGCGCGAACGATCGCGAGCTCCAACGAGGGCGGCGAGTGGGGTTACCCGAACGCGCACGAGAACGACTTCGGACGCTGGCTCGAGCTGCCCAGCGAGAGCGATCTCTCGAACACGCAATATGCGGTGCTCGGTCTCCGCGCAGCGCGGCACGCCGGGATCGACACGCCCGAGAAGGTGTGGACCGAGATCGTCGATCGCACGCTGACGCTGCAGGAGAACCCGGTCGAGGCGCCGCTCGCAACGAGGAAGGAGACGCGCGCGCCGGCAGCGGGGTTTCGCTACCGACCGGGCAGTGAGGTGTCGCTCTCGATGACGGCCGCGGGCATCTCCGTCCTCGAGATCGCGCGCGAAGCGCTGGGCAACAAGCTGCGCGGTGAGCGACTCGCGAACGCCGAGCGCGCGATTCGCTCCGGAGTTGCGTGGCTCGACGCGCACTACACGCCCGAGGACAACACGGGCGGCGCGAAGAGCTGGCACTACTACGCGATGTACGGCGTGGAGCGCGTGGGCACGCTCCTCGACCTCGAAATGGTCGGGAACCGCGAGTGGTACGCCGAGGGCGCGCGCTGGTTCCTGAAAAACCAGTCCGACAACGGCTCGTTCGGCACCGCGAAACCGTTCGGCGTCGGCGGCTTCCACTCGTTCCAGGACGAATCCGACACGTGCTTCGCGATCCTCTTCCTGAAACGCGCCTCGCGCCCGACGGTCGCAACGTCGAGCGCAGCCTGGAGTGCGCGCGCAGACATCGACCCGACCGAGGCCATCCGTTTCCGCGCGTCGGGATCGGCCGCGACGGTGCTGTGGATCGACGGGTTCTCCGACGCGTTCCTGGCCGAGCGCGGCGGCACTTTGGGTCTGCGCGTGGCGCGCGTCGAGTACCGCGCGGGAGAGCGCACGCTCGCCTCCGTGCCCGGAGATCCGACCCGCGCGTTCGAGGGTGAGAACTACTCGGCTCGGCACGCTTTCGACACGGCCGGGACGCACGGCTTGCGCGCCGTTTTGACCTACGTGAACCCCCTCGCGCCGCTCGGTGCGATCGAGCCGCTCTTGACCGTGGAGTCGCGTCCGGTCGAAGTGCGCACCGCAGGCGCGCTCCTTCCGTGGATGCGGGACGCAGCGGTAGCGAGCGAACGCAATCTCCTCCTCGGGAGTTCGCCCAGGACGTCGGCGAGTTCGGTCAACGGGACCGAGACGCCCGAGAAAGCGCTCGACGGCTTGGAAGCGACCCGTTGGGTCACCGCGGAGGGCGACGCGAATCCTTGGGTCGTCCTCGAACTCGCGAAGGCGCTGAAGGCCGACACGTTGGTCCTCGGCCAGGGCGGAGCCGCGCGCGACATCACCGGCCGCTACGACCGCATCGAGGCCGTCGAGGTGCGCTTGAACCGCGAGAAGGACCCGCTGCGCCTGCCCTTGAACGTGGATGAACTCGTCCCGAGCGTCCTCCCGCTCGGCAAGCTCGCAACGATTTCGCGCCTCGAGATCCGCGTGACGAAGCGCGCAGTCGGCACCGAATGGAAGGGCCGCATCGCACTCTCCGAGATCGCGCTCGAGAAGCGCGGCGGCTGACCTCGCCCGAGATCGCCGCCTGCCTCACCGCGGGGGCGGTGTGGTCGGCAGTGGACACGGCGCGAGGCGCTGGAGCGGCCGCGGAGGCGACTTCGCGTCGCGCAAGGTCGTGGCACGCCGCTCGCATTCGAGCGATCCGACGCGGCGCTCGTGCCGCGGAGGAGCCACTCGATGTACGTCCACCCCATGTTGACCCGCTCGACGTTCTTTCTCTCGACCCTCGCCGCCTTGACCCTGATCTCCGCCGACGCCGGCGCCGGTGGGCTCTCGATCGGCTTCTCGAAGCACGGGAAGCACTCCACGGTCGGCGTGCAGATCGGCTTCCCCGCTTGCTCGCCGCGGCCGGCTCCGCCGCAGTACGGCGGTCACTGGGAAACGGTCGTCGAGCGCGTGTGGGTCCCCGGCTCGTGCGAGCGCGTGTGGATCGCGCCGGTCCACGAAACGCGCTACGACTCGTGCGGCCGCGCGTACCAAGTCTGCGTGCGCGCCGGTTTCTGGGACACGATCCAGCATCCCGGTCACTACGAGGACCACTCGCGCCAGGTGTGGCGCGCGGCCGGCTGGAGCCGGCACTGGAACTGAGTCGCGCCGATACCGAACACCGGTCAGGGCACGACGGATGGGGGTCCTCCGGTTTGCGCCCGTGCTGCAACGTGCAGCGCGGGCGCTCTTTTTTTTCGTCGCTTCACGCGGATCTCGCGCCGAAGGATGCGTCGGAAAGTGAGCGCTCGCTCTAAGCCGTCGCGAGGAGCACCGACAGGAACTGCCCCTTCGCGTCCGTGAAGCGGCTCTCGACGCGGAATCCCGACGCGCGCGCCAGCTCCTCGACCTCCGCGTCCGAGTACTTGTACGAATCCTCGGTGTGGATGCGCTCCCCCTTCGCGAAGGCGACGTCGAGTTCGAGCGCTCCGATGCGCACGGTCTGATCCGCCAGACTCTCCAAGTGCATCTCGATCTTGCCCGCGACCTCGTCGTAGATCGCGACGTGTCGAAACGCAGCGCTTCCGAACGATCCTCCGAGTTCGAGGTCGATGCGCCGGAACAAGTTCTGGTTGAAGCGCGCCGTGACACCCGCCGCGTCGTCGTAGGCCCGCTCGAGGACGTCCTTCTCCTTGCGCCGGTCGACGCCGAGCAGGAATCGATCTTCCGGTCCGAGCCGCGCGCGAATCGCCCCCAAGAACTGTGCGGCCGCGTCACGATCGAGATTGCCCACGTTCGAGCCGAGCCACAGCACGAGCCACGGCCTACGCTTCTCCGCGGCGAGCAACACGATCCCCTCTTGGTACTCCGCCGCGACAGCATCGACGGTGAGTGTCTCGAACACGCCGATGAGCGCGTCGGCGCTCTCCGCGAGAGCGCTCGAGCTGATGTCGACCAT
This sequence comes from uncultured Planctomycetaceae bacterium, assembly GCA_964552875.1. Classification (GTDB taxonomy): domain Bacteria; phylum Planctomycetota; class UBA1135; order UBA1135; genus JAEUHZ01. The sequence continues at coordinate 7,415 of CAZKIY010000168.1, forward strand.
CGCGAGCGCCGGATGTCCCCCGCGCTCGAGATGCGCCTCCAGGATGCGCCGCGTCTTCGTGGCCGAACCACTTCCGAGCTCGACGACGACCGCGTGCTTCGCCACCAGAGCGACGATGTCACGCGCGTGTCGCGCGAGGATCTCGTCCTCGGCGCGTGTGAGGTAGTACTCGGGGAGCGCGCAGATCTCCTCGAAGATCCGTGAGCCGACCTCGTCGTAGAAAAAGCGACAGGGCAGCGTTTTTTTCGCCTGGGTGAGCCCGAACCGGACCTCGCGCGCAAGGTCGACGCGCCCATCACCCGAGGCGAGGACGCGCATGCTGACCGGGTTCTCCACCCGCGCAGTCTAGAGCCCGGCCAGCAGGCGGCGCCACGCCGCCTGCTCTCGCTCCGGCGCGAATCGCGGCGCGAGTCGTCGGCTCTCGCGTTCGAGTCGGGCGCGAAACGAAGAATCCTTCTCGACGCGCGCGAGGAGCCGCGCGAGCCCACGTGAATCCCCCACGGCAAAGAACCCCGGATGCCGGGCCCCGAGCATCCCGATGGAACCTGGGATACGCGTCACGAGAACAGGAACTCCCGTGACGATCGCTTCGGAGAGCGCGAGGGAGCCGCCCTCCGCGATCGAGGTCTGCACGAAGAGATCCGCCGACGCGAGGAGCTTCTGTGCACAAGCGTGGCGGCACGGACCGGTCCATTTCCAGCGCGATCCACGGGCGGACCGCCGACGCGCTTCTCGACGATGCTCATCGTCGAGAGCTTCGCCGGCATGGATGGCCATGACCTTCGAGGTCGAGGGCAGCAACGCACAGGCGTCCGCGAGGACGAACGGGTCCTTGACCGCGCGCAAGTGCCCCAACGACACGACACGAAAACTCGCACGCTTCCCCTTCGCCTTGCGCGTCACCTCGTCCGCCGCTTGGAGGATCGAGGTCGCCTTGGCACGACTCGCACGATCGAGCTCGCGCAACGCTTCCGTTTGCAACGTGACGATGCACGTCGCCGCCCGCAGCGAAGCACGCGCTTTCACATCGAGTCCGCCGTAAACGTCGGTGCCCGTGAGCACGAGCACGATGGGACGCGACGGATGGGCGCGCCGGAACGCCCGCATCGAAGCGTGCCCTTTTCCCGCATGGAGCGCGACGAGAAGGTCGTGTTCGCCGCTCGTCCAAGTCTCGACGATTCGAACCGTGTGACCGAGTGCGCGAAAGATGGCAGCGTAACGCAGTGCCGTGCGCCGATTCCCGCGCGTGGTGCCGGGCGGAGCGGGCGTGGCGATGGCGATCTTCATCGCGCGCTCGGGCTTTTGCGCTGGCCTCGATCGCG
>CAZKIY010000169.1:0-3121 GCA_964552875.1 uncultured Planctomycetaceae bacterium
GAGGACGGGCGAATCGTCGCCGCCGCGCAGGAGGAACGCTTCACGCGCGTGAAGCCGCAACCGGGCTTCCCACACCAGGCGGTGAAGTGGTGCCTCGAGTCGGCCGGCATCCGCGCGACGGACTTGGCGTTCATCGCGATCGACGAAAAGCCGCTGTGGACCTTCGAGCGTCAGATCGAGACGTTCCTGGCCTACGCACCTACCGGATTCTCCGCGTTCCGCCGCGCGCTGCCCGGATCACTCGGACGTCGACTCTACGTCGCGCGCGAACTCGACAAGGCGCTGGGTCTCGCGAAGAAGCGCTACGTGTTCGTCGATCGACACGAAGCACTCGCCGCGGCCGCATTCTTCCCGTCGCCGTTCGAAAGTGCTGCGGTGCTGACGCTCGACGGCGCGGGCGAGTGGGCGACGATGGCGACGGGCACGGGTCGCGGAGCCAAAGTCGAACTCACGCAAGAAGTCCGCTTTCCCCACTCGGTCGGATTGCTCCACGCAGCGTTCACGGCCTACCTGGGTTTCCCCGCGCGCGACGGAGGCGCGGAGATCGTCGACCTCGCATCGCAAGGTGAGGCCACGTATTCAGCGAAGATCCTCGGTGACATCGTCGACCTGAAGGCTGACGGTTCGTTCCGACTCGACACGAGCTACTTCCGCTTCGAGCAAGGCATCGCCAGCACGTCGGCGCGGTTCGACGCATTGTTCGGCGGTCCGGCGCGCCGTCCGGATGAAGCACTCGACCGGCGTCACGCGGACATCGCGGCTTCGATCCAGCACGCGATCGAGGAGATCGTGCTGCGCGTCGTGCGCCACCTCCATGCGACGAGCGGTGCACGAGAGTTGGCCGCTGCCGGCAGCGTCTTCACGAATGCACCCTTGTGCGGCCGGATCCAAGGCGAAGGTCCGTTCGAGCACGTGTGGTTCCAGTCGGCGACGGGCGATGCCGGCGCGGCGCTCGGCGCGGCTCTCCTCGTCCAACACGGGCTGCTCGACGGGAAACGCGATGCGCACGATCGCACACGGACGGCGAACCCGCTCGTAGGGCCGCGCTACTCGATGCACGAGGTCGAGCGAACGTTGCGCGAGGCCGAAGCGACCTACGAGGTCCTCCGCGGCTCGGAACGCGACGCGCGCGTCGCCGAGCTCCTCGCCGACGGAAAGGTCGTCGCGTGGTTCCAGGGGCCGCTCGAATACGGGCAACACGGGCTCGGCGCGCGTGCCTTCCTCGCCGACCCGCGCAAGCCCGACGTTCGCCGAAACCTCAATGCACGCGTCCTCTTCCGCGACGCGTTCCGCACGCTTTCCCCGAGCATTCTGGCCGAACGCGCGTCCGAGTGGTTCGACGTCCCGGCCGGGTTCGAGAGCCCGTACATGCTCGCTGCCGTTCCGCTGAGAACGCGTGAGGAAAGCGAGCCGACGCGCTCAGAGAAATCACTCGCGCCGCCTCCACAGGCTCTGAGAACGGAGAGTTCGTCGGCGCGCGCAACTGCACGTCTCGTAGGCGGGTCGAGCGTCGCGTTCGCCGAAACCACTTTGCCCGCGCTGGCCGAGCAACGCGGTCCCGTGCGGCTCCAGACAGTCGATGCAGAACTCAGTCCGGCGTTGCACTCCGTGCTGCGCGCGTTCGAAGAACGCACGGGGTGTCCGCTGCTCTTGAACGCTGGTTTCCACCTTGCCGGCGAGCCGCTCGTCGCCAGTCCGCTCGACGCGTGGCGCACGTTCATGTCGTCCGAAGCCGACGCGCTCGTCATCGAGGACGCGCTCGTGCTGAAGTCGCGCCAACGCGCGACGCTCGAAGCGCGCCGCGTGGACTCATCGACCGGCGTCGAGCGCGATCCGGCGCTCGAGGACCTGCTCCGTTGCCCGGCATGCGGCGGCGAACTCGCGGTGGACGGCGGGAACGCGAACTGTCGCGGCTGCGGCGCAGCGCGCGCGAAGGACGGCGGGATCTGGCGTATGTTCCAGCCGAGCGAACCGTTCGACGGCGACATCACCCAAATCGTGAAGGGCTTCTACGAGGAGCACCCGTTCCCGAATTACGACGAGGACGAGTCCGTCGCATCGCTGATGGACAAGGCGCGACGCGGAATCTACGCGCGGCTCCTGGGCGAGCAGATCCCATTCGACTCGCGCATCATCGAGGTCGGCTGCGGAACCGGGCAACTCTCGAACTTCCTCGGCATCGGGAATCGCACCGTGGTCGGCGCCGACCTGTGCGGCAACTCGTTGAAGCTCGCCGAAGGATTTCGCTCGCGCCACGCGTTGAATCGCGTGCGTTTCGTGCAGATGAACTTGTTCCGACCGGCGTTTGCGCCGGAGAGCTTCGACGTCGTCCTGTGCAACGGCGTCTTGCTCACGACCACCGATCCGCACGGCGGATTCAAGTCGATCGCGCGCCTCGTCAAGCCTGGCGGCCACATCGTGATCGGGCTCTACAACACGTGGGGTCGCCTCGCGGTCGATACGCGTCGCCAGTTCTTCCGCATGACCGGAGGACGTTTCCGGTGGGTCGATCCGCATCTGCGCGGGCAACGCATGAGCCCCGAGAAACAGGACGCTTGGTTCTACGACCAGTACCGCCACCCGCACGAGACGAAACAATCGATGGGCGAAGTCCTGGGCTGGTTCGACGAGGCGGGCTTCGACTTCGTGAGCTCCGTTCCGAAGACGACGCCGTGGCATTCGTTCACGGAGCGCGAGGATTTGTTCAACCCGTCCCCGCGCGGATCGTCGCTCGAGCGCGGTCTCGTGCAGGCCGGCATGATCGTGTCGGGCAACCGCGAAGGCGGCTTCTTCATCATGATCGGTAAGCGGAGGGCGTCGTGATTCCGAGCGGTTGGAATCCCACGACGAGTCAGCTGCGCCAGTTCGCGTGGGCGGCACCGATCGGTTTCGGTTTGCTCGGCTTCATGATCCATCGACTCGGCGCGCCGATGCTCGCGACGTGGATCGGAGTCGGCTTCGGTCTCGTGATCCTCGCCGCAGGCGTCACGCGACCGACGTCGATCCGGCTCGTCTTCGCGCTGCTCATGCTGCTCGCGATGCCGATCGGTTGGATCGTCTCGAACGTCTTCATCGCGATCTTCTACTACTTGATGCTCACGCCGCTGGCGCTCGTCTTCCG
>CAZKIY010000169.1:3221-8720 GCA_964552875.1 uncultured Planctomycetaceae bacterium
TCTTCATCGCGATCTTCTACTACTTGATGCTCACGCCGCTGGCGCTCGTCTTCCGGCTGTTCGGGCGCGATCCGCTCGGGGTGCGCACGAAGTCCGGCGCATCCGCCTGGGAGCCGCGTCGCAAGCATGACGGTGCCGCGAGCTACTACCGGCAGGGCTGAGAGCGGTTGGAGAGATCGAGTATCCACGCTCTCAGACACCATCTGCGCCGCTGCGCAGCGCGTCGCTCGTGAATTCTTCACGGGCTCCGAGAGCGTGTGGAGAAATCGAGCCTGCACGCTCTCCGACTCTGCTGGCGCCGCTTCCGCGCCGCGTCGCCCGTGAATTCTTCACGGGCTCTGAGAGCGTCGGCGGCCGCGATCGGCCGCGCCCGGATCAGAACAGCGTGTAGATGAACGGGGCAGCGCCCGTCGCCGAGAGGACGACGAGGAGCCCGAACAAGAGCACGACGACGAGCACCGGGAGCATCCACCACTTCCGCGTCCGTTTCAGGAACGCGAAGTAGTCGCTCAGGAACGAACCGCGCTCCTCCTGGGCTTCCTGGAGGAACTCGTTCTGCTTGGGATCGCGGGGCTCGGCGGACATGGGAGAAGTTCTAGCCTTGGTTCCAGTACCGCGCCGGATCGCTCGCCGGCCCACGGTTGGACCAATGACTATCGGCACGAGGGCGGCGGAGCACAAGCGCGTCGCGCCCGGTGAGGCGGAAGTAGAGCGCCAGCGGGGTCAGGAGCAGGTAGTACATCCCGAGGAACGCCAAGTTCGAGACCAACCATCCGATCGGGAAGGCCACGGCCAGCGCGACGAGATAGAACGGTCGGACGAGGCCGGGACGCACGGCGCCGGCGAATGCGAGGAGCACTCCGAACGCGGCGAGGCCGATCCACCAGTCGCGGCTGCCGGTCCAGCGCCAAACGGCGAAGCCGATCATCGCGAACCCGACCGGCGCGACGAACGCGAACTGTCGCAGCTGCTTGGACGTCGGGTACCAGGGCAGTTCGATCACGACGCGGCCCTCTTCCCGATCAAGATGTAGAAGCCGCCTTCGCGCGAGCCCGTGAACACCATCTTCGCTTGCGCGAGGCCGTGATCGAGCTTCGTGCCGCGCTCGGCCTTCTCGAAGAGCTTCTCGTTCGAGGTGAACGGATCCCACGGACGGAGCTTCGGCACGGCGTTCACGAACTCGAAGCCCGACTCGTCGAACCAGCGCAGCACCTCGCCCATCGTGTGCTTGCTCTCGTGCGGGTGACGGTATTGGTCGTTGAACCACGACTCTTGCTTCTCGCGGCTCATCCGCGTCTCGCGGATGTACCCATCGATCCAGCGCATGCGGCCACCCGTCGCGTTGAAGATCACGCGCCGCGCGTCGAGCGCGAGGCGCCCCCACGTGTTGTACAGCCCGATCACGATGTGTCCGCCGGGCTTGACGAGCTGCGCGATGCGCCGGAATCCGCCTTCGGGGTCGCTCGTGTGGTGCAGGACGCCGTTGCACATCACGAGGTCGAACGCGTTGTCCTCGAACGCCGGACGGAACAAGTTCATCTGCGCGAAACGCACGTTTTCGAGGCCGTGACGGCGACGGAAACCCTCGGCCAAGCGCAAGGAGTTGAGGCACAGATCCGCGCCCACGACGGTGCGGCCGCCGATGCCGAGGAAGTTCGACAGTTGTCCCGTTCCGCAACCGACCTCGAGGATCCGCGTGCCGTAGGCGATCTGCTCGTCGAGCAACCGCGCGTAGATGCCGCGGCGAGACTTGTCGATCAGCGAACGCAAGCTCTCGTGCCCGTCGTAGTTCGGGAACGGATTCGACTCGTAGAACGACTTCACCAGGTCGGTGACGTCGCCCTCGACTTTTTCGTGCGGGTGGAAGAGACGCCAGATGCCCTCCTCGCTGACGAACTCTTTCCCACAGGACGCGCACGCGGCGCGTGAGCCTTCGCCGCGCAGTGCTCCGCCGCATGCCGGGCACGACCACACGGCGCGCAAGCCCGCATCGTCTTCGCCCTTACCGTCGGCGCGAGGGCGACGAGCTTCGAGCGCCGACTTCTGCTCCGACTTCAGCAGGATGTGGTCCTCGAGGACGAGCACGTCGATGCCGCACGACTGGAACGTGCGCCACGCGTCGCGCGGACTCTCGACGATCGGCTCCCATCCGAGGTTGAAGCTCGTGTTCACGAGCAGCGGCGTGCCGGTTTGCGCGTGGAATGCACGCAAGAGCGATTCGAGGCGCGGATGCCGCTCTGAATCGACGGTTTGGATGCGCGCAGAGCCGTCGACGTGCGTGACGGCGGGAATCGTGGAGCGACGTGCCTTCAAGCGATCGATGCCGACGAGCGCCGCGTCACCCGGTTCGGGCGAAAGCCGTTTCTCCGCGCGCACGGGAGTGACGAGCAGCATGTACGGGCTGTCCTCGCCTTTCCGGACGTCGAACCACTCGTGCGCGTGCTCGCGCAGGACGCACGGCGCGAACGGCCGGAACGACTCGCGGAACTTCACCTTGAGGTTCATCACGGCCTGCATGTCCGCGCGGCGCGGATCACCGAGCAAGCTGCGGCTGCCCAACGCGCGCGGGCCGTATTCCATGCGGCCCTGGAACCAACCGACGACCTTGCCGTCGGCGAGCAGTCGTGCGGTCTCGCGATCGATCTCGTCCTTCGAGAGCCGTCGGTACGACGCGCCCTCGGCATCGAGGAAGCGGCCGATCTCCGCGCTGGTGTAGGACGAGCCGAGCAGCGAACCCTGCTGCGAATCGCTCGCGCGCGGCGTACGCGGCTTCCCGAGCAGTTGGTGGTGCGTGAAGAAGGCCGCACCGAGCGCTGATCCGGCGTCGCCCGAAGCCGGTTGGACCCACACGTTCTCGAACGGTCCCTCGCGCAGCACGCGACCGTTCGCGACGCAGTTCAGCGCGACGCCTCCGGACAGGCACAAATTGCGCGATTTCGTGCGTGAATGGAGGTGTCGCGCGGCGCGGAGCACGACCTCTTCGACGACTTTCTGGACGGACGCGGCCAGGTCCATGTGCACGGCCTCGAGCGGCTCGTCCTTCTTGCGCGGCTTCACGCCGAACAGCTCGTCGAAGAGCCGCGACGTCATCGTGAGCCCTTGGCAGTACTCGAAGTACTGCATGTCGAGCCAGAAGGACCCGTCGGCCTTCAGGTCGACGAGATGTGTCAGGATCTTCTCGACGAAACGCGGCTCGCCGTAGGGCGCCAAACCCATGACCTTGTACTCGCCCTCGTTGACCTCGAAGCCGAGCTGGTACGTGAACGCCGAATAAAGGAGCCCGAGCGAGTGCGGAAAGCGGATCTCCTGATGCAGCTCGATCTTGTTGCCACGTCCGTGGCCGAGCGTCGTCGTCGCCCATTCCCCGACGCCGTCCATCGTGAGGATCGCCGCCTCCTCGAACGGTGACGGGAAGAATGCCCCCGCGCAGTGTGACTCGTGATGCTCGGGGAAGATGTAGCGCTTGCCCTTCAGCCTGAGCTCGCGGTCGAGCATCCGCGGGACGAAGAGCTTGCCCCCGACCCAACGCGGCAATGCCTGGCGGAACGACTGCAGACCCGCGGGAGCGAACCCGACGTACGTCTCGACGAGGCGCTCGAACTTCAGCAGCGGCTTCTCGTAGAACGCGACGAGGTCGACGTCCTTGGCCTGAATTCCGGCCGTTTCGAGGCAATAGCGGACCGCGGCGCTGGGGAAGCGATCGTCGTGCTTGCGCCGACTGAAGCGCTCTTCTTGAGCCGCAGCCACGATCTCGCCGTCCCGCAGGAGGGCCGCTGCGCTGTCGTGGTAGAGCGCGGAAATCCCGAGGACGTGCATGGCAGGGCGGACGCGGCGGAGGGGGCTGGAACGAACTTCGGAGTCGGCCCGGGAAACGGGAAGCGTACCCCGCCGCGAGCGGGCGGGCGAGACGAACGAGCGGTTCGGCGCCGGGCGTGCGCTCTCGGGTGAGATCGGACGTTCGATGCGTCACGCCGTAAGCCGTCGGAAAAAGTGCGCGAGGCCGCTGGCGGCTCAACTACTCCGGTAGTAGAACGGCATTCGCGGTCCGGCGGCGGCCGTCGTCCTGGGAGAGGGGGACGCGCCGCTGCCGGCAACCGCAATGCCGCGCGAACTCGAGACAGGGACGCATCCCATGGGTGGCCAGCACAACCTCGGAGATCTGCAGTACGCGATCATGCGCGTGCTCTGGGAGGAAGTCGAAGCAACGGTCGCGCGCGTCCAGGAGCGCCTCGCGGAGAGCGAGAAGCACGAGCGCGCGCTCACGACGATCGCGACGATGCTCACGAAGATGGAGAAGAAGGGCGTCGTGGCCCACCGGTCCGAGGGCCGACTTTTCGTGTACCGCGCGTTGGTGCAAGAGGATTTGGTGCGGCGCTCGATGGTCACCGAATTGACCGAGCGACTGTTCCAAGGCGACTACGGCGCGCTGGTCTCGCACCTCCTCGACGAACAGGACATCGACCGAGCCGAGCTGACGCGGCTCCGCGCCCTGCTCGCCGCGAAGAAGGCGACCGTGAACACGAAGCCCGTGGCGACGCCGAGGAAGGATGGACGCCGTGCAAAGTGAACTGCCCGGCTTCGTTCTCGACGGCGTGGCTTGGCTCGTCACGTACGCGTTGCACAGCACGGCTCTACTCCTGGCGGCGCTCGTCGCGTTCGCCTGGATCGGGCGCGCGGCGAAGCGTTCACAACGGCTCGCGGACGCGGCTCCGGCTTGGCGCGAGCGCGTCGGACGCGTGGCCTTGCTCGGGGGAATCGTGACGGCCAGCGTGCAAACGGCGCTAGACATCGAGCCGTTCGGGCTCCGACCGGCACTCCTCGAAACCGTGGTGATCGCGGAAGACAGCGACCGTGCGGTGGCGACGCCGTCGAGATCGACGACGTTCCGCGCCCCGACAGCACCCGCGGCCGCGATCGTCGACGATGTGCAGGTACCGCAGCCGACGACGAGTTCGCACTCGAACCTCCTGACCATTCCGATCTACGTCTGGCCGGCCGTCAGCGTGATGCAGCACGTATCCGGCCTCGTCACGCCCACCGTCGAATCGCCGAGCAGCGGACTTCGCGCCCAACCAAGCGCTCCCGCGAGCGCGAACGATCCGCGTTCGTTCTGGATCGCCGCGTTCGTCGCGTCGTGGGTCCTGGTCGCGAGCGCTTCATTCGCCCGTCGATTCTTCGGCTGGCGCGAATTGCGCAGTTCCCTCCTGGGCGCTGAACCCGTGGCCCTGCCCGACGTCCTCGCCACGTTCGATGCGGTGCTCACCCGTGCCGGCCTACGACGTGACGGGCCGTTCGGCGTTCGGCTCCTCGTGGCCCCGAGCCTCGCCGCCCCCATGACGCGCGGCGTGCTTCGACGCGAGGTTTGCGTGCCGCCACGCGCGCTCGACGATCTGTGCGACGACGAACTCGCCGCGCTGTTCGGTCACGAAGTCGCGCACGCGCGGCGCGGCGATCCGGCCTGGTTGCTCGTGTTCCGCGCGCTCGAGATCGTGTTCTGCC
>CAZKIY010000170.1:0-2201 GCA_964552875.1 uncultured Planctomycetaceae bacterium
GTGGGCAGGCCTCATGCTCGGCGCAGAGCGCGCTCCTCTTCGCGTGCCGCTCCTCTGGAAGTGCACCGGTACAGTGCCCGCCGAAGTCGAATGTCCAATCGCCGCTACCTCCTCTGCCTCACCGCCCTCTTCGCCGGTTGGTGGGCGCTGCTCGCGATCGCGCCGTTCGACCGCGCGGCATGGCGAGTTCAGAACGTCGGCATCCTCGGCCTGCTCGTGGCGCTCGCCGTCTCGCGACGGCGCATGTCCTTCTCGCGCGTTTCGTACACGTTCCTCTTCGTGTACCTGTGCCTGCTGGTCGTCGGCGCGCACTACACGTATGCGCGGACGCCCTACGACGAGTGGTTCATCTCGCTGACCGGCCGATCGTTGAACTCTTGGGTCGGGTGGGAACGGAACAACTTCGACAGGATCGTGCACTTCGCGTACGGACTCCTCTTGGCCTACCCCGCGCGCGAGCTCTTCCTGCGCATCGCCGATGTCCGCGGATTCTGGGGCTACTTCCTGCCGCTCGACGTCGTGATGTCGACGTCGATGATCTTCGAGCTGATCGAGTGGGTGACCGCGGCCGTGTTCGGCGGCGGCGATCCGAACTACATCGGCATGCAGGGCGACGTGTGGGACACGCAGAAGGACATGGCGCTCGCGACGCTCGGTGCTTTGCTCGCGCTGTGCGTCATCGCCGCGGTCAACGCGCGCTATCACCGCGATTTCGCGCGCGAGTGGAACGAGAGCGTGCGCGTGAAGCGTCGCGAAGCCACGGATCCGGACGGACTCGCGTGGCTCGCGCACAGGCGGAAGTGATCCGGTCGCTAGAAGCCCGCGCTCACTCGCTCAAGGCGCCCATGCGATCGACCACCCGTTCGACAGGTTGAACGTCGAACTCGTGCAGAAGGCGGCCGCGTTGCGGTACCAGATCTGGTAGTAGCGCTGACCACCCGGAGCCGGGACGAGTCCGCGCACCGATACGGCCAAGTCCCCCGGCGCCGGATACTGGGACGAGCCGGCGACGTTCACCTTCGTGCCGAGCCGAATCACGGTGCCCGCGGCGCAACGGAATCCGTCGCCGAACACTGCGCCCGCTCCGCTGCCGAGCGTCGCTGTGCCCTGGAAGTACAGTGCCGATGCGTTCGGCATCAGTGTGCCGCGCAAGGTCAGGCCGTCGTTCGAGACACTCGCCGGCCCGTCGGCGCGCAACGTGCCGCCCGTGCCGAGCGAGCTCAGGCAACCCTGATCCGCGCCCACCGCACTCGCGTTCCCGCATGGGCACGCGATCCCGCTGCCGTCGCCGAAGCAGTAGCCCGAACCTGTCGTCAGCGAAACGTCGATCGAGAGCCGCGTCGTGAGGCCGTTGTCGAGGATGTTCGGGAAGTTCGGACTGCTGCTCGCCTGCACGCGCAGTCCGATCCAGGTCGCCCCGCCGCCGAGTAGCGTGGCGACCTGCGACGTCACGTCGAACGAGTACGCGAAACTCGATTGCATCGGCGGGTGGTACGAACCGGTGCCGACCAAGGTCGCGGCGATCGAGTAGTCGCTGAGTTCCGCATTGCCGTTGCCGGCGTAGAGGTGGAACTCGAACGTCCGCACGCCGTTGTCGAAGGCGTTGTTCACGAATACGGTGCCGGTGAGCGTGGCGCTCAGCACGGGCTGTCCGGCGAAAGGAGCGACCGCGTACTCCTGGATCGCTCGATCTTCCTGTCCGGGGACGACGCGTCGGATCAAGCCTCCGAACCCCGCGCTGTTGAAGCTGTCACCGATGCCGTCGATGGGCGCGTCGTGGATGGAGGCGATCACGGTCGGCGCGACGTCGGTGGCGAACGCGGACGGAGCGCAGAGGACGAAGACGGAGAGACTGCTGCGGATCATCGGCGAGGCCTCGAGTTGTGGGGACCCGAACGAGCCTAGGCGCAACGCGATGATCCCGCCACGACACGCCGAGGAAGCCTCTGGAATGCGCGCTACTCCGCCTCCCCCCACACCCGCGCCGAGCCGTCCTCGGGATCGAACTCGACGTGCACGATGCTCGGTCGACAACACACGGGGCAGTCCTCGACATAGCTCTGCTCGAGTCCCCCACTCGGATCCAGCGGCACGACGATGTCCTCGCCGCACGCGTCGCACACGTAGCTGCCCTCCGTCGGCACGCGACGGTCGGGCCGCATGCGACGGCGCGGGATCGGAGTGGGTTCGTCCTCCACGAA
>CAZKIY010000170.1:2301-7109 GCA_964552875.1 uncultured Planctomycetaceae bacterium
GGGAACGAGTCGCGCGGGACTTTGCCGCGCCCGAGCGGGTTGTGCTCGCCGTAACCGTCCTTCGGTGCGACCGCGACCTTGAGCGCGTCACCGACCTTCTTGGCCGTGAGCTCGCGCTCGAGCCCGATCACGATGTTGCCGTGTCCGTGCAAGTACTCGAGCGGATCGGCACCCTGCGAGCTGTCGATCACGGTGCCTGAGTCGTCGGTGAGCGTGTAGTGGATCGTGACGACCATGCCGTCGGCGATCGCGGGATTCGGAAGAGCCATCTTGTTTCCTTGTGTGTTTCAGGCCGGATGCGGACCCTCGCGCAACGTCGCGAGGAGGTCTCGCGATCCGTGGGTGCGCACGAGGGAGACGAGGAGGAGCACGGCGAGCACCGCCGCGGCTGCGTAGGAGATCCAGATGGACGCGTGGCTGTGCTCGGCAGACATCGCGGCCGAGGGCTGGATCGCGAGTAGCGCGTAGAGCCGATCGACGGCGAACCCCAGCGCTACGGCACAGATCGCGAGCGTTGCGATCTGCGTCGCGACGACCCGCCCACCGAGCCCCCGTGAGAGGACGACGAGCGAAGCGGCGTTCGTCGCCGGCCCGGCGAGCAGGAACACGAACGCAGCGCCGGGCGAGAGGCCTTTGAGGATCAACGCGGCCGCGATCGGCGTCGATGCGGCGGCGCACACGTAGATCGGGATGCCGAGCGCGAGCATGACCAAGTAGCCGGCGAAACCGTGGGCGATCGGGTTCTCGAGTGCGCCGGCGGGCAGGGCGGCGACGATCGCGCCCGAGAGGAGAAGGCCGACCAAGAGCGACGGCGCGAGGTCGTCGAGCATGTCGACGAATCCGAAGCGCATGGCGCGCGCCAAAAACGGTGCATCGGCCTTTTCGCGTGGCGCAGTCTCGGTCGCCGTGACTGCGTGCGCATGCCCGGCGTGCAGGTCCGCATCCGGTCGGCTCGGGGTCGTCGGCGTCGCAGGAACAGCAATCGCGGGCGTGGCCGCCGCGTGCTGGCGCGCCGCACTCTCGGCGCTCGCGAGTGGAACTTCGTCGCCACAGCACGACTTCGGCGGTGGTTTCGGCGCCTCGTGCGCGCAGCAATCGGTGGCGGCCGCGCTCGGCGCGATCGGGTTCGACGACCTGTCCCATCCGCGTCGGACGAGCCAGTTCACAGCGCTCCCCGATGCGATCGCGGAGACGAGCGCGCCCACCGGCCGCGCGATCGTGAGCAACGGATCGAGCAGCGCCCACGTCACCGCGATCGAATCCACGCCTGTTTCCGGCGTCGAAACCGTGAACGCACTCGTCGCGCCCTTGCTCGCGCCGGCCTTGCGCAAGGACATCGCGACCGGGATCACCGAGCACGAGCACAACGGCAACGGTGCGCCGATCAACGCGGCCCAAGCGACGGACTTCAGGTCGTTCCCGCCGAGCTTCGGCACGACGCGCTCGGGTTTCAGCACGAGTCGCACGATGCCCGCCAGTGCGAAACCGACGAGCAGGTAGGGCGCCATCGCGAGGAAGACGCTCCACGACTCGATCAGCGCCTCGCGCGCGAAACTCCCGAGCCACTGCACGCGCTCCAAGTCGAGCGTCGGAATCGTCACGCCGACGAGGACCGCGCCGACCTTCCAACGTGTGTTGCCACCGCCGTGGAAGACCTCGGGGAGCAGATCCGCGACCGCGACGTAGAGGAACGTTCCGGCCGCGAATCCCGTGAGGATCGGTGCCGCGGCCGGCAGCGCTTGCGCGATTTCGCCGCCCAGCAAGAGCCCCGCCGGTTCGATCAGCGCGAACAAGGCGAGGAGCACGAGCGCGCGCGCGTTCGGGAGACCCGCGAGCCGCATGACGGTCGCGAGCGAGAAACACTCCGTCCCTTTGTGAACGAGGATCGACACCAGGAATTGAGAACGCCCCTCGGGAACTTCCAGGATGCCGGACAGTGCGATGCCCGCTGTCGCCGCGTGCAGCGCGAGACCCGCGTACGTCGCCGACCAGAGGAGCGCGTGCGGATTCGATCCCGCCTCGCGCGTGCGCGACGGCAGCCACACCTTCTCGAGCAGGAACAGCAACAGGATCCCGAGCAGCGCCGCGCCCCACGGCCACACGGAATGCGCGATCTCCTCGGCGCCGGTCGGATGCGCGGTCTCGTGGTCGTGCCCGACGCCGGCGAGGTGCGGCAGGAGATGGAAGAAGATCGTCCCGAGGAAGATCCCGGCCGCGAGCGCCACGAAGAGGTGGAGTCCGCGCTCCGACCAACGCCGGTAGAGCGGCAGCGCGGCGCCCAGCGCGCTGGCGCCGAGGAGGGCCAGCGCCGTGGTGAGGAGGATCGGATCCAAAGGTCCCGGCCGGTCGTCGCGACCGATGGCCAGCCACACGTTATAGCCGCTGACCCAAGTCCCCGATCCGCCAACGCAACGCCCTCACCGTCCGTAGCGGGCGGTTCCATCCGGCTGCCTCGAAAGCGTGCTTGACCCAGCAGGCCCTCGGCCGGTAGTTCCTTTGCCCCCCATACCCGGATTCGTCGGCCCGAGGCGGGCTGTGATCCGGTCCACCACGCCGATCGCAGCTCGGGCGACGGCCGAGGAGATGTGCTCGATGATCGAGATCCAGAACCTGACGAAGGACTTCGGCCCACTGCGCGTGGTCGATTCCATCACCTTCACCGTCAAGAAGGGCGAAGTGCTCGGCTTCCTCGGGCCCAACGGCGCGGGCAAGTCGACCACGATGAAGATGATCACGGGGTTCTTGGCCCCGACCTCCGGAACGGCGCGCATCTGCGGCCACGACGTCGAGAAGGAGTCGATGGCGGCCAAGAAGAAGCTCGGGTACTTGCCCGAGGGCGCGCCGGCCTACACGGACATGACGCCCGGGGCGTTCCTCGACTTCATCGCCGACATCCGCGGATTGTCGGGCGCGACGAAGGTGACGCGCATCGCGGCCGTCGTGAAGCAGGTCCACCTCGAGCAAGTGCTGCACCAACCCATCGAGACGCTCTCGAAGGGCTTCAAGCGCCGCGTCGGGCTGGCCCAAGCGATCCTGCACGATCCCGAGGTGCTCGTGCTCGACGAACCGACGGACGGGCTCGATCCGAACCAGAAGTTCGAGGTCCGCGGCCTGATCCGTTCGATGGCCAAGGACAAGGCGATCGTGCTGTCGACGCACATCCTCGAAGAGGTCGAGGCCGTCTGCACGCGCGCGATCATCATCGCGAAGGGCCGCGTGCTCTTCGACGGGACGCCGGAGTCGCTCGCCTCGCGCGGGCCGCTCGACGAAGTCTTCCGCACGATCACCCAAGCCGAGCGCGTCAGCGCGAGCTGAGACCACACGTCATGCGCACCACCTGGATCCTCGCGAAGCGCGAACTGTCGGGCTACTTCTCGACGCCCGTCGCGTACGTCTTCCTCTTCTTCTACTTGGCGCTGATGGGGTTCCTGACGTTCTACGTCACGGGCTACTACGAGCGCGGCGTCGCGGACCTGCAGCCCTTCTTCGCGCTGCATCCGTGGCTCTACCTGTTCCTCATCCCGGCCATTTCGATGCGTCTATGGGCCGAAGAGCGCAAGAGCGGGACCATCGAGCTGCTCATGACCCTGCCGGTTTCGCTGGGCGAAGCCGTCATGGGCAAGTTCCTCGCGGCGTGGCTCTTCTCAGGCATCGCGCTGGTCCTGACGTTCCCGATGTGGATGACGGTCAACTTCCTCGGAGCGCCTGACAACGGCGTCATCCTGGCGAGCTACATCGGCAGCTTCCTGCTCGCTGGCGGTTACTTGGCGCTCGGCTCGTTCCTCTCGGCGATCACGAAGAACCAAGTCATCGCCTTCGTGCTGACGTTCGTCGTCGGCCTGCTGCTCGTCCTGTCGGGCACACCGCTCGTCCTCGAGTTCGCGCGCCAATTCGCGCCGGACGTGATCGTGGACTCGTTGCGTTCCTTCAGTTTCCTCACGCACATGACGTCGATCGGCAGCGGCGTGATCGAGGTCCGGAGCGTCGCGTTCTTCGGTTCCTTGATCGCCGCATGCCTCCTCGCTTGCGTCGTCACCCTCGATCTCAAGAAGGCCAGCTGAGGCCCATCCCATGAAGCGCTTCTGGACCTCGATCGGCGGACTCCTGACCCTCCTCGTCTTGTTCGTGGCGTTCAACGTCATAGCTGGCGCTTGGCTGCGCGGCGGACGCGCGGACCTGACGGAGAACAAGCTCTACACGCTCTCGCAAGGGACGAAGAACATCCTTCAGAACCTCGGCGAGCCCATCACGCTGCGGTTCTACTTCTCGAAGAAACTCGCGCAACAAGCGCCGGGCCTCGTGACTTACGCCGAGCGCGTACAGCAGATGCTCGAGGAGTACTCGACGATCTCGAAGGGCAAGATCCGGCTCGAGATCGCCGATCCAGTGCCGTTCACGGAAGTCGAGGACGCGGCCGTTGCATACGGATTGAAGGGCGTTCCCGCCTCGGCCGCGGGTGAACTCCTCTACTTCGGCCTCGTCGGCACGAACACGACGGACGGCAAGGAGCTCATCCCCTTCTTCCACGACGAACGCGAGGAATTCCTCGAGTACGACGTGACGCGACTCGTCGACACGTTGCGCGATCAGAAGAAGCGCATCGTCGGCGTGCTCACGGCGTTGCCGCTCGACGGCAACCCGATGGCGCGCATGGCGAACCCGCAAGCGTCCATCGAGCCGTGGTACGTGCTCGAGTCCCTGCGCCAGAGCTTCGAGGTGCGCATGATCGACGCGACGACCGAGCAGCTCGAGAAAGACCTCGACCTGCTGTTCGTCGTGCACCCGCAGGCGCTGTCGCCGCAACTCTC
>CAZKIY010000170.1:7209-8698 GCA_964552875.1 uncultured Planctomycetaceae bacterium
CTTCAGCAAGGACGACGTCACGACGAGCGAGCTCGACAACGTCCACATGGCGAGCGCGGGGTTCCTGCGCAAGAAGGACGGCGCGGGCACCACGGTCACGCCCCTGATGGAGACCACGCGCAACGCGATGCGCATCCCGAAGTCGCGCGTCCAGTTCGGGCCGGACCCGAAGGACCTGCTCTCGACCTACGCCTCGGGTGGCGAGAAGCTCATGCTCGCCGCCCGCGTCACGGGCCCGGCGAAGTCCGCGTACCCCGAGGGTCGTCCGGCGAAGCAGGAAGGCGATGCCGAGGCCGCGCCGAATCCGACCGAGGCCGTGCTCACGGAATCGAAGGGCCCGATCCAAGTCATCGTCGTGGCCGATGTCGACTTGCTGTCGGATCGCATGTGGGTTCGCACGCAGAACTTCTTCGGTCAGACGCTGGCGACGACGCAGGCCGACAATGGTGCCTTCGCCGTGAACGCGGCCGACAACCTGTCGGGATCGACCGATCTGATCTCGCTGCGCAGCCGCGGGCGATCGATCCGGCCGTTCGACACGGTCGACGAATTGCGCAAGGACGCCGAGTCCAAGTTCCGCCAGAAGGAGAAGGATCTCGAGGCGAAACTGCGCGACGCCGAGACGAAGATCAACGAGCTCCAGGGCAACAAGGACGAGACCAGCGCGTTGATCCTGTCGCCCGAACAAGAAGCCGAGATCGAGCGCTTCAAAGACGCACGCAATCAAGCCCGCAAGGACTTGCGCGGCGTGAAGGCCGACCTGCAGAAGGACATCGAAGTCCTCAAGACGAAGCTCGTGCTGATCAACGGCCTGTCGGTTCCGATTCTGATCGCGCTCGCCGGCATCGCCGTGTGGAGCGTGCGACGCAAGAAGATGATCGACGCGCGGCTCGGCCGCGCTGGGAGCTGATGCGATGAACTCGAAGACCTTGACGATCCTTCTCGTAGCAGCGGGCGCGACCGTCGTTGCGGCGGCAGTCGCGCTGAGGGGCAGCTCATCGAATGCGGAAGCGTCGATGGAGAAAGCGAAGCTCTTCCCCGAACTCGCGAAAGTGCGCAACGACGTGACCGCGATCCGCGTGCAGCGCGCGAGCGGCGGTTACACGCTGCGTCGCGTCGGCGACCTGTGGACGCTCGAGGACAAGGGCGGCTACCCGGTGCAGATGGAGCAAGTCCGCAAGACCGTGCTCGCGCTCTCCGATGCGACGACGGTCGAGGCGAAAACGGCCGATCCCGCGCGCCACGCGAAGCTCGGCGTCGAGGACTTCGACGCGGCCGACTCGAAGTCGACGCTCGTCACGCTCTCCGACAAGGAAGGTCGAGAGGTCGCCAAGCTCGTCGTCGGCCGGGAACTCGACTCGGGCGGCGTGCAAGGCAACGGGCAGCGCTACGTCCGCAAGAGCGGCGAAGCACAGTCGTGGCTCGCGGTGCTGAAGCTCGACCTGCACGAGGAATCGACGGGCTGGCTCGCGAAGGAGATCCTCAAAGT
>CAZKIY010000171.1:0-5546 GCA_964552875.1 uncultured Planctomycetaceae bacterium
CCTGTGCGGTTGGGTCGGATATCACGGCGAATTCTGGTGGCAACCGATCGCCAGCGATGCAGGACGTTGGTCTTCGCTCGCGTTTCCTTGGTACGTTCCGGCCGGATGCCTGTTCGCCTTCGTACTCGGCCACTTGCTCGCGCGGACGACGCCGCGGCTCGAGCCCACACTCTCCCGCACATGATCCGACCCATCGCGCTCTTCTTCGTCATCGCCACGGCGTTGCTCTCGGCCTGCTCGACCGTCGCCCGAATTCCCACGGAAGGCCGCGGGCCCGAGCGCGCCATGTGGGTCACGCGTTTCGACTATCGAACACGCGAGGACGTCGAGCGCATCGTCGACGACTGCGCCAGCGCGAGCATCGACACGATCCTGTTCCAGGTGCGCGGCAACGCGACGGCGTCCTACAGCTCGAAGCTCGAGCCGTGGGGCGAACAGTTCGGTTTCCAGGATCCGGGCTTCGATCCGCTGCGCGTCGCGATCGATCGCGCGCATGCGCGCGGCATCGACCTCCATGCCTGGGTCAACGTGATGCCCGCGTGGTGGGGGACGACGCCGCCGACCGATCCGCGTCAGGTCTGGAACGCGCGCCCCGAATGGAGCTGGTACGACCAACATGGCGAGCGCCAGAAGTTCAGCGAGAAGTTCTACGTCTCGCTGAATCCGTGCCTGCCGGAAGTTCGCGCGTACTTGGTCGAAGTCGTGCGCGATCTCGCGATCCACTATCCGGTCGACGGCATCCACCTCGACTACATCCGGTTCCCGAACGAGCCACCGGCGACGCCGAAGGGCCTCGATTATCCGCGCGACGAGCGCACACTTGGGCTCTTCCGCACGGCGACGGGGAAGACTCCCGACGCGGACAAGACCGCGTGGAGCTCGTGGCGCGCGGACCAGGTGACGCAACTCGTCCGCGATCTGCGCGGCATGTTGAAGCACGCCCGGCCCAACGCCTTGCTCTCCGCGGCGTGCGGCGCCGTGCCTGACAAAGCGAAGAAGGAGCACTTCCAGGACGTGCGCACGTGGCTCAACGAGGGACTCCTAGACGTCGTCTATCCGATGAACTACGCCGCCGACTTCGCGACGTGGGCGGAGCGCGGACGGACGTGGACCGAGATCGCGGGCAACACGAAAGTCGTCATGGGCATCATGGCCGGCGGCCGCGACGCGGAGGCCCATCGCGCGTTCCTCGACTCCGGCAAGCGGGACTTCGACGGATGGAGCTTGTTCGCGTACTCGAAGATCTTCGACTCGCGCAGCGATGTGCTCGATCCGCAGACCGAGGAAGCCAAGTTCGAGCGCTCGCAATTGCGGAAAGCGCTCGTGCCGATCCTGCGCGAGTCGGCGGGGCGGTCGGGCGGCTGACCTCTCGGCGGCGAGACCGGGCGCGCTCTCGCCGTCCTTCCCGTGGTTCAGGCCGGCCGGACGCGTGGTCGGGTCCGTGCTCGCGTGCGACCGCAGAGCGCCCCGCGGTCGGCGCGGATCGCAGTGGGAGTCGCAAGTCCGAAGGCGTTTCGTCCGATAGCTGTAGGCCGTTCACGTCTTCCCGACGAAGTCGAAAGCTGCTCGCCCTCAACCCGTTCCCTGAGGTCGCTATCTCGTGTTGGACACTCAGTTCGAGGAGCTGCGCCTCACCGGCCGGCTACCCTCGCCCACCGGCGTGGGCCTCAAGATCCTGGAGCTCACCCAGAGCGACGACGCATCGATCGATGACGTCGCCGGTGTGCTCCAAACCGACCCGACCCTCACCGGTCGATTGCTCAAGCTGGCGAACTCGGGGACGAACGGGGGTCGCTCGGTGGCCACGACGGCCCACGCGGCCGCCGTCCGACTCGGCCTGCAGTCCGTGCGCAACATCAGCCTCGGCTTCAGCCTGCTCGCCGGCAACCGGAGTGGTCGTTGCCAGACCTTCGACTACGACGGCTTCTGGTCCCACTCGCTGGCCGTCGCGGCCGCGGCGCAAACCGTGGCCGAGTTCCGCGGGCACTCGGCCCCGACCGAAGCCTTCACGTGCGGACTCCTGCAGGGGATGGGCCGCCTCGCGCTGGCGAGCATCCACCCTTCGGCGTACGAGGGCGTCCTGGAACGCGCACGCGGGCTGAGTTCGGCGCGCTTGGCCGAAATCGAGAAGGACAGCTTCGGCATGGACCATCGCGAGGTCGCCGCGGCGATGCTGCGCGACTGGCGGTTGCCGGAGCACTTCGCGCTGGCCGTTGCTCAGGTGGGCAGCGGCGCTGCAGCTCTGGACTTGTGCACGCCGGACGCTGTGCAGTTGGCGCTGACGCTCCAGGACGCACGCGACCTGGCGCGCGCGTTGACGGCCGACATCGACGCCTCGCCCGCGGCGTGTGAACGCATGCGGCGCGAACTGGCGCGCATGCAGGAGCGACTGAAGCTCGACGATGCGGCGCTAGGGGCTCTGTGGGCCAGCGTCATGAAGAACTGGGCCGGCTGGGGCGAGGTCATGAGCATCCGCGCCAAGGCGACCCTCGGGATCGACGACATCCGTCAGCGGGCGAACTCGGAGTGCCCCGCCACCGAGGCCGCCGAATCGACCCTGGTCACCGCGCGCGCCGAACCAGAGGCTCGCAGCGTCGGCCTGCGGATCCTCGTGGTCGGGCGGGAACTCTCGCGCGACACGGAGCTGCAACACCTGCTCACGGAGCGGGGTCACACGTTGTTCACGGCCAAACAATGCCAAGACGGTCTCCGGCTCGCGCTCGAGCACGCGCCGCACCTCGTGCTCTGCGATTGGGATTCGTCCCACACGGACGCGCTGCAACTCGTGAGCACGTTGCGCCAGAGCGATCTGGGCAGTCGCCTTCACTTCCTCGTCGTGGCCGATCGCGAGATGTCGACACGGCTGCTCGAAGCCTTCGAGGCGGGAGTGGACGAGTATGTTTTCCGCCCGTTCGACCCGCGCATCGTGGCGGCCCGCGCCGGTGCCGCACTGCGCTTCGTGCAGTTGGACGAGCGCGTGCAGGATCTGCTCGCCGAGCGCGAGGGGCAGATCGGACAGTTGGCGATCCTCACCCGCAAGCTTCAGGTCGCGGCGGTCACCGATCCGTTGACCGGCCTGTTCAATCGCCGTTTCGCCGTCGAACGTCTGCAACGGGCTTTCGACTTGTGCCGCAACGGGACGCTCCAGCTCTCCGTGATCGCCATGGACATCGACCGCTTCAAGTCGGTCAACGACGTTCACGGCCACGACACGGGCGACGTCGTGCTGCGCGAGACCGCCAAGCTCGCGGCGGCTCGCCTGCGTAAGGGCGACGCGTTGTGTCGGATGGGGGGCGAGGAGTTCTTGGCGATATGTCCGGGAGCGGACCTCGCCGCCGGCGTCGAGATCGCGGAGCGCCTGCGCTCATCGGTGCGCGAAAACATCATTCGGTTCGGCACCTTCGACCGCGCCGTGACCGTCAGCCTCGGCGTGGCGCAGTGCCTGGACGAACACGCCGACATGGACGCCCTCCTGAAGGTCGCTGACCGGCGGGTCTACCTGGCGAAAGAGGGCGGTCGCGACCGCGTCGTCGCTCACGACCTGCTCGTGTCGGTGCGCGCGGCGGGCTGATCGTGATGGGAATCGGAGCGCCACAGGATCAGGCCGCGAGGCCATCCACCCACGGATCTTGGACTCTGCGTCGCGGTGCGAATGGCGAGACGAGGATGCGCCTCTGAGTCCAGACCGTGAAGAGCCCTCGGACGATCAGCGCGCGAGTTCGCGGCCGACGATCTCTCCGAGCGCCTCGAGGAACGGGTCCGCGATCTCCGCGTACTCGTACCGGCCGTCGTTGAGGACGCCGTCCGCATTCGTGTAGATCGTCGCCGTGACGAACAGGCCGCGCTGGCTCGGCACGTGGACGACCCAGGCGTTCTCGACCGAGAATCCGTAGGCCCGACCGATCTTGTTCACGATGCGCCAGCTCGCCTTCGGCGCAACTTTCTCGAGTCCCTCCAGCAGGTACTTCCCCCACGAGTCGGGATACTCCGCGCGGGGATAGCGTGGATCGCGCGAGTCGGCCGGGTACTCGGCCGCGACGGCGAGCAGCATGTCGCGTTGGGCCGGTTGGAGCGCCCACGGCTCGCCATCGAGTGCGAGCTCGGGTTCGACGAGCCGAGCCAAGCCGTCCTGCAATTCGACGAGGGAAATGGCGTTCTTCCGCGCGAACGACATCGCACCGTCGACCGTTTTCGTGCCTTCGAGCACAGCTTTACCGACCTGCACGCCGTTCGTGCGCAGGTCGGCGAACTTCATCTTGCTCGTGCGCTCGGGAACCGTGACGCGCTCGCGCTCCGAGAGGACGAAGTCGATGCGCGGCGCGCGGCGGTTCTCGTCCTCCGACCGCGACTCGGACAAGCGATGGATCAGGCGCGCGCTCTCGAGACCCGCTCGATCGAGCCGCTTCGCCAGCCCGGCCTGTCCGACGAACTCGTAGAGCCGGTTGAACGCCGGGTTGTCCGACACGAGGAAGAGCTTCCTGATTTCCTGGCGCAGCGTGATCGTGCCGCCGCCCAGATGCGTCGGATCCTTTTCCTCGATCTCTTCGCCCGGGAAAAGTGGATGGAAGACCAGCGGCGTCTCTTCGGTGAGTCGCGGATCCTTCGCACGACGCTCGTTCAGGTCCTCGAGGGCCCCGATCGCCGCGAGGAACTTGATGGAGCTGGCCGGATAGAAGTACTCGGCATCGACGCGGAATCCGCGGCGCGCGAGGACGAGGCGCCCCTTTGCGTCCTTCTCGATGCGGGCGAACAGTACCTGTGCTCGATACTCCTCGGCGCGCTCGACGACGGCCAGCGCCAGAGGTCGAGCACGGAGCGCTTCGACGAGCACAGGATCGTCCCGAATCGCTTCGGGCTTCTGCACGGCGGCGAGGGCGAGGAGCAGGACGGTGATCATCGCCTCACGGTAGCGATCAGAGGACGAAGACTGCTGCGATCGACGCGACTCCCAGCGCGATGGCGACCCACGCGAACGCCGGATCGCGACCTGCGCGCAGCGCCGTCACCGCGGTCCAGCCCGTCAGCAGGATTCCGCCCACCCAAGCGCCCTGACCGAGCGCTGCCAACGGATGGCCTCAACAGAACGTCTTCACCATCCACGATCCCGCCACGGGCACGAGGCCCGCGGCGAGCGCGATCTTGCCGGTCACGATCATGATTGCAGCTCCTCAGGACCTTCCTCGGCCCGATGTTCTCCCGACCTCAAGCCTTCGCGGCCGCCATCATCGTCGCGACACGTCTCCGCACGAGTTCCATGCGCTTCTTGGCGACAGGCGACTTCCGCACGAGCCACTCCGCATTCTGGAGAATCGTCGGCGAGACCTCTTTGCGCAAGCGCGGCAAGTGCGGCTCCAGCTTCGCGTAGAGGATCAGGCCCTCGACACCGTTCTCCGCGAGGAGATCCGCGTGCACGATCCCGTGGCGCGCGAAACCGTACGCCATCTCCCAATAGCTCGACACCTGCCGCCACGCGACGTTGTGCGTGTGACTGGGCTGCGTGATCGCGACGACGTCCTCGAAGGAACGCGGCAACCATTGGACGATCG
>CAZKIY010000171.1:5646-8594 GCA_964552875.1 uncultured Planctomycetaceae bacterium
GCGTCCGCGAACACGTAGTCGACGCTCCCGCTGCGCTTCGAACCACGGACTTCCGTGACGAGGACGCCGCACTCCGCAGTCAGGTAGCGTCCGGGCTCGACCTCCAGTTCGATCGCGCGCCCGAGATCGCTCTCGACCGCGCGCTTCGTCTCGAGCCATTCGCGCACGAACCGTGCGGCGTCGAACGCGGACTCTCCATCGCGGTAAGGGATCGGCAGTCCGCCGCCGGCGGAGATCACGGCGAGGTCCGGCCCGGCGAGGAGGGCCATGCGCCGCACCGCATCGCGCACACGCGCCAAGTTCGCGAAATCTGCGCCGGAACCGATGTGTACGTGAAGTCCCGTCACGCGCAAGCGGGCCGCGCGAGCTCGCGCGACGACCGCGGCGAGCTCCGTGTGCCAGACGCCGTGTTTGCTCGCTTCGCCACCCGTGTTCACTTTGCGGCCGTGCCCGTGCCCGAAGCCTGGGTTCACGCGCAACGTGATGTCGCGACCGGCGTCGAGGGCTGCGTACTGCTCGATCTGGAACGGCGAGCCCAAGTTCACGGGGCAGCGGTGCTCCACGAGCACGGCGAGCGCCGCGCGATCGAAGAGGTCGGCCGTGTACACGATCGAGTGCGCCTCGAATCCGGCGCGTAGCGCGCGCTCGAACTCGCCGGCGGACACCGCATCGACGAACGCTCCCGCGCGACGGACGACGCGGAGAACTGCGAGATTCGAGTTCGCCTTCTGGGCGTAGCGCACACGGTCGAATCCAATGAGGTCGCGGATCCGGCTCTCGATCGTCGCCGCGTCGTAGACGTACAGCGGTGTGCCGTGTTCGCGTGCGAGCTGCGTCAGGAGCGCATCGTCGAGGGTCGTGGGTCTCATCGTGTCGCGAGGGCCGAAGGGAGTGCCTTCTCGAGCATTGCGATCGCGGCTTCGTCGTGCGCGGCGGTGACGGCCAAGCGGAAGTAGCTTCCGAGCCCGTCGGGATACCTCACGTGAGGGACGAGCACGCCGTGATCGAGCAGCGTTCGATGCGCGCGGTCGCCGTGATCCGGCGTCGGCGCTTTCCAAGCGAAAACCGGCAGCGGCAGATCGTGCGCATCGACGCCGACTCGTCGCAGGAGATCTCGCACGCGCTCGAGGTTTCCGCGCAATCGAGCGAGTCGCGAATCATCGCGCTCTAGGACGGCGATAGCCGCCGATCCCGCCATCGCCAATGCGGGAGGGATCGGGGTGGAGCCGACGAATGCGCGTGAACGCGCCGCGACATCGTCGACGACCGCACGGGATCCAGCGACGAAACCGCCGAAGCAGCCCAGTGCCTTCGAAAGCGTTCCGGTCACGACGAGGCGCGCATCCGCGACGCCAGCGTGCTCGTGACTTCCGCGGCCGCGCGCGCCGAGGATGCCCGTGCCATGGCAATCGTCGACGACGAGCCATCCGTGAGGCGGAAGCACTTCGAGGAGCTCGCGGATCGGCGCGATACCGCGCATCACGGGATAGACGCCGTCGGTCAGGATCACCAGCGGACCGTTCGGTGCTTCGCGGGCCGCTTCGCGCGCTGACCGCGCGCTGCAGAATTCGTAGGTTCGCGAGGCGAGGCCGCTCGATGCCAGAGCGTCCGCCATGCTCACGTGCGCTTCGCGATCCATGATCGCGTGCGGCCTGGCGTGCACGATTCCTTGCAGGAAGACGTGATTCGACAGGTATCCGTCGGGCACGAGCAACGCGGCCTCGAGCCCCAAGAAGCGTGCGAGATCGCGCTCGAGTTCGTCGTGGGCGACGGCATTGCCCGTCGTCGCGCGCGAGCCGCTCGCGGACACGCCGTATCGATCGAGTCCGGATCGCAGAGCGTCACGGACTTCGGGCGCGTGCGCGAGCCCGAGGTAGTCGCAGCCCGCGAACAGAACGAGTTCGCGGCCTTGCACTTTCACAGCGCCCGCGACGGCGCGCTCGATCGCGAGGCGCGCCACGCGATCAACTCGACGGCGGCGTGCAGGACACCAGCGGGATCGTGGCCATCGTGTGCAATCCGGGCGCAGCCGCGCGCAGCGACGCGATGCTGTTCAACGTGATGGCGCTGGTCGCGATGTCGCCTTGGACACCGCCCTTCCACACGAGGTCGATCGCAGGCACGCCGTCGACGATCACCCGGTCGTGCGGATCCGGGTAACCGATCGACGCCTGGAACTTCAGGTTCACGACGAGCCGGTTGGTGTCGTAGCCGCGCGCTTCCTGACGAACGCCGCAGATGCGGCCTTCAGGAACGAGGCCGAGACCGCTCTGCATGTCCCGATTCGCGTAGACCGGCGCGATGTCCTCTTCCCAACGCGCGACACGCAAGCCCAGACGCGCGGCGATGAAGTGCAAGGACTCGCCGAGGCCGACGTGACGCAGCGTTCCGGCCTTGACCTGTGCTTGGAACTGCGCGTCGTCGAGGTTGACGCCGATCTTCTTCTGGAACGGAATGCGGCGCGACGAAGCGTCTTGGAAGCGGTGCACTTCGACGCCCCGAACGGATCGCGAAATCGCGGTCGCTGCAACCGGGAATGCGTCCATGAGGAACCCCGGGTTCACGCCCGTGCCCAGCAATCGACCACCCGACTTCTTCGCGAGGGTGTCGAGATCGCGCGCGAGCTTCTCGTGACGCAAGTATGGCCACGAGAGTTCCTCACACGTGCTGACGATGCACGCGCCGCGCTCGAGCAGCGCTTGAAACGTCGGCGCACACACGGCCAAGTCGCTGGACGTCGTGACGATCGCCGCGTCGTAGCTGCGCGGATCCACGTCGAGGTCGGGACGAACCACGACGTCGGAACGCACGGCCGGCACGACCTCGGACAAGCGCTTCTTGGCCAGCGCGGGTGACACGTCGACGGCCGCGACGACATCTCCGAGGCCGCGTTCGACGAGGTCCGTGACGATCTTGACACCCAAAGGGCCCAACCCGACGTGGAGGAT
>CAZKIY010000172.1:0-8560 GCA_964552875.1 uncultured Planctomycetaceae bacterium
ACGACAACAAGATCACGATCGAGGGCGAGACGAACCTCGCTTTCACCGAGGACGTAGCCGCGCGTTTCGTCGCATTGGGCTGGAACGTAGTGCGCGTCGCGGATGCGAACGACGTCGACGCGCTGAAGGGCGCGCTCGACACCTTCGCGCGCGAGACGAAGAGGCCCACGTTCGTCGTCGTGCGCAGTCACATCGGTTACGGATCGCCGAAGAAACAGGACAGCCACGCCGCGCACGGTGAGCCGCTGGGCGAGGACGAGATCCGTGCGACGAAGAAGGGCTACGGTTGGCCCGAAGACGCGAAATTCCTCGTTCCGCCGGGAGTTCGCGAGCGTTTTGCCGGCGGCGTCGGCGCGCGCGGCGCCGCGACGCGAACGGTTTGGAATGAGCTTTGGGCGCGGTACCAGCAGGAACAACCTGACCTCGCGCGCGAGATCGAGCTGATCCAGCGCGGCGAGCTGCCTGTAGGTTGGGACAAGTCGATCCCGACGTTCCCCACGGACGCGAAGGGCGTCGCGAGCCGCGATGCGTCGGGCAAGGTGCTCAACGCGATCGCGCAGTCGATCCCGTGGTTCCTCGGCGGCTCCGCGGACCTCGCGCCGTCGACGAAGACGCGCATGACGTTCGAAGGCGCGGGCGATCTCTTGCCGGGCACGCCGGGCGGACGCAACCTGCACTTCGGCATCCGCGAGCACGCGATGGCGTCCATCGTGAACGGGCTCGCGCTGTCGGGTCTGCGGCCGTTCGGCGCGACGTTCCTGATCTTCAGCGACTACCTGAAGCCCGCCGTGCGCCTGGCCGCGATCATGGAGATCGGCGCGATCCACGTGTTCACGCACGATTCGATCGGCGTGGGCGAGGACGGGCCGACGCACCAGCCGATCGAGCAACTCGCATCGCTGCGCTCGATCCCCGGGAATACCGTGATCCGGCCGTGCGACGCGAACGAGACGGCAGAAGCTTGGCGTTTCGCGATCGAGCATCTGCATGGCCCCACGTGTTTCGCGTTGACGCGTCAAGCGCTGCCGACTCTCGATCGGGCGAAGTACGCCGCGGCATCCGGCTTGCGCAAGGGCGGTTACGTCCTGCACGACGCCTCGAATGCACAAGTGATCTTGATCGGCACGGGCAGCGAAGTGTCGCTGTGCATCGCCGCCGCCGAGCGCCTCGCATCCGAAGGCATCGCGACACGCGTCGTCAGCCTGCCCTCGTTCGAGCTCTTCGAAAGGCAGTCCCAGAGTTATCGCGATTCCGTACTTCCGCCCGACGTGAAGGCGCGCGTCGCGGTCGAAGCCGCCGGCCCGTTCGGATGGCACCGTTGGATCGGTGATTCGGGCACGTTCGTCGGCATGAACGGCTTCGGTGCTTCCGCGCCGTTGCCCGATCTCTTGAAGAAGTTCGGCTTCACCGTCGACGCGGTCGTCGCCGCAGCGCGCCGTCAGCTTTCCCTCGCCACGACTTGAGGTCCCCATGAACCCGTTGAAGGAAACGGCCGCGCTCGGCCAGTCGATCTGGCTCGATTTCATCTCGCGCAAGCTGCTCGAGTCAGGCGAGTTGCACCGCATGGTCGAGGCCGACGGGATCGGAGGCGTCACCTCGAATCCATCGATCTTCGAGAAGTCGATTCGCGAGGGGACGGAGTACGCGACGGCTCTCGCCGAGCTGCGCCGCAAGAAGCCGGGCTCGAGCGCGTTCGAGCTCTACGAAGCGCTCGTCATCCGCGACATCCAGACGGCGTGCGACGTCATGAAGGGGACGTACGAGCGCACGAAGACACGCGACGGATACGTGTCGCTCGAAGTGACGCTGCACCGCGGCGACTCTCCCGACGAGATCGTGCGCGAAGCCATGCACCTCTGGGAACAGGTCGCGCGTCCGAACGTGATGATCAAGGTTCCGGGGATGGCGAACGGCCGCAAGGCCTTCGAGGAGCTCATCGCGGCGGGAATCAACGTGAACGTCACGTTGCTCTTCGCGCGGTCGGCGTACGCGGAGACCCTCGATGCGTACTTGCGCGGTTTGGAACGGCGCGCGAAGGCGGGTGGGGACCTGTCCCACGTCGCCAGCGTCGCCAGCTTCTTCGTGTCGCGTATCGACTCGACTATCGACAAGCAGCTCGAGGAGAAGCTCGCAACGGCGAAGACGCCGAAGGATCGCGCCAGCCTCGAAGCCCTCATGGGCCGCTCGGCGATCGCCAACGCGAAGTTGGCGTATGCGCATTACGAGGACGTCACCGCCAGCAGGCGTTGGCGCGAGCTGGCCAAGAAGGGCGCGCAGACACAACGCGTTTTGTGGGCCAGCACCGGCACGAAGAACAAGAAGTACCGCGATGTGATGTACATCGAGGAACTGATCGGTCGCGACACGGTCAACACGGCCCCGCCGGCGACCATCGACGCGTTCCGCGATCACGGAAAGCCGCGCAACTCGCTGACCGAAGGCTTGCTCGACGCGAAGAAGATTCTGCGTGAACTCGACGGATCCGGCGTGTCGCTCGACAAGGTCACGGATGGGTTGCTCGTCGATGGCTTGAAGCAGTTCTCCGACGCGTTCGACGCGTTGATCAAGTCGGTGGAGGGTGGCAACCAACCGCCGCCCGCCTCGGGCGACGCAACGTCAGGGACTGCGGCGTCCAGCGCGCCCGCGGGAGCGACCGCGGCCCTGTCGAGTGCGTCGAGTGCGTCGAGTGCGTCGAGTGCGTCGACCACGAGTACATCGAGCAGCTCGGCGACGAATGCGGCACCGGGCGCCTCCGGCGTCAGCTCGGGCATCACGACGAAGGCACCGGCGAACATCCAACGTGCTCTCGAAGCCGCGGCGCGCGATTGGACGCAGGGTGACGAGTCACGCCGCTTCTCGCGCAAGGACGCCACGGTCTGGACCAACGGCGACGAAGCCAAGTGGCTGGGCTGGCTCGACGCGCCGTCGCGCGGCAAGTCCGCGATCGCCGAGCTCCGCGCGTTCGCCGACGGCGTCAAGAAGGACGGCTTCGAAAGCGTCCTCTTGCTCGGCATGGGCGGTTCGAGCCTGTGCCCGGAGGTGCTCGCGCGAACGTTCGGATCGCGAGCCGGCTACCCGACGCTCTTCGTGCTCGACTCGACGGACCCCGACCAAGTCGCGGCGTTCGAGAAAAAGGTCGACCTCTCGAAGACGCTCGTCATCGTCGCCAGCAAATCCGGTTCGACGCTCGAACCGAACATCCTCGACGCGTTCTTCTGGGACCGCGTGGTGAAGAAAGTCGGCGCGAAAGACGCGGGTCGGCGCTTCGTTGCCATCACGGACCCGGGCTCGAAGCTCGAAGGCGTCGCGAAGTCGAAGGGGTACCGCAAGATCTTCGCGGGCGACCCGACGATCGGCGGCCGCTTCTCGGCGCTGTCGATGTTCGGTCTGGTCCCCGCCGCGCTGATCGGCGTCGATCTCGACCAATTCCTCGGTCGCGCGGACGCGATGGCGAAGCGCTGCATCGGCGACAACGCCGCCGCGAATGACCCGGCCGTGCAACTCGGTCTCTTCCTCGGCGCCGCGGCGAAGGAGGGGCGTGACAAGCTGACCCTCGTCGTCAGCCCGAAGTTGGCTTCGCTGGGTGGCTGGCTGGAGCAGCTCGTCGCGGAATCCACGGGGAAAATCGGTCGCGGCATCGTGCCGATGGATCTCGAGCCGCTCGGGAGCCCGGCGATCTACGGCGATGACCGCGTATTCGTCTACGTGCGACTCGCGAGCGACGTCGACAAGTCGCAAGACTCAGCCGTCGAGGCGCTCGAGAAAGCTGGACACGCCGTCGTGCGCATCGCCGTCGGTGACGTGCTCGACCTCGGCGCGGAGTTCTACCGCTGGGAAGTCGCGACCGCGGTCGCGGGCTCCGTCATCGGCATCCATCCGTTCGACCAGCCCGACGTCGAGGCCAGCAAGATCGTCACGAAAGAACTGACCAGCGCCTACGAACTCACCGGTGCGCTGCCCGCTGAGAAGCACTTCTTCGAGGAGCAGGGCATCCACCTCTACGCGCCGCACGAACATGCGGGAGCTCTGTACACGACGACCGGCGGAGAGGCCTCGCTCGCCGACGTCCTGCGTGCGCACTTCGCGACTATGCCGCGTGATTATGCTGGGTTCTTGGCGTACGTGCCGATGACCGCGGAGAACACGGCCGACCTCCAAGCGATGCGCACGGGGCTGCGCGACGCACGTCGCACCGCGACGTGCGTTGGGTTCGGGCCGCGCTTCCTGCACTCCACCGGTCAGGCCTACAAAGGCGGCCCGCGCACGGGCGTGTTCCTCCAGATCACGCGCACCGTGGCGAACGACCTGGCTGTTCCCGGTCAGAAGTACGGCTTCGGCATCGTCCAGGCCGCGCAGGCGCGCGGCGACATGCAGGTTCTCGTCGAGCGCGGTCAACGTGCTCTGCGCGCTCACATCACGGGCGATCTTCGCGCCGGGATGAACACGCTGCGTCGCGCGATGGCCGACGCACTCTCGCGAGGCCCCGCGGCTCGTTCCTGAAGCTTCCACTTTCGAGGAGATCGATTTCGTGCAGATCGCAATGCTCGGGCTGGGCCGCATGGGCGGCAACATGGTTCGTCGCCTCGTGCGCGGTGGACACGAGTGCGTCGTGTGGAATCGCGACTTCGCGAAAAGCGAAGAGCTCCAGACGATCGGCGCACACGCTGCCAAGACGGTGGAGGACGTGGTCAAGGCGCTGAAGGGACCGCGCGCCATCTGGGTCATGCTGCCTGCGGGTGACGTGACCGAGGAGATGGTCAAGAAGCTGGGTGCTTTGTGTTCGAAAGGCGACGTCGTGATCGACGGCGGCAACAGCTACTTCAAGGACGACGTGCGTCGCTCGAAGGTCCTCGGCGAGAAGGGGATCCACTACGTCGACGTCGGCACGAGCGGCGGAGTGTGGGGCGCCGAGCGCGGCTATTGCCTCATGGCCGGCGGCGCGAAAGAAGCCATCGCGCTGATCGCTCCGGCGTTGAAGACGCTCGCGCCCGGCCGCGGCGACACGCCGCCGACGGTTGGCCGCAACGGCGGAACGGCCGAAGAGGGCTATCTGCACTGCGGTCCCGTCGGCGCGGGTCACTTCGTGAAGATGGTCCACAACGGCATCGAGTACGGGATCATGCAGGCGTACGCCGAGGGCTTCGACCTGATGAAGAGCCAGAACGGCGCGTCGGTGCCGGCCGACATGCGCTATGACCTGCAGCTCGCGGACGTGGCTGAACTGTGGCGTCGGGGCAGCGTGGTCGGTTCGTGGCTGCTCGATCTGACCGCGATGGCGCTGCAAGAGGACCCGAAGCTCGCGCGGTATTCGGGCTTCGTCCAGGACTCCGGCGAAGGTCGTTGGACGGTGCAGGCCGCAATCGACAACGCGGTGCCGGCCGAGGTGCTGACAGCCGCACTTTTCACGCGTTTCCGTTCGCGCCAAGAGCACACGTACGCGGAAAAAGTGATCTCCGCGATGCGCGAGAAGTTCGGCGGCCACGTCGAGCCGGCCGCCAGCGGATCCACGAAGGCGCACTGACATGGGACCGACGACGACTGGCGAGGCCGTTCAGGCCGAAGCGGACGCGGCGGACACGCTCGTGAATCCGTACGCACGGCCCGTCGGCCCCGCGTCGATCGTGATCTTCGGCGCAGCGGGCGACTTGACGAAACGCAAGTTGATCCCCGCGCTGTGCAATCTGTTCAACGAGAACTTGCTCGCGAAGGGTTGCGCGATCATCGGCGTCGGGCGCACCGCGCTCGACACGGCGACGTATCGCAAGCGCGTCGCGGATGATGTCGCGAAGTACGCCACGCACCCGTTGCCGCCGGCCGTCGTGGAGGACGTGCTGTCGCGACTGCACTACGTCGCCGCGGACTTCTTGGATCCGGCCGCGTATCCGAAGCTGGGCGCGGAACTCGCGCAGATCGACGCGCAGCACGGGACGACCGGAAACCACCTCTTCTACTTGTCGACGGCGCCGGAGTACTTCGCGCCGATCGTGAAGCATCTCGGCGCAGCGGGTCTCACGAAGGAGGAGAACGGTCGCTGGTCGCGCGTGATCGTCGAGAAGCCGTTCGGCACCGACCTCGCATCCGCGCGGATCCTCAACAAGGAACTGAGCGAGATCCTTCGCGAGGACCAGATCTATCGGATCGATCACTACCTCGGAAAGGAGACCGTTCAGAACATCCTCGTGTTCCGTTTCGCCAACGGGATGTTCGAGCCGATCTGGAACCGTCAGTACATCGACAACGTGCAGATCACCGTCGCCGAATCGATCGGGGTCGAGTCGCGCGGCGGGTACTACGACACGGCCGGTGCTCTGCGCGACATGGTTCCGAACCACATCCTGCAGTTGCTCGCGCTCGTCGCGATGGAGCCGCCGACGTCGTTCGAGGCCGAAGCGGTGCGCGAGGAGAAGGCCAAGGTCCTGCGTGCGATCCAGCCGATGACGCCCGAGCGCGTGTTGACGCACACGGTGCGCGGCCAATACGGTGAGGGCACTGTCGACGGCAAGAAAGCAGCCGCATATCGCTCGGAAGAACGCGTTGCGCGCGGCTCGGGCACAGAGACATTCGCCGCGATGCAGCTCAGCGTCGACAACTGGCGTTGGGCCGACGTGCCGTTCTACTTGCGGACGGGCAAGCGCATGGAGCGCCGCGTGTCGGAGATCTCGATCCAGTTCCGCCGACCGCCGCTGCTGCTCTTCCGCAACACGCCGGTCGAGCACTTGTCGCGCAACGTACTCGTCATCCGCGTGCAACCCGACGAAGGCATCACGCTGCGCTTCGGCGCGAAGATCCCTGGACCGTCGGTGCGGATGAGCAACGTGGCGATGGACTTCCGCTACAAGGATCACTTCCAGCAGCCACCGACGACCGGGTACGAGACGCTGATCTACGACTGCATCAAGGGCGATCCGACGCTGTTCCAGCGTGCGGACATGGTCGAGATGGGTTGGGCGATCGTCGGCCCGATGCAGGAAGTGTGGAACGCGCTGCCGCCGCGCTCGTTCCCGAACTACGCCGCCGGTTCGTGGGGACCGAAAGAAGCCGACGACCTGCTCGAACGCGACGGCCGGAAGTGGCGTCGCATCGAGTGATCGCGTAGCGTCCACCCTCGATGGCGACACGCCGGGTCAAGGCTGCGACACCCGAGGTCCGCGTCATCGCGGACGCGGAATCCGTCGCGAAAGCTGTGCGAGACGAGATCGCGCACGCCGTGCTCGCGGCGGTGGGGGAACGCGGTCGGTGCGACCTCGTGCTGTCGGGCGGAAGTACTCCGCGTCGCACGCACGAGTTGCTCGCCTCGGTCGAGTTGCCCTGGGACAAAGTGCACGTCTTCTTCGGCGACGAACGCTGCGTTCCGCCGGATCACGAAGAGAGCAATTGGCGGATGGCGCGCGAGACTTTGATCCAGCGTGCTCGGATCCCCGACGCGAACGTGCACCGCATCGCGGGCGAGCGCGATCCCGAGGATGCCGCTTCGGACGCGGAGAACGCGATCCAAGTGCACTTCGGCTTGCGCCCCGGTGAGATGCCGCGTTTCGACGTCGTCTTGCTCGGGATGGGCGCGGATGGGCACACGGCCTCGCTTTTCCCCGGCACGAACGCGATGGAGGAGTCGACGCGGCTCGTGGTCGCGAACCACGTCGAGAGGCTCGGCGCGTGGCGCGTGACGATGACATTCCCGGTGTTCGAAGCCGCAGCCCGTGTGATGTTCCTCGTGGTCGGCGAGGACAAGGCGGCGATGGTGCGGTCGGCGACCGTGCTGCGTCCTAGTGCTGCGACGCCTCCCGCGGGTCGGGTACGACCGCGCGGCGGAAGCCTCGTGTGGTTCGTCGACGCGACGGCGGGAGCGAAGTACTCGGTGGAGGCACCGCAGGGGTAGAGCGGGGCTGCATCGTCGGTGCACACGGGGCGACGCGAACGACGGCGGCCGCACCGACCTTGCGCGGCTCGTGCGGGAGTCTGGTACGCCGATGCTCGGTCCGTGATCCGAGCTGGATTCGCACGTTGGATGTGCCGGGCTGGTGAGTGGGAGTGGGCGGGCAACGGGCCGCACGAGTGCGTAGACTGCTCGCCCTCGAACCCGCGACGAGCCCATCCATGCACGACAGCTTCCAGACTCGAACGACCCTCGTTTCCTCAGGCCGCACCTACCAGATCGCGAGCCTCCCCGCGCTCACGAAGCGCTTGCCGCGCGTGGCGAGGTTGCCGTTCAGCTTGCGGATACTGCTCGAGAACTTGCTGCGCACCGAGGACGGCGTCGCCGTCACGAAGACGGACATCGAAGCTCTCGCCGCGTGGGATCCGAAGGCCACGCCGACGAAGGAGATCCAGTTCACGCCGGCGCGCACGTTGCTCCAGGATTTCACGGGGGTTCCGTGCGTCGTCGACCTCGCGGCGATGCGCGATGCGATGAAGAAGCGCGGCGGCGATCCGCGAAAGATCAATCCGCTCTCGCCCGTCGAGCTCGTCATCGATCACTCGGTGCAAGTCGATTACTTCGGTCGCCCCGACGCGGCCGAGAAGAACGCCGAGATCGAGTTCCAGCGCAACGAGGAGCGCTATG
>CAZKIY010000173.1:0-8479 GCA_964552875.1 uncultured Planctomycetaceae bacterium
AGCTCGACCTGCACGAGGAATCGACGGGCTGGCTCGCGAAGGAGATCCTCAAAGTTCCTCAGGACAGCGTGCGCTCGGTCGAGATCCGTCAACCGGAGGGCGAAACCGTTCTCGTCGATCGGCCCGGCGCGGACACGAAGGACTTCACGCTGCACGGAATCCCCGAGGGCAAGGAAGCGACGTATCCGACCGTCGCGAACTCGCTCGCGACGGGTCTCGAGTACGTGAACCTCGAAGACGTCGCGCCCGCCTCCGAGGTCGATTTCTCGACCGGAACCGGGCCGATCGCGCGCTTCCACACGTTCGACGGACTCGTGGTGACGGTCACGACGAAGGACCAGGACGGGAAGTCGTACGCGAGCTTCGCCGCGAGCTACGAAGCGCCGCCGCAGGCAGCGACCGAAACTCCGACGGATCCGCCGAAGGATGGGGAAGCCGCGACGCCGCCTCCGAGCGCGAAGAAGTCGGCCGAGGAAGTCACGCAGGAAGCAGCGGCCCTCGACGCGCGACTCTCGAAGTGGGCCTACGTGATCTCGTCCTACAGCCGCTCGCAGCTCGGCAAGAAGTTGACGGAGCTGGTCAAGGACAAGGCTCCTCCGCCGGACGCCGCGAACCCCGCCGGTGCACCTCCCGAGGAAGGCGCTGACTCCGCGGGCGGTGACGAGAAGCCGATGATCATCCCGGGCGACCTCCCGAAGGAGATCCAGGATCAGATCAAGGCGCACCAGGAGTCGATCGGGAACACGACCGTGATCGGCGAACCGCGCAAGAAGGCGGAAGGCGAGCCAGTTCCGACACCGGAAGGGACTCCGCCGCCGGTGCCGCCGCAGGAGTCGACTCCGCCCCAGCGCTAGGCTCGGGAAGAGCGACACGATCGCGGGTGTCGTCTGGGCGCGCAGGCCGCTCGTGTGCGGGAAACGCTGACCTTCGGCCGCCAGCCGGTCGAGCTCGGTCGTGCCGTTGCGCGAAAAGCCGGCGGCGGAGAGGCTGTCGGCGCGCCACGTGTCGATCGTGATGATCAGCACGTTCGGCCGCTCCGGCGGACGGTTGCACGCGACGTGCTGCCTGTATCCCTATCGTCATCGGTCAGCGCGTTCGTCGATCACGACGACGGCACAGGTCCGGGGCTCGTGGCGATCGGCGGGTTCGACACGGCGGAGTCACATCCGCCGATACCGCGACGAGCCGATCGTGAACAAGCCGAACGCGGCGAAGCCGAGTGCCAGCGCCGTGAGGAGGATGCGCCCGAACGGCTGCGCGAGGATCGCGTACACCGCGTCGTTCAGCCCCGACGCCTGCTCCTCGTCGAACGTCAACGCCGCGTAGCCGACCATCACTCCCACCAGGCACAACACCACGCCCTTGACGACGAAACCGACCTGGCCCAGGCGCTCCAGGCCGATGCGCGCGCCCTTCGACATGGAGGACGTGTCGAGCTGCTCGCGGAAGGACATGCTGACGCCTCGCATCACGCCCGCGACGCCGATACCGATGGTCAGCAGGACCGCGACGACGACGATCACCGTGCCGCCGGGCCACGCCATCACGCCGGAGATGGCGTCCTCCTTGGACTGATCGTCCGAAGAGCCGAGACCGAGCGAGAGCGAGATCGCGGTGGCACCGATCGCAGCGTGCAGGAGCGCCTTGCCGCCGTTCGCGACGCGCAGGCGCAACCGCTCGAATCCCTCCCGGTCACGGTGTCCGAAGAGCGCCTCGCTCGCCTGCCACAGCGCGAGCGCCCCGAACCCGATCACGGCGATCCACAGGAGGACTCCGCCCAGAGGTTGATCGCGGACCGAACGCAGCGCCCCGACGAGGTCGGGGCTCTCCTGCGTGGAAGCCCCCCAGGCGATCTGGAACGACAGGATTCCGATGACGACGTGGACGACGCCATATGCGAGCAGCCCGACCCGCGCGAGGAAACCGAGCACGGCGCTGTTCCCGACGTCTCGCGCTCTTGCACCGGTTCGGCTCGACGTCACGGTGTTCTCGGGCGGGTGAGCCGTGCGGCGGATGCTCGGCTGCGGCGCGGCCGACCGTAGATGCGCCGCGGCGTGTTGTCAAACCGAGCTGAGGCCGTGGGGACACCGAGCCAGGCGCGCCGACCACCTAAGATCGGCAGGGACGCCGAAGAGTGACACGCGGCGCGGCGCACTTCCGCCGACATCGTGCTTGCGGCGACCTGCGATTCCTGCAGGAGCACTCATGCCCGAGTCTCTGCGATCGCCGAAGCCACGACGCGCACTCGAACCAAGTCCTCCTCTAGGTTCATGACCGCCTTGGACCGCGCGAGTGCGAGTGCCGAGTGCCGTCTGGCCTCCTCGGCGTAGTGCGGATCCGAGAGACCGCCCAGGATCCGCAGCACTTTCTGGACTCGCAGCGCAACCTCGACCATCGCAGCTCCATCACGTGCGATGGGTGTGAACGCGTCGTCGAACAGATCGCGAGTATCCAACGCGGGCACGTACACCTCTCGGAATCTCACGGACGTCGCCTCGGTCTTCAGAGGCTCGGCCCAGATGGCCAACACTCGAGCCAGGCGACCGAGCACGTCGATCGCGGTCCCGGGATCGTTGACCGCGGGCGACAAGGCGCGAGATGCGATCTCGGCCATGACGGAGATGCCGAATCGCGGATCCTGCGCGAAGGAACGCTCCGCATCGATCGTGAATGCGCCACGAACAAGGGCACTCTGCTCGTCGTCCGGCTCGCTCCCGCACCAGGCGAGCGCCTCGATCGTGTCCACGTAGTCGCCCGGGATCCGTGCGAGGTGTACCGACCCTCCACATGCTGCCGCGACCGCTTGGAGCGCGGCCATGTCGACGTGCTGCAGGTATCCCATCTTCTCGGATCGAACCGCGAACATGCTCGGAGAAGTGCTCGGCGACGAAGGCTCCGAGCGGGCCCACTCGCGGCCACCCAAGTAAGGCGTGCGCCGTCGTTCGCGCAGAGCTCGCCCAGCGGCCTGCTCGACTCTGTCGATGATTTCCCCCACCCGCCCCAGCTTCGCGACGTAGTCGATCCAACGCAGCATCATGGCGACGACGATCGCGATCACTGCGAGCGTCACGATGTACAGGATCACGCGGCCCTCCTCGCCGTACAGTCCGATCTGCAGCGCGATGATCCCGACGAGGCTGAAGAGGAACGACCCGATGAACGTGGCGAGTGCGTTCTGCGCCGTGTTGTCCTCCAGCATGAGCTGCGCCACGCGCGGCGTCGCGTTGCTGGTCGCAGAACCCAGCGCGGAGACCAGCGTGCTGAGCGAGAAGATCGTCACCGACAACATGCTGGCCGCCAGGACGTTGAGCAGCACACCCACGGCGTCCGCACCGATCTTCGCCGAGAAGTCGTACGGGATGTAGCGCTTCAAGATCAGCGCCAGGAGGGCTGCGGCCACGGCGATCGCGGAGAAAGCCGTCGCTCGGAACCACAGGCGGCGCGCGGTCTTCAGCAGCAAGAACTGGAGGCTGGTGTTCATCGTTCCTCACTTCGAGTGACAGTTCGAGGTCGATTCTGGCCCGGGATGCGCATCATGCAGACCGCTCACTCCCTGGGCGCGGCCGGATCGAGCAGGTCCTCGCTCGCCGCTCTCTCGAGACCGATGCCGAGCTGACCCTCGATGTCTCGCTGCGCTCGGGTGTCCGTTGCCGCACCCGAACGCGCAGCCGGTGCGCGACGTTCTTGCACCTTGGGTTCCAGCAACTGGGCGGGACCAGCGACGGAATTCGTCACCTGGACACGGTAGATGGGCTCGGGCATGTCCATGCCCGCTTCCTCGAGCTTCAACTTCACGCGACGGATCGCTTCGCTCTTCACCGCGGCGAATTCGTGATCGCGTTGATCGACCCAGCCGTAGAAGCGGACTTGCACGTTCGAATCGCCCAGACCGACGATCACCACACGTGGCGGCGGGTCCGCCAACACGCCCGCCATGTTCTCGAGTTCCTCGATTCCGAGATTCTGCGCTGCGATCAAGTCTTCCTGCACTCCAACGCCGATGTCGAACTCGAACCGTCGGTTCGGATTGCGCGTGTAATTGAGGATGACGCTGCGGAAGACCATGGCGTTCGGCAGGCGCAGGTGATTGCCGTCCAGGGTCATGAGGATCGTCGCCCGCGAAGTCAGCGCGATGATGACGCCTTCGTTGCCGTCGATGACCACATGGTCCTTCGGCGAGAACGGTTGGCGCAGGCTCATCAAGATGCCGGCCAAGTAGTTCTCCAGGATGTCCTTGAACGCGAACCCCAACGCGACGCCGAG
Organism: uncultured Planctomycetaceae bacterium; assembly: GCA_964552875.1. Lineage (GTDB taxonomy): Bacteria > Planctomycetota > UBA1135 > UBA1135 > JAEUHZ01. The sequence goes on from CAZKIY010000173.1 coordinate 4,264, forward strand.
GACGCCGGCGGTTCCGAGTACGGCCCCCACGATCGCGGTGGCGTTCAGGATCTCGAGTGCGACCAAGAACCCGCCCAACAGGACCAGCATTTTCACGCCGCTGCGCAACAGGTCCTGGAGGAATGGATTCTTCCCGGCCAGCCGCCGGAGTCCTGCTCGCCGCGCCAACCACCCGCCGAGCAACCACGCGACACATACGATGACGATCGCCACGAGGACCATCGGCAGAGATGCCAGGATGCGATACGCCTGTTCGAGCAGGCGCTGCACGACGTCATCGAAGTCGAATGCCATGGGTTCGATCAGGAGCAGGGTCGGCACCGCGGCCGGGGGCGACTACGTTCAGCACGCGCCCGGCCGTGGAACTTGCTCAAGGTCGCGCGAGCGCCCAGATCTTGCCGGAGGCCGGAGCGACCAGGTTCAAGCTCGGGACGAACACGCCCAGGTCCACAACCAGCATCGTCGCGTCGCGGAAGCGCACGTCGATCGGCTTGTTGAAGTTCGTGGGATCGAACAATTGCGCGGGGTTCGCGCCCGTGTTCATCAGGAAGTCGTGCGAGGTGCCCGCCTGCAAATCGACGCGCACGATCTTGTGCCCCGTGAACTGCGTCGCCCCGGTCGTCGGGGCGAACGCACCTGTCTCCGCGATGAACATGTTGCCCATGAACTGGAACGTGGCGTTCGTGGAGAAGTCGAACTTGTTCGCCGACGAGTTGAGCTCGAGCTGAACCAGCGCGGGCTCCACCGTCAACGTGGCTCGGAAAGCGGCGTCGAAAACGAACTCGGGGCAGCGAATGCGCAGCCGCGGCGGGTGGTTGCAGAAAATGGGATCGGTGATCGGCAGCGGGATCCCGGCCGTGGGGTGGTGGAAGAAGTCCGGCCACCCGAAGTACTCCTCGGTACCTCCCACAGTGAATGCGAAGACGTCCTCCAGATCGTTGGCGATCGGATGGGCGCCGATGAGGCGCAGGCCGTTGCCGAGGTTCGCGGCGCGGATGTCTGCCCCATTGTTGGAGACGATCAGGCGCGACGGATCAGCCGGGTCGAATCCCAATCCGTAGGGGTTGCGGAACCCCCACGCCTCGAGCCGCAGCGTCGCGGTCGGGGTCGCCGACGCCGGATCGAAGGAGTACACGGCGCCGTTGCCGGCGATCATGCCGTCCTGCGGTGCGGCGGGGGTCGGCGCGGTCACCACGGCACCGGCGGGCACGAAGCCCGAGCCGAAGGGCGCGAAAGGCGGAGTGTGCAGCGTCCGCGTCGGATCGAGTACGAACGGAACGAGCGTCTGGAACTCCAAACCGCTCAGCACGACGTCCTTGGCCGGATAATCGTGGAAGGTCGGTGAACCGGCCAGCCAACCCTCGAGGATCTCGTTGTCAGGTCCGACGACCGACGAGTTCGTCGCGGTGCCGATGGAGAAGTACGCGCGACCGTCGGCTCCGAAGGCCAGTGCGTCCGTGTGGTGATCGCCGGCCGACGGCAGGTTCGTGATCACGGTCGTGAACGTGCCGACCGGGTCACCTGGCTGGAAGCGCGAGATGGCACCCACGCGCCAGCCGTTCGCCCCCGTCGCGTGGTGAGTGATCCAGAGCCATCCGTCGCGGTGCGAGATGTCGGTGAGCGGCCCGAGCAGAGCTCCGGGCGGGAGATCGGGACCCGACAGAATCGTCACAGCCGTGGTGCTGCCCGGCGCGCCGTCGATGCGCTTGATCTTGGGCGCGACTCCCGGGAGGAACCCGCCTTCCGTGATCCACAGGTTGCTGCCCGCGAACTCGATCGCGGTGGGGAAGTCGAGGCCGCTCGTGTGCAGGACCAGGCCGAACCCGGGAGGAACGGACACGAAGGGCGGGCCACCCTGGCCCAGGGCCGGTGATGCGGCCGCGATCAGTGGAGCGAAGGCGAGGACGGGCGTGCGCAGATGCATGATTTCTCCTGAGGGGGTGAACGACTCGGTCGAAGTGCCACGCACCGCAACTGTCGCTCCGTGGCTGCTCCATGCACGCGGACCCTGCTGCGGTGGCTCTCGTGCACCGCTTGAACCGCCCCGCCCCGATTTGTTCAAAGCCGTTTGGCGCTACGCGGTGCGCGTGCCGGCATCCGCCGACTGCATACCCGTCGAGCGATCGCCCGCCGTGCGAGGCCGGGTCCTGAATCCTTGGCCGTTGCCTCTCGCTCGCGCCCGATGGCTTGGTGATCTACGCGCACCGCCGTCGCCAGCGCGATGGCACCTCGGCGATCGCGTTCGAGCCGCTCGACTGTCTGGCACGGCTCGCGGCACTCGTGCTTCGGCCGCGAGCGCACCTTTGACGTTTCACGGTGTGCTGGTGCCAGCCGTTGTGTGGCCGCCGAGTTCATCGTGCCGCGCTCGAGATGTGCTGCGAACTGCACGCACGGCGGCTCGAACGGCGAACAACCTCAACGGCCGAGCCAGCGCTCGATCCCACCGCCACGGCTCGCAGCCTGAAGCGCCCCACGCGCGCGACGTGACCGCAACTGACGTTGCATGCGTTCGCGATCGACGTCCTGACTCGAGGCCACGGCGGCGGACTGCGCCAGCGGATCGCGTTCCTCAGTGACGGGCACGTGGTCAGGTCGCGATCCTCGCGCAATTGGGGCTCCCGACGGAAGCGCCGCGGCCGGCAACGAGACTCGCACCGCCTGAGTTCGAGTTCGCGTTCGCGGAGTCGCCGCGTCATGTGCACGTCGTCGGATCCTGTGCCTGAGGACAGCGCGGGCCGGCGAGCAACCTGATGCGGTCGCTCGTGCGCGCGGCGCTCGACCGCAACGCGCCCGACCTGCTCGGGAACCGCGCGCTGCGCCGTCTCGCCGCGCCGGTCCGCGCCTGACCGCCGTTCGCGTCTACGCATTCCGCCCGCAGGCCCCTACGCATCGCGGCCTAGCCTGCGCGCAGACGAGACCCGTAGCATGCGCGCATGGACCACTCGCACCGGCTGCTCCTGTTCCTCCTGGGCTCGCTATTCTCCTGCAACGTCGCGCCCCAGCCGGTCGGCGCGCGGCGTGCGACGGACGCGCAGGTCACAGCCGAGGAACCGGCACTGCGCGGCGAGGATCTCTTCGCGGAGCACTGCACCGTGTGTCACGGCGCGCGGGGCCGCGGCGATGGGCAAGCCGCTCCGCATCTCTTCCCGCCCGCGCGTCGCTTCGACGCCGGGCGCTTCCGGCTCGTCAGCTCGGAGAACGGTGCGCCCGCTGACGCGGACCTGGTCGCCACGCTGCGCCGCGGCATCCCCGGGTCCGCGATGCCGGGCTTCAGCTGGCTGCCGGAGGCCGACCTGGCGGCATTGGCCGCGCACGTGCGCGTGCTGGCCGAGGAGGGCCTCGCCCTCGGTCTGGCCGAGCGCGCGCGCAGCGAGAGCATGCCGATGCCGCCCGCGGAAGCACGGCGGCTGGCGCGCGAACGCCTGACGCCGGATCGGCCGATCGTGCCGGTCGCGGAGGCGGCCGCCGACGTGGCCACTCTGGAACAGGGTCGGCGCGTCTACGTCGAGCGTTGCGCCCAATGCCACGCGACGGACGGCACGGGAGAGCGCTCTCCGCGCTACGACGAGGACGGGACCTTGAACTGGGCGCGCGACCTCACCGCCGGTTTCCTGAAAGGCGACGCCTCGACGCGCGCCCTCGCCTGCCGCATTCGCGGCGGGATCCCCGGCACGGCGATGCCGCCGAACCTGATCGCGCCCGCGGACGAGGCGGCGCTGATCGTCTTCGTGCAGAGTCTGATCCCGCCGGGCGTGGCCGATCGCCTCGTGCACGTGCGCTCCACGCTGTCCGCCCACAAGGTCGCGGCCGTTCCGCGGGATCCCGACGATCCGGCCTGGACGCGCGCCGCCTCGATCGACGTACGGCTGTCGCCGCTCTGGTGGAACGAGGAAGCGGTCCTGGCGGCCACCCTCTCCGCGCTGCACGACGAGGACGAGCTGGCCTTGCGTCTCACGTGGGCGGACTCGACCGGCGTCGTGCGCCTGTTCACCGACACCCGCGCCACCGATGCGGCCGCGCTGCAGTTCTCGGCATCCGCGCGCCCCGCGCTGTTTGGCATGGGCGCGCCGCACGAGCCCACGAACCTGTGGCACTGGCAGGCGCTGCGCATGGAGGACATGGCCGGTGCGCTCGACCTGCTGGATCCGGTCGCGCACACGGGCCCGCCCGGGAAGCCGGGCGAAGTCCGCGCCGACGTCCCGCTGTACAGCCGCTT
>CAZKIY010000174.1:0-8460 GCA_964552875.1 uncultured Planctomycetaceae bacterium
TGATCACCCGCGCAACGTCTCGATCGGTCGCGCCGCGAGCGCGCGCGCGCTCGCGAGCAAGCCGCACGCCGCCGATAGGACGGCTGTGCCGGCCCCCGCGGCAAGGGGCGCCCACCACGTGAACACGGCACCGAGGTCGGTGACTCGACCGAGGAATTGCCACGCGATCACCGCCGCCGCTGTTCCGCCCACGAACCCGGCCACGAAGCCGAACAGCGCGAATTCCGTGGCGAAAAGGCCCGCGATCGTCACTCGTCGCACGCCGAGCGCCTTGAGCAACGCGACCTCGCGCCCACGGTGCATCGCCGCCGTCGCCGCGACACCGGCCAGGATCGCCAGCCCGACCGCGATGGTGAAGCCGCCCAGCAAGCGCACGCCCAGGCTGAGCTTCTGCAGGACCTCCGCGACCTTCTCCAGGATCGTGCGCACACGGATGGGCGTCACGTTCGAGAGCGTGCGTGCGAGCTCGTCCTGGAACGGACCCTCCGACTCCGCGTCGATGCGCGCGGCGCCGAGGAGCGCATGCGGCGCGTCGTCGAGCGCACCGGGTTCCGCGACCAGGAAGAAGTTGATCGCGAACGAGTCCCACTCGACGGTGCGGATCGAGCTCACGACGAGTTGAACCGCGATGCCTTGCACGTCGAAGCTCAGCACGGATCCGACCTTCGCGCCCAAGTCACGCGCGAAACCTTCTTCCAAGCTGACTTCGGCGCGCGACGGATCGCTCCACAGGGCGCCGTCGACGATGCGGTTGTCGGCGGACAACTCGCCCCACGTGATGCGTTGCTCGCGAGTGAGAACCCACCGCGGACGCTCGAGATCGTCGCCACCCTTCTCCGCGGAGAGTTGCGTGACGTCGACGCCGTCGACCGCCGAGAGTCGCGCGGTCACGACGGGCACGGCTCGAATGTTGCGCGCCCCGTGTCGCGCGAGGAGTGACTCGACGCCGCTCCACTGATCCGGCTGCACGTCGAGCAGGAATACGCTGGGTGCGTCGGCCGGGAGATCGGACCGCAATCGCTCGACCAAGCGTCGTTCGACGAGAGCGACGGAAGTGACCGCGAGAACCGCGAGACCGAGTGCGACGACTGCTCCGCGCGTGCCCGCGCCCGGTCGCGCCAACGCCGCGACCCCGTGCACGAGCCAAGCCGGCAAGCGCTCGCGCGGCGTCCACGCAGCGAGGAACGTCAGCCCGCGCGCCCCGAGTCCGAGTAGGAGCGCTGCGACGCCCAATCCTCCCGTGAATGCCGCGGCGAGCGGGAACGAGCGCGCTTGTGCCCAGGCCGAGAGGAGGATTCCGATGGCGATGAAGGCACCCGCGCCGATCGACACCATGCGCGGCGGCGGGAGCGGTTCCGCGTCACTGCGCAAGACGCGCGCCGGCGACACCTGCCACACGGCTGTCAAAGGTGGAATCGCGAACGCGAGAGCGATCGCGACGCCGAGCAACGCGCCGCGCACGATCGCCCAGGGTTCCCACGCGAGCTCGAAGTCCTTGGGCAGGAGATCCGGCGCGATCGCGGGCAGGGCGAACGGGAGGAACGTACCCGCGATCGCGCCGACGAGGCTCGCGAGGAAGGCCAGGATCGCCACGTGAAGTGCGAAGAGGAAGAGCACCTCGCGCGGTCGGAATCCGATCGCGCGCAAGACGGCCACCGCTTGTGTGCGGGACGCGACCCACGCGCGCACGATCTGCGCGACACCGACACCGCCGAGGACGAGCGACAAGAGAGCTGCGAGCGCCAGGTAACGTTCGACGCGCTCGAGCGATCTTCGGATCGTCGGCTGCGATTCGCTCGCGGTCTCGACCTTCAAGTAGACAGCACCCGGCAGCTCGTCCTCGAGCCGTCGCGCGAACGCATCGAGTTCGTGCGCCGCGAATCCAGCCGGTGCTTGGAGGAGCGCGCGGTAGCGAATTCGGCTCCCGAAACCCGTGAGCCCCGTTCGCGCGAGTCCCTCGAGCGTCACGAAGACGCGCGGCCCCGCTTGGAACGCCGCGCCGAGTCTTCCCGGTTCGTCGCGAACCACCGCGGCGATCTCGAACTGCGCATCGCCGATCGCGAGCCGATCGCCGATTCCGATCCCGAGATCGCGCAAGAGTTCCGGACCGACTGCCGCACGATCCGGCCCGAGCGCGTCGACGGACGACGGCGGATCGAGTTCGACGGATCCGAAGAGTGGATAGCCCGATCCCGCACCCGCGAGTTCGACCAGCCGGCTTTTCCCGCTCGACTCGGAACGCGCCATCGTCGAGAGGTCGAGAACGTCCGTGCGCCGCGCGCCCGGCATGGCGGCGATCAGCGCGTCGAGTTCGTCCGGGATGGCGCGACGCGACGCGACGGCCACGTCCGCTCCCAGGAGCTCGCGCGCCTTCCCGCGAATCCCGTCGTCGATCGCGCCGACGAGCGCCGCGACACCCGTGATCGCGGCGACGCCGAGTGCCAGCGATACCGCGAAGAAGAACAGCCGCCCACGTGCACCGCGCGACTCGCGGAGAGCAAAGGCGAAACCGTCGGCGACTCTCACGAGCTCGCCTCGATGCGTCCGCCGCGCAGAGCGATGCGGCGATCCATCGAACCCGCGATCTCGCGATCGTGCGTGACGAGAACCAGCGTCGTGCCGCGACGCGCGCGCAAGTCGGCGATCAGAGCCAGGATCGCCGCACCGGTCGTTCCGTCGAGATTGCCCGTCGGTTCGTCCGCGAAGAGGATCGCCGGTTCCGTCGCGAACGCACGCGCCAACGCGACGCGCTGTTGTTCGCCTCCCGAAAGCTGCGACGGATAGTGATGCGTGCGCTCGGCGAGCCCGACCTCGGACAGGAGGGATCGCGCCCGATCGCGCGCGCCGCCGTGACCGGCGAGTTCGAGCGGCACGAGCACGTTCTCCAGTGCCGTCAGGTTGCCGAGCAATTGGAAGCTCTGGAACACGAAGCCCACGTGCTCGCGACGGACGAGGGAGAGCTCGTCCTCGCTCATGCGGTCGATGCGTCGGCCCGCGAGCCAGACTTCGCCCGAAGTCGGTCGGTCGAGACCGGCCATCAGGCCGAGCAACGTGGACTTGCCGCTGCCCGATGGCCCGACGATCGCGACCGACTCACCCTGACGGATCTCGACGTCGACCTCGTCGAGGATCGTCAACATGTCTCCCCCGGACGGCAGGCGCTTCACGAGACGGACGGTTGCGATGGCGGGGGATGTCGACATAGGGATCTCGCGGAGTTCGCGAAGGGCCACCACTCTCGGATCCAAGTGCCCGGATGCAAGCAGCACGAGGTGCGCTAGATTCGCGTCCATGTTCGAACTTCGTCGCTGCCTCACAGGTCTCGCGCTCATGGCACTCGCCGCATGCGGCGGAGAAGCGGGGCCCAATCCTCCGCGCGCCTTGCCGGGCGAAGCGCCGTCGCGCGTCGCAGGCGGATCGAACGGGGCGGCAGTTCCCACCGCGATACCGTCCGATGCACCGCTCGTCGTCGTCCTCGGGGACAGCATCGCTGCGGGACTCCATCTCTCGGCCGACGAGGCTTTTCCAGCCGTTTTGCAGCGCGAATTGGCTCTGGACGCGCGACCGTTCCGACTCGTGAACGCGGGCACGAGCGGCGACACGACCGCCGGCGGATTGCGGCGCCTCGACTGGATCCTGAAGCAGCGCCCGGACGTGCTGGTCGTCGAGCTGGGTGGGAACGATGGTCTGCGCGGGCAGGATCTCCTCGACGTCGAGAAGAACCTGCGCGAGATCGTGGCGCGCGGGAAAGCGGCCGGGTGCGCGGTCATCCTGCTCGGCGTGCAGATCCCGACGAGTTACGGCGCGGACTACGCGGGGCGATTCCAGGCGATCTATCCGCGCGTCGCCGAGGATCTGGGCGTCGCTCTCGTGCCCGATTTCCTGGCCGGCGTCGGCGGCGTGCCGGACATGAACCTCGAGGACGGTCTGCATCCGACGGCGGCCGGGCATCGGCGCATCGCGGAGAACGTCGAGCCGGTGCTCGTCGAAGTGCTCGGGTTGCGGACGACGACGCAGGCTCCGCGCTGATCTCCGAACTGCGCAGTTCTCAGCTCGAGCCCGCCGCGGCGCGCGCGACGTCGTCGAGGCTCGGATGGTCGCCGGTGTGCGCCGCGCGGTGAGCCCAGCGGATCGCGCCGCCTTTCACGATGAACTCACCGGACAACTGTCGGAGGTCGCCGACAGGGATACCGAGGCCGTTGCCTTTCATCACGGCGCGCAAGCCCGCCGCGAAGACGCTCGGGGAGATCAACTGCGACCCGGTGCCGCGTTCGAGCCCGAATGCCGCGTAGATCTCTTGGCCCTCGTCCGCGACCGCGCGCGCTTCCACATCGAACTCGGCGAAGAACTCGCGCGTCGCCGACGGGGAGCCCAACGTCACGAAGAGGACGGGCGGGAGGTCCTTCCTGGTCCCGCGCGCACGGCGCAGGTCGCGAACGCGTTCGCGGCAGAACGTTCAACCGAAGTGGCGCAAGAAGACGACATGCGTCGCGTTCGGACCGAGCTCCTCCCGCAACGTCGGTGACGTGAGCCCCTGGCCCTCGATCGCACGATCGAGGATCGCTGCGTCGAGCAGGGGTTCGGCCGCCTTCATGTCGTGTTTCGTCATCGCGCGCATCGGGCCGACTCACCGCCCCGTAACCCCATTCAGGTTACGAGAACGGGGCGCCATCGGATTCCACTTGTCGAGCACGAGTGCTTTCCCGCGCGAACTGGCGCGCACGAATCCGCCGAAGTCTCTCGGGCTCCGCGGAGCCCGTGAAGCACGCACGGCCGCTCAACCGCCGGTGTAGAGCGTGTCCATCATCGACCGCAGGTTCGTCCGCTGGAATTCGGCCTCGACGTCGCCGCACAGTGGCCTCGACTCGTAGATATCGAGATCGCCGTTCGCGTCGAAGAGCCTGTACATCTCCTCCTCGGGCGCAACGTTGCACGGTGAGTTCGCCAACGAGCAACCCGGGTCGACGCCGCCGACCCGGCGGATGTACTTGAATCCGGATGCGTCGAGGATCGCGCGCTGATATTCGACCGGCCCATCGGGCACGACGGGCGACCACTGACGGGTTGCGCTCGAATACGTCATTCCGTTGCGCGACGCGACCTCGGTGTAGACGTGATCGCGATCCCCAGGTGAGAAAGGCGCGGTCGGGTGAACGAATCGGCCCGCGAAGCTCTGACCGTCCCCGACTTGCGGCGCGAACCCTGTGGAGGCGCCCACGAGATCGAGGATCGTCGCCGGCAGATCCACCGCGGAGACGAGAGAGTCGCAAGTCGCACCTTGCGCGACTCCCGAACCCGCGACGATGAGCGGCACGCGGACCCCGAGTTCGTAGACGTGGCGCTTCGCGTGATTGGGCGGGAACGGCGCCGAGTTCGGGGAGATCGCCGACGGATCTTGCGTGGACCAACCGACTTGATCGGGAGTGCCGTTGTCGCCGACGACGATGACGACCGTGTTTTCCAGCAGAAAAGGCTCTGCGGCGGACCGGAAGACGAGTCGGCCGATCAACGTGTCCACGGCCTCCAGGGAGGCCCGATACACGAGGCGCGCAGCACGGCTGTCGATCTCCTGATTCGTGCCCGGCAGACACGAACGCACACCTTCTACTCGTAGTCCCTCGGTGTCGAGACCGGCGAGCACGAGCTCGTCCCACGTGGTCGGCGAGACAAGAGCTTGCGGCGGCACCTGAAACGGCCAGTGCGGCGGGTTGAACGAGACCATCGCGAAGAACGAGCGCCGAGGATTCTCGCTGCTGATGACGCCCTCGATCCATGCGCGTGCATCCAGGCCCGTGCGTTCTGCATCCCATTCACCGGAGGGCGTGCTCGAGTAGACGACGCAGCCGTTCGGCGTCGCCCGAGCCGCGTGTTGTTGCCACGCGTAGTGACCTCCTGCGCCTTCGTTGTTGAACAAGTGCCCGGCGAAGACGTCGAAGCCTTGACGTATCGGATGGCAAGGGTCTCCGGGTGCCGCGGACAGGTGCCACTTGCCGAACGCGCCGCGTGTGTACGTTTGTCCGCCGGGGAACACGCTGTCGCGCAGCATCTCGGCGATCGTGATCTCGGAATCCGGTAGTGAGTACCCCGTCGGATGGAGCGGGAGTGCCACAGGACTCTCCGGCAGCGTGCAACCGGGATCTCCGGTCGGGCAACACGTGAGATAGCCCGTCTGCGTCATTCCCGGCGCACACGGCCCCGGCGTCTCCGCGAGACCCAACATTCCTGTGCGGAATCCGTGACGGCCCGTGAGGAACATCGCGCGCGTCGGGCTGCAAACCGGCGTCGCCCAGGCGCGACGGAACATCACGCCGTGCGCGCGCAGCTGATCGAGCGCAGGCATGCGAGCTTGCGATTCGCCCCAAGCCGGGTTGCACCCGTACGCTGCAATTTGTTCCGTCCCGACATCGTCGAGCACGACGACGATGACATTGCGCGGCTGATAGGGACGCACCGCAGCGCGGTGTGCGCTGGGGGCTTGCGCAGCCGAAGCGACGAGCAGAGTGAGGAGCATGGAGGCACAGGACGTCAGCGGGAGTTGACGATGCACCTGCCGTGCCGGGGAGTCGACACCGCAAGCGATACTTCCAAGCTAACCCGAAGGTGGCAGGTCCGCGGCGAAACGCTCGGATCCATCGGAAATTCCTGACGGAACCGGGCCGCGTCGCGTCCGCTGCGCCGCGCACGAGTCCCACCCGCTCAGCACATGGGGCCGCGGGCCGCGGACGGCAGCCCTCCCGTGACGTGCTCCGCGGAGATCCGCCCCCGCGACCAGAGGTGGCGATCGACCACCGTGCGAAAAACGATTTCCAAGCGCTCGCGAACGTGGGGTCCCTCGAGGACGCCGAGCGCGCGCGCGACGGCCTCGAAGGTCGCGACGAAGCGCGGATCCATGTGGCTGCGCAGTCGGTATTCGGAGGGCGGGCCCACGGGTAGATGCACTCGTGTGATTCCGGCGAGCGACGGTTCGCGCGTCGCGAACTTGAACGCGCGACGCCAATCCGCATCGGGGACGAGCAGCGTGACGCGCCGCGGATCGGATTCATCGCGCGCGATCTCTTGCGAGCCTTCGCACGGATAGAGCAGCACCGTTCGTCGGGCCGGATCGACGAGACCACGCTCGTCGAAGGGGACGTCACGGACGCCGAACGTGCGGACGGAACCGTTCGCGAGCGTCAAGGGTACGAATCGTCCCGTGTTCGTCGGCTTGTTCCCTTCGCGACAGTGCCGCAGAACGACGACGCGCGTCTCGGTCTCGACAGGTGAGAGCGTCGAGCAGATGCACAAGCCCGGCAGCAGCGCGCAGTCCGGGCAGCGCGAACTCGCGGACCCTCCCGGGCCGCGGCGACCTGAAATGCGCTGGCTCATCGTACGTCAGGCTCGCGTGTCGAAACCCGCGGCCCGCAAGCTCGTGTCGAGCAGGGCTCCGGCGTCGGAACGGCGCGTTTCCACGACGAGATCGATGTCCACGAAGCCGAGCGGGACTTGCCAACCCGCGCGCAGGTGTTGCACGTCGAGGACGTTGCACTGATTCGTGGCGACGATGCCCACGAGCCGCGCGAGCTGACCCGGCGTGTCCGCGACGCGAACGCGGACGTGGTGCGTGCGTCCGGCGCGATCGAGACCGTTCTCTAGGATGCGCGCGATCAAGTTGAGGTCGATGTTCCCGCCCGAAATCACCGTGGCGACGCGCCGAGCCCCCGTCACCTTCCGGGCCAGGATCGCCGCGACGCCAACGACTCCCGCGGCTTCGGCGACGATCTTGCTCTTCTCCATCGTCTGCACGACGGCGTCGACGATCTCGTCCTCCTCGACCGTGATGCACTCGTCGACGCAACGACGAATGACGTCGAGCGTGATCGTCCCCGTTCGCCCCACGCGAATCCCGTCCGCGATCGTCCGGGGCGAATCGACGTGGGCAGGGAATCCGGTCAGGAAGGCCTGGACGGTGGGCGAAGCGTCCGCGGCCTGGACACCGATGACACGGGTCGACGGCGAGCGCGCTTTGATCGCCAGCGCCATACCCGCCGCGAGGCCGCCACCGCCGATCGGGACGAAGACGGCGTCGAGCGCTTCGGCGTCCTCCATGAGCTCGAGCCCGACCGTACCTTGCCCGATCAAGATCGCCTCGTCGTCGAACGGATGGATGAGCGTCGAGCCACGTTCTTCCGCGAGTTCCGTCGCGCGCAACTGCGCCGCGTCGTAGTTCTCGCCGTGCAGGACGACTTCCGCTCCGTAGCCCTCCGTGCGCTGCACTTTCACGATCGGCGTCGTGATCGGCATGACGATCGTCGCGCGCGCACCGGCGAGCTTCGCCGCGAGCGCTACGCCCTGCGCGTGATTTCCCGCAGAGGCGGCGACGAGACCGCGCTCCAGACGCTCGCGTGAAAGCCCGAGCACTTTGTTCAACGCGCCACGGATCTTGAACGAGCCCGTGCGCTGCAGGTTCTCGAGCTTGAGCCA
>CAZKIY010000175.1:0-6592 GCA_964552875.1 uncultured Planctomycetaceae bacterium
CCCATCTCCATTCGCGGCTCGAACTCGGCCGGCACCACGCGCACCTACCAGGCTTGGTATCGCAACGCCGCGAACTTCTGCACGACCGCCACGTTCAACCTGACGAACGGCGTCGAGGTCGGGTGGCAGTTGTGAGGACGAAGAGCTCGGACGCCGCCCGGCGTTGAGCTCGGCATCCTGATTCGCGCGAGGCCGGCCGATTCGGCCGGCCTCGTTCGTGGTGCGCGCTGTTTCGCGGTCGTTTCCGCGTCACAACCAGCTCGGATCCTCGCGCGACAAGCGATCCACGATCTGCTTCACGTCCTGCGCGCGGTCCTTCGGGCAGACGAGGATCGCCTTGCCCGCGCGCACGACGACGAGATCGCTGACGCCGACAAGCGCCACGATCTCGCCCTTCGGTGCGTGGACCACGTTGCGCAGTGCGTCGACCGCAAGGAGCTGCGCGCCGCCGCCGTTCACGTTCCCGTCCCCATCCGCGGGCAGGACGTCGACGAGCGCCGGCCACGCGCCGACATCGCTCCACGAGATCCCGAACGGGACGACGCGTACGTCGCGCGCCTTTTCCATGACGGCGACGTCGATCGCGATGCTCGGAATCGCCGGATAGATCGCGATCGCTTCGGCGCTCGTTCGGCAGCCTTCGAGCGCCGTGAGCACAGCCGGCGCGTGTTCGCGAAGCGCCGCGAGAATCGCGTTCGTCGTCCAGACGAACATGCCGGAGTTCCACAGGTACTTGCCCGTCGCGAGGAAGACCTCGGCCCGTGCGCGGTCGGGCTTCTCGACGAAGCGCTGCACCGCGTGTACGGGTGTCTTGCCGCGCATCGCGAGCTCGTCGCCGATCTCGATGTAGCCGTAGCCGGTCGCCGCGAAGGTCGGCTGCACTCCGAACGTGACGAGCGCGTTCGAGTTCGCCGCCTCCTCGATCGCGACGCGGACGAGCTTCTGGAACTCCGCGGCCGGACGGATGACGGAATCACTGGGCAGCACGACCTGCACGGAGTTCGGCGAGCGTCGCGCGATCTCGACTGCGGCCCACGCGATGCAGGGGGCCGTGTTGCGACCCGTCGGTTCCGCGAGCACGTTTTCCGGCGGGATCTTCGGCAGTTGTTTGCGCACCAGTGCCACGTGCTCGTGACCCGTCACGACGAGCCGTCGTTCGGGCGGGATCAAGTCACCGAGTCGCGCCGCAGTCTCCTGGATCAGCGTTTTCGATCCCGCGACGCGCAGGAACTGCTTGGGGTGCTGTTTGCGACTCGCCGGCCAGAAGCGCGTCCCCGATCCACCGGCCATGATCACGGCCCACGTCTCGTATCCTTGCATGATCGGCTCAAAACCTCGGCGGGAGCGGAGCGTAGCCCGGAGTCGGAAGCGCATGAGGGTCGCCGTTCGAACCGAAAAGTCGGCGCAGCGGATTCTGCAGCACGACGACGGGGCGACCCATGTCGCCACGGATGCTGATCGACAGAAGTTCGTTCTGGATCCAGTAGATGAGCCGCGTCAGCGGACCCAAGTTGTCGACGAGGGCGTAGCGCACTTCGAGATCGTGTGCGAGCCGACCGTCGAAGTCGAGCGTGCCCGCGCCGACGAGTTGGAGCAGAGGGCTGCGCAAGAGGATGTCGTTCATCACGACGACGCCGTCGCGCACGGTCAAGTTCGCGTACATCGAGTCGAACGTCGCCGTGTCGTCGAGACCGAGTTGACCGAAAAGCGCGCGGAAAACCGGCACGGACCACAGTCGCGACTGTCGCACACGCATGGAGCCCGTGCCCTCGATGCCGAGCAGGTTCTCGAGGTCGCCCGCCAAACGGAGCTGCGCGTCGACCTTGCCGCGCGTCGCGACCCCCGAGGGGAAGAGTCCGCGCAAGAGGCCCGCGACATCGACATCCGCGAGGTCGAGTCCTAGCTGGAAGGGGAACGGCTTCGATAGCGCAATGGAGAACGGCGTGCCTGCGCGCTCGGCACCCGCTCCCAGCGGCCGGATCGAACCGTTTTCGAGGTCGCCCGAGAGAGTCTCGATCGAGAGAGCGGGCTCGACGTACGTCAGGATCATCCGCGCATCGGAGAGTGAGCGACCAGCGAGCGTGCCTTCGAGGCCTTCGATCGTCGCCAGTGCGCGAACCTTGCCGTCCTCACGGACGAGTTGATCGAGACGCATGGTCGCGGATTCGACCGCGAGCGGGAGTCCGATCGTCACGGACATGGCGTGTGGAACGAGGTCCCCAGCGAGCTCTATCCGCGTTTCACCGCGCGATGGAATCGTGATCGCGAGATGTCCGTCCGTGAAGTCGAAGCGGCCGCGCCAGTCGAAATCGTCGAGCAACGCGTCGAGCGTGGCCGTGTCGAAGAACCCGCCGAGGTGCGCGCGATCGAGCGGGACGTCACGCGCGTCGAACCCGGTCTCGAGCCGCCAACCCTCGGAGCCCTGCGCGAATCGAACGTCGTCCAGCGCAACCGGCGTGTCGGCGAGTCGGGCTTCGAGTCCAGTCCCCGACACCACCGCTTCCGAGAGAGTCAGCTCGCCCCTCAGATGCTCGAGGCGGAATCCCGTCGTCGTCGCGAGCTCGGAATCGCGCAGAAAAAACCGCCAATTGCCCTGCGTTCGGGCTGCGATCTCGGGGCCGGGCGCGTCATCCGTAGTCGCCGCGATCTTTTGCTCGAGGACCCCGAGAGGCACCTTCGCAGAGATGTCGAGTCGCCCTGAGAAAACCAGTGCGCTGCTGTCGAACAGCGCCTTGCCTTCGCCATCCGCGTCGCTCGAAGTCACGAGCCCGCCGACGGCACCGAGCAAGGCCTTGTTCGCCGGGTCGACTCCGGCTGCGAGGATCTCGAGATGTCCGGCGGGGAGCTGTGCGCCGAGTGCCACGATCGAACCGTCGGGCAGAGTCGCGAGCAGCGGCGCGAGACGCACGTCGGCTTCCGAGACGCCGGCGCCTTCGCGTCCCGAATACAGCGCTCGGCCGCGGACTTCCACCGCCGTCATGGGGAAACGACGCGGGACGAGCTGCGCCGGCGCGAGCGGCGTGACTTCCGCGCGGATCTCGAGCGGACGCGCGGGATCGAAGCGCACGCGCTCGTAGCGGATGTCCGCGAAGCCGCGCGGCGAGATCTCGTCCAAAGCTTCGCCGACGTCGGGGAGTTGCTCGACCAGGATGCGGCGGTCGTCACCCGTCAGCGCGACGCGGTCGACTTCGACGAGTCCCATCGTGATCTCGTCGAGAGGTGCGTCAGGAAGCGATCCGCCCAGCGTGCGCGAGCGCAGCCTCACGCGGGTCTTCTGCGCGGTGCGCAAGGATCCGTCCAACGCGACCGACAGCGCGCGATCCGCGATGCCGTCCGAACGGAATTGCACTGTTCCCTCTGCGCGCTGGACCGGGACGGGCAGGTCGTCCCACGTCAGCGAAACGCCGCGCAGCGCGAGCTCTAGATCGGTTGCGAGCCACGAAAGTCGTGCTTCGCGGAAGAGTCGCAACTTCACGCCGATCTCGCCGTTTTCCGGCCGAAAAGGCTGCCAACTCGACGCCGGCGGGAGCGCGCCGCGCAGACCCACGAGCGCGGATCGCAGTATGTCGTCGACCGGCAGGCGATCCGTCGCGATGTCGAGATCGATCTCGACGTACTGCGCCGTGGGCAGTCGCGGGTCGACACCGGTCGGCGGTGCCTGCACGACTCCGTCCGCGCGGATCGCGCCGGCGCCCGCGCGACCTTGGAGGTCGAGCAACGCGATCTCCCACGGGTGCATACGATCGCGGTCGAACACGAAGGCGATCTCGCCGCTGATCTTCTCGAGCGGCAGCGGGAAACCCTCGTCGAAAGCGCCCGTCGCATCCTTGGACATGCCTTGGTACGTCAGGGACATCCCGCCGGCCGGACGCACGAGCGCGAAGAGCGCCGCCGATTCGATCCTTCCGCGTCGCCCGCGTTGGCGCGGAACGTGAACGCCGATCGAGACCTCGCTCGCACCGCGCACGTCGATCCCGGCCCAGATGAGCCGAGCGAGCGCGTTGGCCTCGAAAGCATCGAGCAATCCCGTCTCGATCGGCAGATCGGGAAGGCGTGCCCAGAGTTCGATCTCGTGCTCGGGACCGGCCTCGTCGCCGACGAGCGACGTGGCTTCGAACGGTGTGCCGTTCCAAGTCCCGCTCGCACGAGCGATCCCGTGCCAGGTGCTGATCTCGCGCCACGCACCGAGGTGTCCCGGCTGCCAAAGGGCGGTGAGATCGAAGCGCAACGACTCGAAGCGGTGCTTTCCTCGGGCGAAACGCGCGGCACCTTTCTGGATCGCGATCTGCACCTTGGCGCTGGGGGGAGCGCCGTCGAGCGGAACTCGCGCTTCGACGGCGAGCTCGACGAGCCCGGAGGGTTCGAGCGCGCGTACGAAGTCGAGTTCCTCGTCACCAGGCAGCCCCTCGACACCGAGCGGCAGGCGCGTCGCGTTGGCTTGCACGGCGAGGACGCCGTCGTCACCGAGCGTCCCCGAGACGAACACGGCCCCTTGCTCGACAGTCCGCGCGGTGAGCGCGGGGACCAAGCGGCCGAAGATCTCCGGGGCGCCGCGCGCGTTGGCGCGGGCGAGCACGTCCAGGGTGCCGATCGGGATCACGCCGGACCGCTGCGAGACGAACTCGAGTTCGAGGTTCTCGACCTGGATGGTCGGGAGCTTCGGACGCGTCTCGACCCGCGCGCCTGAGCCCGCAATCTGCTCGGAATAGCGCTGCAAACCGTTCATGAGCGCCGGCGAGAACCGCACGCGGCCCGAGCGGACCTCGATGCGGCGGACCGCGGAACCGGTCTCTTCGCCGCTCGCGAGCTCGACATAGATGTCGCGGATGTTCGCCATCTCGCCGTTTCGACCGAGGAGCAGGCGATCGATCTCGATCCCGCGATCGAACCAACGGAAGCGGACACCCTCGAGTCGCAGGTCGTCGCCGAGCGCGCCGAATTCGCGCGCGACGACATCACGGACGATGCGGCCGATCAGGCCGGATTCCTCGCCGACCCAGAGACTCGCCACGAGAACGAGGACCAACCAGCCGACGACGGCGAGTAGCCCCAAGAACATCCGGCCCAGGATGGCCATCGTTCAGGCCGCGGGCTCGGCGTGCGCGCCGTCGTGCTGTGCCGCGACGCGCGGATCACCATCGGTTCGCGGCGCACGCGAGGCCTCTTTGTCGCGCTCGGAGTCCCTCGCCGAGAGCTGCGAAGGCGCGCGTGCACGCGCCGATGTCGGCGCGGACTCGCTCGGCGGCGCCGGCACTCGCGAGGACAGCCCGGGATGGAACGCAGCCGGTCGCTCCGACGAGTGAGCGGCTTGCGCCGGCACGACGACCTCCGTACCGCCGCGCATCACGCGCGTGACGCGCTTGCCGACGCTGCACGTGATCTCGTACGCGATCGTGTCGGCTTTCGCGGCGACCTCTTCGGCCGAGATCGTCTGCGCGCCGTCGCTGCCGATCAGAGTGACGACGTCACCGACCTCGACGCCGCGAATGTGGCCGACGTCGACGGTCGTGTAGTCCATCGAGACGCGCCCGGCGATTCGTGCGCGTGTGCCGCGCACGAGGACTTCACCCTTGTTGCCGAGTCGCCACGCCACGCCATCGTTGTACCCGACGGGCAGTGTCGCGATGCGCGTCGGCCGCTCCGATCGCCACGTCGAGCCGTAGCCGACCGGAAATCCGGCCGGGATGTCCTTCAAGAAGACGATCTGCGTGCGGAGCGCGAGGACCGGGCGCAACTCGTCGGACCCGTGCAGGTCGTGGGGCAGGATTCCGTACGCGCTGATACCCGGTCGAACCGTGTCGTAGCGCGGCTTCAACGACGTGAAGAGTGCGGCGGAGTTCGCCATGTGCGTCCAACCGCGATGGAGCCCGTGGGCGCGCGCTTCACGCAAAACGCCCTCGAAAAGACGCTGTTGGTCGGACGTGCTGGCCGCCAGTGCTCCTTCCGGCGCGCTGACGTGCGTCATGATCCCGGCGAGTTCCAGATTCGGCGCCGCCGCGACCTCGCGCAGCAGCTCGAGCGCCTTCGTCGGCAGGACGCCCAACCGCCCCATCCCGGTGTCGATGTTGACGTGCACCTTGGCGCGCAGATTCATCCGCACAGCGAGATTCTGGAGCATCACGCCGCGCGAACTCGAGTGCAGCGCGACGTGGACGTCGTTGCGCAGGCAGTCGTCCGCTTCGTCGTCGATGATCGTGCCGAGGACGAGGATCGGAAGACGGATGCCCGCGCGCCGCAGCTCGAGCGCTTCGGCCGACGAGCCGACGCCGAACCCCGCGACGCCGCAGCGCACCGCGTGGTGCGCGATCGGCACGGCGCCGTGACCGTACGCGTCCGCCTTGACGACGAGGAGGACGCGCGTGCCGGCTCCGGCCTTGGCGCGGATCACGGCGAGATTCGTCGACAGCGCATCGAGATCGATCTCGGCCCAGGCGCGATACTCGTTCACATCCGGAGACTGCCACGGCTGCGAGGTCGGTACAACGCTCTCGCGACGCGTGCTGAGGCGCGGGCGCTCGGGTCAGTCGCGGTGCCTGCTCGCGAGCGCGCCCTCGGGTCACGCGACGCCTGCTCGCGAGCGCGCGCTCGGGTC
>CAZKIY010000175.1:6692-8390 GCA_964552875.1 uncultured Planctomycetaceae bacterium
CGACGCGTGCTCACGAGCTTGCGCTCGAGGCACTCCCGGCGCGTGCTCGCGAGCTGGCGCTCGACTCACTCGCCGTGTCGTTGGCCGAACGGTCGCAGGTACAGCGGTTCGATCGCGTCGAGCGCGTGCGGACCCAGCCGTTCGAGCCGCGCGAGACCGAGCGCGAGCAACGCGCTCGCGTCGGGACGGACGTCGGTGCGCACGCGCTCGAGCATCTCCGGCGACAACCCCGACGACGCGGCGGTCGCGTCGTCGGTGAGGATCGTCACCGAGCCGGCGAGACGGCCGGGCAGTTCCTCGCGACCGAGGACGATGGGCGGCTCGAGGACCTCGATCTCGTCGTCGGTGCGCAGGAAATGCGCGAAGTAGAAGCCGCCCGAGCGACCGTCGATCAGGTGGTAAGCGCTCCGGCCCGGCTCGAGCACGCCGAAGCTGAGCACTTCGCCCGACGAGACGCCGCGCGCGCGGGCTCCCGAGGCGCGCGCGAGGCCGAGTGCCGTCGCGATGCCGACGCGCAGGCCCGTGTAACTGCCGGGGCCGGTGCCGACGAGGACCGAGGCCAATTCGTCGGGCGTGCCGCCGAGTTCCTTCACGAGCCGGTCGATGGCGGGCATGAGGTCGCTGGCGTGCGCGCGCGACTCGCCCAGGTCGGCGCGACGGACTTCGGTGCCGCGCCGAACGGCGACGGAGCCCTGGCGGGTCGAGGTCTCGATGGCGACGTGGACGTCCAAGCGCGCGAGTCTAGCGTGAGGGGCAACCGCCTCCTGCGGTCGAGGTTGGACTTCAAGATGCGGCTCGACATGACCAGCGCAGGCGAGCGGCGTCCGCTGCGCGTTCGTGTTAGCGCGGGTGCGATCCCGTGGTGGATCTGGTTCGGCAGCGCCGCCTCCCCGCTCCTCGTCGCGGCCTTCCTCTTCCCGATCGTGGAGTCGGGAACACGGCAGCGCGCTGTCGGCTGGTTCCTCCCCGCGACGGATGCGTGGTGATCTAACGCACGTGCACGATCTTGGCGTTCGAGGGCACGAGGTGCGTGTAGTTCGACGGCGTCTCGACCGTCGACTCGACGACCCACAGCGTGTAGTAGCCTGGGGGACCGACGCTCTCGTGCGGCTTGGTCACCGTGATCGTGATGCTCGTGTTCGGCGCGTATCCGGTCGGTGCGCTGAACTGAAGTTCGATGTGGCGCTGGTCGTGATCGTGGTGGTGCGTGACGGCACCCGGCCGGAGCAGAACGACCTTCTCGACGTGATGCCGGAAAACGGTCACGTCGATCGAGAACGTGCCCTGCTGAGGGGCGAGTTCGATGCGCCCCGGCGCAACATCGATCACGGGACTGTTCCGTTGAACAGGTAGGGCGGCGAATAGATCTCACCTGTGTGCTCGGAGTTCGGCGCGCCAGGTCGGGGGAGAGGAACTCCAAGCGGATGACCCCCGACAGCGGGTAGCGGTTCGGGCCGGTTCGGGCCGATTCGCCGTAGGTCTCGAGCCCACGGACGAGTGGATCCGGTCCCTCGGACGCACGTCGTGCTGTTCTGCAGAGCCTCGGGAGCCGCATCGAGCCGGCCGGACGCGCTGGGCTTGCGGCCCGGGGCACGGCGCCGCCACACCGCGCCTCTTTGGAGGTGCGCAGCTCGCTCGCGTCGCGGACTACCAGGCGAACTCGGGCTCGGGAGGCGCTCTGGCGGGGGCGATCGGCGG
>CAZKIY010000176.1:0-8354 GCA_964552875.1 uncultured Planctomycetaceae bacterium
GCGCTGTTCCAGCACCTCGGCTACGTGCCACACGAGACGCAGCTCGTCGTCCACGAGTCACGATCGAAGCGACGGGTCGTGGCGTGCGGTACGCGGTGGGGGAAGAGCGTCCTCGCTGCGCACGAGACGATCGCCGAACTGCTGTATCCGCGCGAACGAGCGATGATCTGGCTCGTCGCGCCGACGTACGAGCTGACCAAGCGCATCGCGGAGCGGGTGGTCATGACGCTCCAGACCCACCTGCCGCACCGCGTCGTGAAGCTCGACGCGAAGGATCGATCGATCACGATTGCGAACCTCGGGGGCGGGGAGACGGTGCTGCGCGCGCGGTCCGCCGATCGACCGGTGGGGTTGCTCGGCGATTCGGCGGACGCGCTGATCGTTGACGAGTCGGCGCAGATCCACGAGCGCGTCTGGACGGAGCACCTCGCGCCTCGACTGATCGACTGCGATGGCTCCGCGCTGCTGCTCAGCACGCCCGATGGTGGCGGGTGGTTCTACGACGAGTTCAAGCGCGCCAAGACGGACCCGGTCTACGCGGCGTGGTCGTTCCCCACGTCCGCGAACCCGAAGATCGACAAGGACTTGATCGAGGCCGAGCGCAAGCGACTTCCGGCGGATGTGTTTCGCGCGCAGTACCTGGCCGAGTTCGTGGGCGTGCCGATCATCCCGTGCGACGTTTGCCACGGGCCCAAGCGCGGCAACCGTACGCTCGTTCTTTTCGAGGGCCTGGACGACCTTGGCACGTGCCCTGCATGCGAGCGGCCCGTGGATGCCGACGGGGAGACGATCGTCCCGCTGAACCGCGACGGCACGGAAGGCGAGCCGCGCATCATCCGGATCATCGGGTCGCCGGACGAACCGCCCGAGATGCCGGGGAATCCTGCTTCCTGAGTGGGCCGAGATGAGCCTGCATGGGGGTCCGTCCACGTTCCCCGTCCAAGGTTCCCCATGCGTCTCTCGGAAGCTCTCTGCCAGTACCTCGTCCAACTCGAAGCCGATGGACGCAGTCCGCACTCCATCGCGCAGGCGCGTCGCCACGGCCGCTTGATCGTTGCTGCGCTCGCCGACCCACCGGTCGATCGGATCAAGTCGGAGGACATCGCGCGCGTCTTCGTGTCGCCGACCGTGAAGAACACCTTCGATGGCCGACCACGGCGGGCGTCGAGCGCGAACGCGCTGAGGTCGAGCGCGAGGTCGCTGTTCGCCTTCCTCGCGAACGCGCGGCTTGCGCCGACGAACCCGGCAAGGCTCCTGCGACGCGCACGAGTTGCGCCGACGCGGCCACGTGCGATCTCGGAGTCGGACATCGAGGTCCTGCTGCGCGCACTCGACGGGGCGCGTACGCCGGTCGAGCTGCGCGACCGCGCATTGATCCTGACGCTCCTGCGCGCGGGGACGCGCATCGGCTCCGCGGTGGGCCTCGACGTCGAGGACCTCGACCTGGACGCGGGAGAGGCGCGCTTGCGTCGCCTGAAGAACGGCGGCGAGGACGTCATCCAATTGATGCCCGACCTCGTCGCCGTGCTGAAGCCGTACGTCGGCGTACGGACCAGCGGGCCGCTCTTCCCGACCGAGGCCGGCGGGAGGCTGACGACGCGCCAAGCCGCCCGTCGCCTGGCGGAGTGGTGCGACCGGGCGGGCCTCGCGAAGCGCGCCTCGCCCCACCAGTTCCGCCACGCGTTCGCCGAGCGCGCCTACGAGGCCTGCGGCGACGTGCTGCTCGTCGCGGCGGCGCTGACGCACAAGACGCCGGCCTCGACCATGCGCTACGTGCGGCCTTCGGCGTCGCGGATCCGGGCGGCGCTCGCTGCCGGGTGACCTGTCACCGGGGAGCTGGCATTCCGCCTCGAATGGGTCCTGGCCACCCTGGCTATCCACGTGGCCGCTTCCAGGACCGATGCTGGACGGAATCGGACGCCCGCCGCGGTTCTTACCTGTGGTTCCTACCTAGACTGGCCTCTCTGCCAGAAGCCTGACCAGCGCACGGCGGCCGGATAGGCTCCGCCCCGTGGGTGCCAACGACCTGGATCGCATTGAGGCTTCGTCCGCGCTGTTCACTCGCGCCATCCGCGAGGTCCGCGCTTCGCCCGCACGCTTCGCCGCCGGTCTCGCGCTGATCGCCGAGCGGTTCTCAACGACCGCCCGCCAGGCTGAAGCCCAGGCGCATCTCGATGACATCGCCGAGCGGGGCATGGCCGGCCGGCCGCTCCCGCCGCACGTCGTGGAGCTCTACCAGCACAATCGTGCCTCGGCCTCCGAAGCCATGGCCCGCGTCGGCGCCCTCCGCGGCTTCGTCGAGACCCGCACGATCGCGATGGACCGTGCCGAGGCGCAGGCCGTCCTGCTCGTGATCGCCTGGATCGCGGACGACGAGCCCGACTTCACCCAAGGTCTACCGCGCCTCCTCATGGAGTGGGTCGCCGAACATTGGGCGGGCCGAACCGATCCCGATCGAGAAGAACGCATCGAGTCGCAACGCGGGCTGCTCACCTTCTTGCGACACGGCTTCGGCCACGACGAACGGATGCGAAGCGTCATGGCGCACGTTGGCCAGCTCGCGTGGGACAGGATGGAGGCGGCCGGGGCGACCGTGGTCGATCGCGAGCCGCTCAGCGAGGCAGCCAAGGCGGTGTACGAGATCCTGTGCGCGTTGCCCGACACGAAGGGCCTGTCTGCGAAAGAGCTGGTCCAGGTGCTTGCCCGACCGAAGCCGCCGATCATCGTTGACGAGCAACGCATCAAGGGGTCCATCCGCTCAGAGCTGCTGTCACGCGGACTGAAGAACGAGCGCCGGGGCTACTTCATCCCGGTGAGCCAGCGCCCGCCGAAGCCGACCTAGTTCCACCTCGCGCGTACTTCGCGGCTACTTCGCCGCTACCTACAGGAGGGAAAGCGCTCGCGAAAATCGGGCGCATGTCCAACGGACCTCGTCTCCTGCCGCTCGGCACGATGGCCGCGCATCTCGGCGTTGCGCCCAAGAACCTGCGCCTAGCAGCCCTCGCCGGCATCGTGCCGTCCATAGCGGTCGGCGACGGTCTGCTCTTTGTGCCTGAGGCTGTCGAGCAGGCGCTGCTCAAGTGCTCGCGGTGTCGGATCGCTCGGGATGAGCAGAGCGACGCGAAGGAGGCCCCCGATGTCGGCTAACCCCGCCTTGGACGCCGCCCTGGTGCTCGCCGGTCACGGCTTCGCCGTCTTCCGCGTGAAGTCCGGCGGCAAGGTCCCGGACACCGCGCACGGGCACAGGGACGCAGTCCTCGAGCCCGCAGCCGTGACCGCGATGTTCGCCGGCTGTCCTCGCGCCAACATCGGCATCCGCACGGGCGCCGAGTCGAACATCGTCGTGCTCGACATCGACTCGCGGCACGGCGGCGACGAGAGCCTCGCCAAGTTCGAGAAGCGACACGGCGCGCTCCCCACGACCGTTGCCTGCGCGACCGGCGGCGGCGGCCAGCACATCTACTTCCGGCACCCTGGCGAGCCTCTCAAGAACCGCGCTGCCGTCCGTCCTGGCCTCGATGTGCGCGGGGACGGCGGCTACGTCGTCGCGCCACCGAGCACGCACGCCTCTGGCACCGCCTACTCCTGGGCCGAGGGTCGTGCGCCGGGCGAGATCGAGATCGCGCCGCTGCCGCCCGCGCTGGAGAAGGTGATTCGCTCGCGGACGAAGACCGTCGACGAGCGCGCCAAGAAGTACATCTCGAAGTGCGAGCCGGTGGTTGAGGGTGAGCGGAACAATCAGGCGTTCAAGATCTCGGGTCACATCCAAGCCCTGGCCGATGGGGACGGTTGCTTCCTAGAGCCTGAGCACGTCGTTGCGCTGATGCGCGAGTGGAACGCCGGCAACCAGCCGCCTCTGGAAGACGAGGAACTCCTGCGCTGCATCGAGAACTCCACGAACCACGGCACGCCGCCGCCCACGAAGGGACCAACCGGGGGAGGGGGCGGCGAGCACCACGTTCCGGCGCCGAAGGTGGTTCCGGTGGCTTCTGGCAGTCTTGGCAGTGCCCCCCAGCGTGAATGGCCGGAATTCGAGCCGCTCAAGAACGAGCTGCCGGCGGTCGACCCGTTCGACCCGGAGCTGCTGCCCGAGGCGTTCCGTGTGTGGCTGACGGATGTCGCCGAACGGATGCAGTGTCCGTTCGACTACGTGGGAGCCGCCGCGATCGTCGCGGTCGCCGCCGTCGTCGGGCGCAAGGTCGCGATCCACCCGAAGCGCCGCGACGACTGGCAGGTCGTTCCCAACCTGTGGGGCGCGATCATCGGTCGTCCCGGACTGCTGAAAACGCCCGCCGTTCAAGAAGTGCTGCGACCGCTCCAGCACCTGGAGTACGAGGAGAAGAAGAAGTACGAGGCGGAGAACCTGAAGCGTCTTGGCGAGCAAGTGCTCGAACGAGCCCAGTCGAAGATCGACGAGAAGGCGATCAAGACGGCGCTGGAAGGCGGGGACAAAACGGAGGCGAAGAGAATCGCCGACGAGCAGAACAAGGAGCCGCGGAAGATCCCGACTCGAAAGCGGTTCCTCGTCAACGACGCGACCGTCGAGAAGCTAGGCGAACTCCTCAACGAGAACACGAACGGTGTTCTGGTCTTCCGCGACGAGCTGATGGGCCTCGTGCGCTCGATGGACAAGGAAGGGCACGAGTGCGACCGGGCGTTCTACCTGGAAGCGTGGAACGGCAACTCACGCTTCACCTACGACCGCATCGCACGCGGAACGATCGACATCGAAGCCGCGATCATCTCGATCTTCGGGTGCGTGCAGCCCGGCCCGCTTACTTCGCACCTGCAAGCAGCGATGGACGGGGCGGCGGCCGACGACGGATTCATCCAGCGGTTCCAGGTGATCGTGTGGCCGGACGTGTCGCCGCACTGGAAGAACGTCGATCGCTACCCCGATTGCGATGCGCGGAAGCGCGCGCACGACGTGTTCGTCGATCTGGAGGGGCTGAAGAAGCGCGACTTCCGCTACGAAGAGGGCAAGTTCGCGAAGGAGGACGACATCCCCGGGCTGCGCTTCGAGCCTGCCGCACAGCAGGTGTTCGATGCGTGGTACGAGGGGCTCGAACTGCGCCTCCGCTCTGGTCAGGAGCACCCGGCGATCGAGTCGCACTTCGCGAAGTACCGCAGCCTGATCCCGTCGATCGCGTTGCTGCAGCACCTCGTGGATGGAGGGCGCGGACCTGTCACGGTTGCGGCTCTGGAACGCGCCCTGAAGTGGGCGAAGTACCTCGAGAGTCACGCTCGTCGCGTCTACTCGCTCGGCGCCCACGGCGACGTGACCGCCGCCAAGGCGATCGAGCGGCGCATCCGGAAGGGCGCGCTCAAGGACGGGTTCACGCTTCGCGACGTGTACCGCCCGCAGTGGACCGGGCTGATGCGGCGGGAGGACGCTGAGCGGGGCGTCGCCCTACTCGTGGACCTCGGCTGGCTGCGTACCGAGATCAAGAAGACCCCTGGCGCTTCCAAGACCGAGTACCGCATCCACCCCGAGATGTTGCGCGCGGGATCCTCTCCGGAAGGGACTGCCAAGACTGACGAAGGCCCCGTGCAGGACGAGGGCTTCCTATGAGCGCGGCCTCGGAGATCGTCGCCGACTGCGCTCGCCTCGGCGTGGTGTTGGAGGTTCGAGGGGATCGACTTCGCTACGAACCCGCCAGCGCCGTGCCCGCCGACTTGGGGCAGCGCATGCGGGACGCGAAGCCCGAGTTGCTCGCGATCCTCGCAGCGCGCAAGGAATCCCTACTGAAGGGGACTGCCAAGACTGCCACAGGCCCCCTCCCGTCAGTCCTGTCAGGGCCGATCGGGAAGGAGCCCCAGGAATTTCACGGCGACGAGGACGCGCAGGGTCGCCCGCGCTTTGGCTGCTCCTGGTGCGGCTGCCGGGACTACGCCCGCGATCTCGCCGACCACGGATGGGTGTGCACCGCGTGCCATGAGCCCGGCGAGTCGCGTGCGCACGTCGCGCGCTGGACCGCTCCGAACCCGAGCCGTCGAGGTGCCGCGTGAACGTCCGCGACATTCGATTCCACCCCGCCGCAGCGGACCTGCGCGGCACCGGACTCCGTGGTTGGGTCACGATCACGATCGACGGGCTGATCCTCGACTCGATCGCTGTCCGTCGAACCGCGAGCGGTCGATACGCGCTGGCGTTCCCGACTCGGCGTGATCGCGCTGGCAACGAGTACTCGTACGTGCGTCCGGTTGGTCCAGCCGTTCGCGCTGAGATCGAGGATGCCGTGCTCGGGCATCTGCGGAAGGGCGGGTTCATCTCGTGATGCGATCCACTCCGCGCATCGCGATCGAGAGCTACACGCAGGCCCGCCCGTCCGGCCATCCGATCCACGGCGTGGCGATCTGCACCGTCGAAGGCGAGGCCGTCGAGCCCGTGTACGTGCTCCGCGACGAGAGCGGAGTGGTGCAGCTGATCGCTGGTGCGCTGCGCCTTCGTGAGGACCTGCCAGCAGTCGATCTGCACGACTTCGTCGGCGGAACGCGATTCGGGATGCTGAGTGAGGCGGACCCGTGCGAGCTGGAGGACGCGGTGCGACGGCGCGTCGCCGACCTCGATGCGGTGCGCATCACGGTGTTCGCGTACCACGCGTTCCCGGTGCCAGCGAAGAGGCTCGGCGTCGTGATCGGCGGAGTGCAGTGCGCACTCCACGGCGACCTGATCGAGCCGCTGCTCGTCGTGCGTGATCGGACGGGGCGGATCGTCGTTCGTCGCGTGGACGAACTGCCGCTGGCGGGTGGGGGCGTGTTCGACCGGCGCCCAACGCAGTGCGGCATCCGACTCGACGACGCCCGCATCACCGCTGATGTACGCGCAGAGATTGACGATGCGGTGCGCCACGCGGTCGCAGCGGCGAAGGGACCGCGATGATCGCCAGCCATCTCTTCGCGCACCTCGCAAGCGAGGAAATCGTCGAGTTGAGTGAGACCTTCGCGACCGCGTACCTGCGACGGAACTCGCAGAAGTCAGTGGATGAGGTCCGCGCTTCCGAGGCTTCATGCGTCGACATGAAGATCGAACCGAACGGAGATCACGCGTGCCCGCGACACGCGAGCGACAAGGCGCGCGCGATGACGAGCGACGAGCGCGTGGACTACACGGCGGAGCACGGCGTGCGACCGCGCTGCGCGCGCTGCACCGAAACGTGCGACGCGCCTGCGGGCTGGTCGGTGCTCGCGAAGTCCGCGTCGTGAAGCCCATCGCCGACGAACTCGCGGAGCTGCGCGCGCTCGACGCCCACGCGCTCGCGCAACGCTACGTCGAGCTGTTCGAGCGTCCGCCGCGCTCGCGGCATCGCGAGTGGTTGTTCCGCAAGCTCGCGTTCCGCGTGCAGGAGCAACGCTTCGGCGGGCTCTCCGTCACCGCGAAGGCGCGGCTCGAACAGCTCGTGGCGGAGATCGAGATTCCCACCGCACCGCCGACGAACTTCAACAATGACGGGCTGACGGTCGGCACTGAACTCGTGCGCGAGTGGCGCGGGCGCGAACTGCGACTCGCGGTCACGGACGATGGCTATACGTTCGACGGCCGCACCCACGGCTCGCTCAGCGCCGCAGCGAAGGCAGCGACCGGCGCGCATTGGAACGGCCGCGTTTTCTGGGGAGTCGCGCGGTGAGGGCGACCAGCCGCAGACTCGCTCCGGTCCCGCGCCTCAGCGTGCGCGTGGGCGTTTACGCGCGACAGAGCGTCGAGGACGCGACGAGCGAGTTCGGCTCGATCGAAGCGCAGCGCGAAGCGGTCGCGGCGTACGTGACGAGCCAGCGCGAGAAGGGCTGGACGCCGCTCGCGAACGTGTACGAGGACGGCGGCTACTCGGGCAAGAACACGGCGCGTCCTGCGTTCCAGCGATTGCTCGCGGACGTGGACGCGGGGCTTGTCGACGTGGTCGCGGTCTACAAGCTCGACCGCCTCTCGCGTTCGCTCTCGGACTTCGTCGCGCTCATGGCGCGCTTCCGCGAGCGCAACGTCGACTTCGTTTCGATCACGCAGCAGTTCGACACGACCTCGTCGGTCGGACGCTTGACGCTCAACCTGCTCGCGACGTTCGCCGAGTTCGAGCGCGAGCAAATCAGTGAACGCACGCACGACAAGATGATCGCGGCGCGCCGGCGCGGGATGTGGACCGGCGGTGCCGTTCCGCTCGGGTACGACCTCGTCGAGAAGCGACTCGTGCCGAACCCGGCGGAGACCGAACACGTCCGCTGGTTGTTCGAGACGTACCTCACGCTCGGCTCACTCACACGCACGCTCGATGCCGCGAGCAAGCGCGGCGTGCGCGCGAAGTCGTGGATCGGAAAGAGCGGCAAGCTCGTTGACCGCGGCGCGCTCGACAAGAACACGC
>CAZKIY010000177.1:0-1960 GCA_964552875.1 uncultured Planctomycetaceae bacterium
CGCGTGACGCACGACGGGAAGCGCGTGCTCGACGTCGAAGGCTCGATGGACTTGCGCGCACGCGTTCGCCGGCTTTTCGGCGCCGATCTCGCCAACGAGCTCGTCGAAGTGCGCGCCGCGGATGGGACGACGCGACTCACCGGCCTCGTGGCGCCGCCGCGATTCGCGCGCGGCGATGCGACGCGGCAGATGTGGTTCATCAACGGTCGGACTGTTCGCGACAAGGTCCTGTTGCGCGCGCTGAAGGATGCGTACCACGGATTCGTCTTCGATCACCGTCAACCGGTCGCGTTCCTCGCGCTCGGGATGGATCCGGCGTCGGTCGATGTCAACGTGCACCCGCAGAAGAGCGACGTGCGCTTCCGCGAAGAGCGGCGACTGTTCGGCTTCCTGGTGAACTCGATTCGCGAAGCCGTGCGTCGAACGGACATGGCGACGCCGGGCGCGCGGCTGCTCGAGATCGCGGGTCAGCGGGAGGCGCGCGAATCCGCGCTGCCGTTCCGCGGCGAGTACGTGCTCCCGTCACGACCCGCGGCCGAACCGTTCGTCGTGCGCGACATCGCGCCGAGCGCGGAGTGGTTGCGTTCGAACGCGAATCGCTCCGACTCGCAGTTGGGAGAAGGCGGAGCTTCTCGCGCAGAGGACGTCGGCGCCGAACCCGCCCTCGACGGTACTCCCGACGTCGCGGCACTGGGTCGCAGCGCGGCACTGTCGGGCGCGCCGCTCGTGCAAGTCGCGCGCACATACATCCTGCGCGCGCTCGAGGACGGCTTCGAGATCGTGGATCAGCACGCGTTGCACGAGCGCATCACGTTCGAGGCGCTGCGCGGCGAACTCGCGCGCGGGAACGTCGAAGTCCAGCGCTTGCTCGTCCCCGAGTTGGTCGAGGTCGACCGCGCGCAAGTCGCCTTGATCGCTGCGCGAGCGGCGGAACTCACGCGGGCCGGTGTCCTCGTGGAGCCGTTCGGCGAAGCGACGCTCGCGGTGCACGGGCTCCCGGCACGCTTGCAGCGACCGCGGCCGGCGCTCCTCGTGCGCGACATCGTCGCGTTGCTCGAGGAAGACAAGGCGCTGGCGGGCGAGAAGTTGCTCGAGGAAGTGCTCCATCGCGCTGCGTGTCGCGCGTCCGTGATGGCGGGGGATCCGTTGACCGAGCACGAGATGCGCGCGTTGCTCGATCGCGGCCGCCACCTCGAGTCCGACCAGACGTGCGTGCACGGGCGACCGACACGCGTGCGGTTCGCACTGGCGGATCTCGAGCGGGCGTTCAACCGGCGCTGAGGGCCCGTGAAGAAGTCGAGCCCACGGCGGGCTCTCCGACACGAGTGTGCGGCGGCCTCGAGCCCGCGACTTCCTCACGGGCACTGTGATTCCAGCGAATTCTCGGCAGAGTCGTGACGTTCCGAGGAACGTCGACCCGGTCCTCGAGCCTCGATTCGACGCCGCGAACCACGGCGATCTCGCCTTTCAGGCACGATTCGCCGCCGGCTTCGTCCCCGTCGTTGCGCCGCAGTCCCCTGCCGACTCCAATGCTCTCCCCACTCGTGGTCCCAAGCGCATGTCGAACGAACTCTTCGTCGGTCTCATCGGTCAGAAGTTCATGGGCCGCGCGCACAGCAACGCGTGGGGCCAGGCGAATCGGTTCTTCGACCTTCCGCGCCGCGTCGTTCTCCACGCTGCCTGCGGGCGTGACGGCGACGAGCTGGCCCTCTTCGCCGCGCGCTTCGGTTGGAAGACGTGGACGACGCGTTGGGAGGACGTGGCCAGCGACCCGAAGCTCCAGCTCGTCGACATCGCGACGCCGAATCACATGCACTTGGCGCCCGCGATCGCGGCACTCGAAGCTGGGAAGCACGTCGCGTGCGAGAAGCCTCTCGCGGCGACGTTGACCGAGGCGCGGCAGTTGCGCGACGCGGCGAAGAAGGCCAAGCGGTCGAAGACTTTCGTGTGGTTCAACTAC
>CAZKIY010000177.1:2060-5733 GCA_964552875.1 uncultured Planctomycetaceae bacterium
GGCGCGACCGCGAGCTTCGAGGCTTCGCGTCTCGCGACGGGACACTTGAACGCGAACACGATCGAACTGAACGGCGAACTCGGCTCGCTGCGCTTCGAGTTCGAGAACATGAACGAGCTGTGGTTCGCGGACGCGACGCTCGGACCGCGCACGGGTGGGTGGCGTCGCATCGTCGCGACTTCGGCTGCCGGCGAACATCCGTACGCTGCGAACTGGTGGCCGGACGCGCACCTCGTCGGGTACGAGCACGGCTTCACGAACATGGCCGCCGACATCGTGCGCGCGATCGAAGGGATCGAGCCGGTCGTGCCGCTTCCCGATTTCGTCGACGCGTACGAGACTCAGCGCGTGCTCGAGGCCGCTTCGATCTCGGCCAAGGAGCGCATCGCGGTGCGCATGTCCGAGATCAAGTGAGAGAGCCTGCCAGCCCGCGAGCGCTGTGACCGGACGAGCGTGTTCGAGTCTGAAAACCGCCTCGATTGGCGGGTAGGACGGCGGACGTCCGGGCGTTCGGTGCAACTGTCGCTTGCAGTGCCCGAGACGAGTCACGGTCGAGAGCGATCCCCGGCCTCATCCGTGTCGATGTGTTGGTCGTGGACTTGTGCTGCGCCATTCGGCCGAGCGCATGTCCTTTGATTCCTCGAGAGGCTACGAGCGGTTCTCGCGCTCCCGTGCCGCTCGCCCTATCCTCCGCGACTCGCCCGGAGGAACCCATGCCCCGCCCCGTCTGCCTCTTTACCGGCCAGTGGGCCGATCTGCCGATCGAAACCCTGGCCCGGAAGGCGCGCGACTTCGGTTACGACGGCCTCGAACTCGCCTGTTGGGGCGATCACTTCGACGTAGAACGCGCGCTGAAGGACAAGACCTGGATCGCGCAGCGCTGGGCGCTCTTGCAGGACCACGGTCTCGGTTCGTTCGCGATCTCGAACCACCTCGTCGGTCAGGCCGTCGCAGACGTCATCGACGAAAGGCATCGTTCGATTCTGCCCGAGCGCGTGTGGGGTGACGGAAAACCAGAGGGTGTGCGCCAGCGCGCAGCCGCCGAGATGATCGACACCGGACGCGCCGCGCGCGCGTTCTTCGACGCGGCGCCCAAGTCCGTGAAGGACGTCTTGAAGCGCACGAAGCGCACCGTCGTCGTCGGCTTCACCGGTTCGCCGATCTGGCAGTGGGCGTACGCGTTCCCGCCGCTTCCCTCGGGCGGGATCGAGAAGGGCTACGCCGAGTTCGCGGACCTGTGGCGGCCGATCCTCGACGAGTACCAGAAGCTGAAGGTGTCGTTCGCGCTCGAAGTGCATCCCACCGAGATCGCGTTCGACCTCGCGAGTACCGAGCGCGCGCTCGCGGCGCTCGATGGACACGAGGCTTTCGGGTTCAACTTCGATCCTTCGCACTTCGGGTACCAGGGCGTCGATTACCTCGGTTTCCTGCGCCGTTTCGGCGATCGCGTGTGGAACGTCCACGTCAAGGACGTGTGGTGGTCACCCGTGCCGACGCCGGTCGGGACGTTCGGCGGACACGTCGACTTCGGTCGCGAGGGGCGCAACTGGGATTTCCGCTCGCCCGGTCGCGGTCGCATCGACTTCGAGGGCATCGTGCGCTCGTTGAACCAGTTGAACTATGCCGGTCCGCTCACGGTCGAGTGGGAGGACGCAGCCATGGATCGCGAGCACGGCGCCAAGGAGTCGTCCGCGTTCGTGCGCCGCCTCGACTTCCCTCGCAGCGAGCGCGCGTTCGACGCGGCCTTCTCCGAGTGATTCGACCTCGATTTCCGTTCCGTGCGGCGACGCTCGTCGCGCACCTCCTCTGCGAGTCCCCCCGACGATGAGCGAAGTCCCCGGCCTACGTCCGCGTCTCAGCGTGATGATGTTCCTCCAGTACGCGATCTGGGGCGCATGGCTGCCGTTCCTGTGGTCGTTCCTCGCGGGGCATCGGAACATGCCGCCCGAGCAGATCGGGAACATGTTCGCGGCCGGCGCGGTCGGCGCGATCTTCGGGCCCTTCATCGCCGGCCAGATCGCCGACCGTTGGATCGCGACGGAGAAGCTGCTCGCGATCCACCACCTGGTCGGAGCGATCCTGATCTGGCAACTCGCGAGCATCGAGAACTACCACTCTTTCCTGTGGTTTTCCGTCGCGTACGGATTCATGTACGCGCCGACGATGGCGCTCACGAACTCGCTCGCGTTCCACCATCTCCCGGATCGCGACCGCGACTTCGGGCGTGTGCGCTTGTGGGGCACGTTCGGTTGGATCGTCGTGGGGCTCGCGATGGGGCAATGGCTCCTGCACGAGCACACGGCCGACGTCGTCGCGGGCAAGGCCGACTCGTTCCGCTTGAGCGCGCTGCTGGGCTTCGCGATGAGCGCGTATTGCCTGACGTTGCCGCACACGCCGCCTTCGCGCGGTGTGAAGCGTTTCGCCACGCTCGAAGCCTTGCGCGAGATCGCGAAGCAACCGCTCATTACGCTGTTCGTGATCACCGTGCCGGTGAGCTGCATCCACCAGTTCTACTTCGTCCACACCGAGTCGTTCTTGGGCGCGAAGCAGGCGCAGGCGCCGGAGTTCTTCAAGACGCTCTTCGGCGCAGGCGGCGGCGGATTGATGACGATCGGGCAGATGTCCGAAGTCGTCGTCCTCGGCGCGATCACGCTCTTCGCGAAGCGCGTTTCGCGCAAGACCTTGCTCGCAGTCGGCCTCCTCGCCTACGCGGCGCGCATGGCGCTCTTCGCCTACGTCGACGTGCTGCCGTTCCCGCCGATGTTGACGCTCGTCGCCGGACTCCTGCTGCACGGTCCCATCTTCGGCTGTTTCATCTTCCTCGCGTTCATGATCGTCGACGAGGAGACGTCCGCGGATGTCCGCGCCAGCGCGCAGAACCTCTACAATCTCGTGATCGTCGGCATCGGCGTGATCGTGGGCAGCCTCGTCGCTGGGTGGGTCGCCAAGTGGGCGACACTCGAGCCGTCGGACGGTGGTGGTACCGACTACACGCGCCTCTTCTCTGTGCCGATGTGGGCCGCGCTCGCGTCCCTCGCGCTCTTGCTCAACTTCTATCCCTACAAGAATCCGACCTCGGCGCACGCGTCCGCAACCCGATGATCCTCGCCTCCTTGCTCTTCACTGCGGCGGCGCAGAATCCGCCCGCACCCGCGTTCGTCGTGGAACGGCCGCGCGACCCCTTCGTGTTCCGCTGCGTGCTCGACGGTCGCGTGCGCATGGTGACGTTGGCGCTCGCCGACGATCTGTGGGCATCGTGGGACGCGAGCACGTGCAGCCTCTACAAGTCGTGGAAGGGCGGCGTCATGTTCGACGGCGCCGTGTACACGACGGTGCACGGTCCGACGCCGACCACGCGCGGATCCGACTACCAGAAGGGGCTCGATGGGTACGTGTGGATGGCGCGCGTCGACGACAAGCCGATCGAATCCCGCTCCGAGTGGCGCGGCTATCGGCTCGAGAACGGCGGCTGCGTGCTCGAGTACGACATCGTGCTGAAGGATGGTCGCGCGATCCGCGTGGAGGAATCACCGGAGTTCGCTCGGCCGGAAAACCTGTTTTCTGCGACGGAAATGGAGGAATGGGGACTCGAGGCTGGGTTGCCCGGCCTGGTGCGCCGCTTCCGAGCTGCAGACGTGCCCGCCGGCGTGATGATCGCCGTGCAGGTGCGCAG
>CAZKIY010000177.1:5833-8343 GCA_964552875.1 uncultured Planctomycetaceae bacterium
CGGCCTCTCCGTCTACTGGTACTTCATCGGCGAACCGATCGACACGTTGCTGCCGCTCGTTCCCGGTCAGACGCCGAACGTCGCGCGACGGCTCGAGACGATCGATCTCGAGGACCCCGAACTCGAGGGGCTGGAAGACACGTACGTCGCGCACGCGAAGGGGTTCCTCGAGATCCGTGAGCCCGGGCTCTACACCTTGCGACTGCGCAGCGACGACGGCTCGAAGCTCATCCTGGACGGGAAGGTCGTGATCGATCACGACGGGTTGCACAGCCCGAATGACAAGGACGTCGAGATCGAGCTCGTGAGCGGCTCCCACGCACTCGAGATCCAGTACTTCGAGGCCTATTTCGGCGCTGTTCTGCGCTTTTCGTGGAAGCGTCCGGGGGCGACGGCGTTCGAGATCGTTCCGTCGAGCGCGCTGTCGTGCCCCGCGGGCGAAGTGCGCGTCACCGCCCCGGGCAAGAAGCGCTTGGTGAAACCGCTCGAGAAGGGACGGCCGGGTGATTCGCGGCCCCTCGACTCGGCGCACCCGGCTCTCGACGTCCGCACGATCCGACCCGCGGGATTCGAGCCGAAGGTCGGTGGTCTCGCGTGGACGAAGGACGGTCGGCTCCTCGTCGCTACGTGGGACGCGATCGGCGCCGTGTACTCGCTCGAGAATGCCACGAGCGGGGATCCCACGAAGGTCGTGATGAAGCGCTTCGCGGCCGGTCTCGCGGAACCGCTCGGCCTCGTCGTCTGGAAGGACCGCATCTTCGTCTCGCAGAAGCAGGAGCTCACGGAACTCATCGATCGCGACGGCGACGGCGTCTGTGACCACTACCGCGCCGTCTGCTCGGCTTGGGGCGTGTCTTCGAACTTCCACGAGTTCGCGTTCGGGCTCGTCGAGAAGGACGGATCGCTGTACTTGAACCTCGCGATCGCGATCGATCCGGGCGGCAAGAGCACACGGCCGCAAGTGCCCGGTCGCGGGTCGGTGTTGAAGATCGATCCGGACACGGGGGCTCACGCAGTCGTCGCGCACGGACTGCGCACGCCGAACGGCATCGGCATCGCGCCGGACGGCGCGATCCTGATCACGGACAATCAGGGCGACTGGTTGCCTTCGTCGAAGCTCTTGCGACTCACGACGGGTGCCTTCTTCGGATCGCGCGCCGTGCTCGAGGAAGCCGCCGCAGATCTCGTCGTCACTCCGCCGGTCGTGTGGCTCCCGCAGAACGACATCGGGAACAGCCCGAGCCAGCCGTTCACGATTCCGGCGGGTTTCGGGCCGTATTCGGGCCAAGTCGCGCACGCCGACGTCACGTACGGCGGCCTGCAGCGCGACGCGATCGAGGAAGTCGACGGCGTGTGGCAAGGCGCCGTCATGCGCTGGACTCAAGGTCTCGAGGCCGGCATGAACCGGGTCGTCGTCGGGCCCGACGGTGCGCTATACGCCGGCGGCGTCGGTGCGACCGGCAACTGGGGGCAGGAGGGCAAGCTGAAGCACGGCTTGCAGCGCATCGCCTGGAAAGGCGGCGACGTCTTCGACCTGCTGGCCGTGCGCGCGCGCACCGGCGGATTCGAGGTCGAGTTCACCGCGCCGATCGCGGAAGGGCTGGGCTGGGAGAGCGAGAATTGGTTGGTCGAGGACTGGAAGTACGTGCCGACCGAGCAGTACGGCGGACCGAAGATCGACGAACGTCGCCTCACCGTGCGCGCCGTCTCGATCTCTGCCGATCGTCGTCGAGCGTCGCTCGCGATCGACGGCCTCGAAGCCGGCCGCGTCGTCCATCTGCGCGTCGTCGGACCGTTCGCGGCCTCGATGTGGTCTACCGCGGCGTGGTACACGTTGAATGCGCTCGCGCCGGATCGCCCGCTCGAGATGCGCGCGGCTCCGCCTCCGAAACCGCAGAACGTCCTCACCGATGCGGAGCGCAAGGCCGGTTGGAAGCTCCTCTTCGACGGTCGATCGATCGCCGAGTGGCGCAACTATAAGAGCCCGGGCCCCGTGCGCGGTTGGGAAGCGTCCGACGGTGCGCTCGTGCGCACGGGCGACGGCGGCGACCTCGTCACCAACGCGGAGTACGCGGACTTCGAGCTGGCGCTCGATTGGCGCGTCGAAACAGCCGGGAACAGCGGCGTGTTCTTCCACGTGACCGACGCCGGTTCGTACGTGTGGGAGAGCGGCCCCGAGATGCAGATCCTCGACAACGACGCACATCCAGACGGTCGCAACCCGTTGACCTCCGCGGGTTCGAATTATGCGCTCGATGCGCCGCAGCGCGACCTCACGCGACCCGTCGGGATGTGGAACGAGGCGCGGCTGGTCGTGAACGGCGCGAAGGTCGAGCACTGGCTGAACGGCGAGAGAATCGTCGAGTACGAGCTGTGGACCGACGCGTGGAAGTCGGCGGTGAAGGCCAGCAAGTTCGCGGGGATGCCGAACTACGGCGTGCCGAAGTCCGGTCGGATCGCGCTGCAGGATCACGGCGATCGCGTCGCGTTCCGGAACGTGAAGGTGCGGG
>CAZKIY010000178.1:0-6127 GCA_964552875.1 uncultured Planctomycetaceae bacterium
GACCGGATCGCGACGGAAATCGCCACTCGTCGATGATGTCCGCCATCGATCGGCGCGCGAGTCGGCGCGCTCAGAGGCCGTGAAGACATCACGGCTTCTCGCAACGCGCAGCGTCGCCACATGAATCAAAGAGCACGTACGCTCGATTCTTCACGGGCTCTCATCCGTGATCGTCACACCGGGCCGAGACTCGACTGAACGCGACCGCTCCAGCGCAGCGCTTCGAGGTACGCCTCGCGCACGGCGGCCGGACTCCAGCGGGAGTCCTCGATCTCGTGCCAGACCGCTCGTTCGCAGGCTTCGGCGATGCGTAAACTCGCGCCAAAGATCCCCTCACGGCGGAGGAGTGCGCCGGAGAGATCGTCCGAGAGTCCGATGCGCTCGACGACCACACCCATCGGCTGATCCAGGAACGCATCGAGCAACGAGAGAAGTCCCGCGCTGAAGTGGCGGTGGGGTTCGTTGCCCACGGATTCCCCGAGGATTTCGCACATCCGCGCGCGCACGAGCACGATCGTCACGAGCTGCGCGGGCTTCTCGCTGAGACCGGCGAGGATCAGTATCGAGACACAATCGCGCAGCCTCTGCAGGCCGAGCATCAGGATGGCGTGACGCAGCGAATCGACGCGCTCGCGCAGTCCGAGAAAGGCCGAGTTCACGTAGCGCAGCACGCGCACCGTGAGGCCGAGATCGACCGCGACGAGTTCCTCGACGCGCTCGAGCGTCGTCGCTGGATCCTGGATCTCCGCGAACAACCGCAACAGCGCGTTGCGGTCGGCGGGTATGCGTCGTCCGCGCACCGATTCGGGTCGCGCGAAGTAGTAGCCCTGGAACATGTCGTACCCGGCGCCAAGCGCCGCGGCCTGCATCTCGTGGGACTCGATCTTCTCCGCCAGGATCTTCAGACCGCGGCGAGCGAGGGTCGAGTGCGTCAGCACGACGTCCTCGATCGATCGCCCGAGAACGTCGATCTTGACGAAGTCCGCGAAGTCGACGAGCTCGCGCGTGCGATCGTTCAGCACGAAATCGTCGAGCGCGATCCGGTACCCGGAATCACGCGCCTGTCGCAACGCGCGCAGGACTTCGGGATCGGCCTCCACGTCCTCGAGGACCTCGACCACGACGCGCTCCGGCGGCAAGAAGTGGAATTGCCCGGCGACGAGAGTTTCGCGCGGCACATTGATCCACGCGGGCACGGCGCCGACCAAGTCGTCGAGGCCGATGTCCAAGACCGACCGTACGCACACTTGTGCCGTCGCGACCTCGGGCGACCCGATGACGGCGCGGTCGAGGTTTGCGGATCGGAAGAGGAGCTCGTAGGCAACGAGTTCCTTCTTGCGACCGAAGATCGGTTGGCGCGCGACGAGCGCCTCAGCTGCGAGCATGCGAGCGACCTCGACGTGTCCGGGAAGGGAACGCGAAGAACTGAAGACCCTATCGACAGCCGACCCACCGACCAAGCGGGTGCCGCGCGAATCGTTCAGCATCGGCAGCACAGCCGAATCGGCGCGGTCGGAAGCCGCACGGTTGGCGCGGGTTGTTCGGGGGGCCCGAACGCCCGCCCATGCCGCATCCGCATTCAACGCGCGAGCAGAAGCGCTCTCTCGGCCGCGATCCCGTGGCGCGCGGTCCCCCTAGGATCTGAACTCACGGGGTGCGCGGGGTGTCTGCACACGATCGCTAGACTCGCGCAATGTGGAGTTGCCCCCGCTTACGTCCGCCGCAGAGCTTTTCGGTTCCTGGCTGAAACGCGGGGACCCGCGCGACATCCGCGAGTTCGACGCGCTCTTGGCGGCGCATCCGGAGCAGGCCGCCGCCTTGCGCGAACTCCGCGTGTACTGGAGCGCGCTCGAAGGTCCGATTCGCGCGGTCCTCGAACCCACCGTGCCCGCCGATGTGCTCGACCGCCTCTTCCTGAACGTGGTGCAGAGTCGAACGCCTGAGGAGGCGGCGAACGTCGGGACCACGGACTTCGTGCGGCGTCCGGCCGTGACGACGCGCACGCGCTTGCGCGTCGAGGAGGAGATCGGTCGCGGGGGGATGGGATCGATCTTGCGCGTGTTCGACGAGGACTTGCGTCGCACGCTGGCGATGAAGGTCGCTCTCCGGGGCGACGAGCAGGACGAGCCCGCGCGCATCGCGAGGTTCCTGGAAGAAGCGCAGGTCACGAGCCAGCTCGACCACCCGGGCGTCGTGCCCGTGCACGAATTGGGGCTCGACGCGCATGGTCGGCCCTTCTTCACGATGAAGCTCGTGAAGGGCCGTGACCTCCGCACGATCTACGACCTCGTTTTCGAGGGCCGCGAAGGTTGGACCGAGACGCGCGCGGTCGCCGTCTTCCTGCGGGTGTGCGAGGCCGTCGCGTACGCGCACAGAAAAGGCGTGATCCACCGCGATCTGAAGCCGGCCAACGTCATGGTCGGCGATCTCGGCGAGGTGTACGTGATGGACTGGGGCCTCGCCCGCACGCAGGGACGACCCGATTCGAGGGATCTTCGGATCGCGCCTCACGGATCGAGTCGATCCGTTCGAACGGACCGCCGCGAGGAACGCGAGGAAACGCCCGACTCGCCCATCGTGACGATGGACGGGACGGTCGTCGGTACGCCGGCCTACATGCCGCCGGAGCAAGCTCGCGGCGAGAGCCGCGACGTCGACACGCGATCGGACGTCTACGCGATCGGCGCGATGCTCTATCACCTGCTCGCTCGGCGGATGCCGTTCGTCCCGAGCGAGGGCCGGGTGTCGAACCGCACAGTGCTCGCGCGCTTGCTGGACGGAGCGCCTCGTCCGATCGCCGAGCTGCGCGCGAACGCACCGGCGGAGCTCGTCGCAATCTGCGAGAAGGCCATGTCGCGCGAAGCCGCGCTGCGTTACGCCGACACGCTGGAGCTCGCCGAAGATCTCCGTGCGTACCTCGAAGGACGCGTGGTCCGAGCGCACGAAGGGGGTCGCTTCGCCGAACTGCGCAAGTGGACCCGACGCAATCGCGCTCTGGCCGTCACAGGCGCGTCGGCACTCCTTTTCGTCGTGCTCGGCCTCGGAGCGGTGTCGTGGGTGCAGGCCGCGCGCAACCGCGACCTCGGACGCGCGAACCAGGAGATCCGCGGGCTCTCCGACATGAAGCTGTTGCAAGACCTGCGCGCCGAGGCGGACACATTGTGGCCGGCACTGCCCGCGCGCGTTCCCGACCTCGAGCGCTGGATCGCGCGAGCGACTGATGTGACGAGTCGGCGGCCGCAGCACGCGACTGCAGTTGCGCGCATGTCCGCGGC
Source organism: uncultured Planctomycetaceae bacterium (assembly GCA_964552875.1). Lineage (GTDB taxonomy): Bacteria > Planctomycetota > UBA1135 > UBA1135 > JAEUHZ01. Next base: position 3,276 of record CAZKIY010000178.1, read on the forward strand.
GGCTCCGCTGCTCACCGATCCGGAGTCGCGCTGGTTCGATGCGGCGATGCGCGACTTGATCGCCGCGATCCATGCGTTCGAAGGGTCGCCTGAGTCGCTCGGCCTGATCTCCGACGTGCGTGGTCGCCTCGACTTCGCGCGAACCATCGAGGAGCGCAGCGTCAGCGGTGCGCGCGAATCCGCGCTCTGGCGCACGTGCATCGAGGCCGTGCGCACGTCGCCGCTGTACGGCGGGCTGGAGCTGAAACCGAGAACGGGGCTCCTTCCCCTGGGCGCCGATCCGACCTCTCACCTGCAGGAGTTCGCGCACCTCGCCTCGGGTCGAGCAGCAGAGCGAGCGAGCGACGGCACCCTGAGCTTCGAAGACGATTCGGGAATCGTTCTCGTGCTGGTGCCGAGCGGGACCTTCGTCATGGGTGCGGTGAACGATCCCTCCTCGCCCGAGCACGATGCGATGGCGAAGCCGGCGGAGAGTCCACCCATGACGGTGACGCTGGATGCGTTCTACGTCGCGAAGCACGAGATGACGCAAGCGCAGTGGACGCAGATCGCCGGGAACAACCCGAGCAATTACCAGACGGACGTACGCATGCCGCCGCGACTCGGCCCGCGTAATCCCGTCGAGCGGGTCTCGTGGGAAGAGGCGCGCATGATGCTCGAGCGACTCGATCTTTCGCTCCCCACCGAGGCGCAGTGGGAGTACGCGGCGCGTGCCGGGACTCGCACGTCCTGGTGGACCGGGAACACGATCGAATCGCTCGCGAACGCGGGAAATCTCGCCGACGCGACTTCGCGGCGCGAGGGCCCCGAGCAGTGGCCTCACAACGATTCGCTCGACGATGGCGCCGTGGTTCACACGCGAGTGGGCTCGTACCGCGCGAACCCATTCGGCCTCCACGACACGATCGGAAACGTCGCCGAGTGGTGCCAGGATTTGTTCCTCCTCGGCGAGGCTTGGTCCGAGCCGCAGGACGGGGCCGGTGCGCGAGATGCGGGGGGCGCGTCACTCCTGCGTGTCTCGCGCGGAGGTGCCTTCGCAGCGAAGCCGGAGCACGCTCGATCGGCGCACCGGAGTGCGATCTCGCCCTCGCAGCGCTTGCACGATACCGGCGTACGCGCCGCAGTCCGGATCCGCTAGGAATTGTCGCCCGAGCCATATTGTCGGCGGATTTGGCGTACAGTTTTCGGCAGTGTGTGCCTCGGCAATAGAAGGGTTCCGCATGAACAAGGTGCTAGCCTGCGCGACGATTTTCCTCTTCGGCTTCTCCGTGTCCGTTCGAGCCGAGACGCAGTGCCATGTCGTTGCGATCGCTCCCTCGACCCTGAACTGGGCGAGTGAACCTTCCGTTGCGCGCTTCGACCTGAGCCTCGGGCTTCTACGCGAAGTGCGCTTCACGCTCAGCGGGTCCATCCTGGGTGCGCTCGGGATCGAGAACTCTTCACCGAATCCCCAGAACCTCACGGGGACTCTGTCGGCCATCCTCACTCTCATGGACCCGACGTTCGCGCCGATTGCCGCTATGAGTGTCGCCGCGCCTCCGCAACCCTTCGCCCTCGGCCCGTTCGACGGCGTCTTCGACTTCGGAGGCACCTCGGGGGCGACGATCAGTGGGCTGTCCGCGACCAACCTCGTCGCGGTGTCGGTTCCGTACCCGTCCGCCACTGCTGCGCTTTTCGTAGGCCCGCCGAGCTCACCGGGCACCGTGCTCACGCCGATCGCTGCGCAAGGAAGTTCGTTCTTCGCCGGCAACAACGGCAATGAGGCCTCCCAGATCTACCTCAGCGCAAGCGCGTCGCTCGAGGTCTGCTACGTCTTCGACCGCGACTGCAACGGGAACGGCATCGCGGATGCGCAAGACATCACCGCCGGCACGAGCATCGACGTGAACGGCAACGCCGTGCCGGACGAGTGCGAGTACTCGATCACGCCGGGTCTGTGCCCGGGCGATGGCACCGGGAATGCGTGTCCCTGCGGGAACACGGGCATTCCGGGCAGTGGAGCCGGGTGCGCGAACTCCACGGGCGCAGGCGGCGTTCTCGTCGCAACGGGCGTCGCGCGCATCTCCGCCGACACCGTTCTCCTGTCCGCGAGCGGCATGCCCGCGAGCACGACCACGCTCTTCTTCCAGGGCACGATGAGCCTCAACTCCGACCTCGGAGTTTCTTTCGGCGACGGATTGCGTTGCGCGGGCGGAACGATCCGGCGCCTCGGAACGCGAGCGACGCAAGGCGGCATGGCGACCTTTCCGCTCGCCGGAGGACCGGGCATCGCGACGATCGGCGGGGTGACGCCGGGCGCGCGCGTGTACCAATCCTGGTATCGCAACGCGCTCGCTTTCTGCACGCCGTCCACGTTCAACCTGACGAGCGGGGTGCGCATCGTCTGGGGAGTCTGACCCCGGCCGTCCGGCGCATGCGGCGCGCCGACGCACCTCACGGCGCCGCGATTCTCAGACCGAGCGCCGCATCATTTTCTGGATCTCGTGCAAGTGCGCTTGCTCCGCGGCGATCATGTCGCGCGCGTACTCCTCGAGCATCACGTTCCGATCCTCCACCAGTCCGAGTAGCTCGTGGTACGCGGCGAGACCTTCGCCTTCGTGCTCCAGGCTCTCGGCGAGGATCTCGTCCACGCCGTGCTTGTGGGTCTCGAGCAAGTCCCCGATCTGCAGGCTCGGGTGACCGCCCAGGTTCGTCACGTGCTCGCCGGCGAGCGACGCGTGCGCCATCGACTCGGTCGATTGATCACGCAACCACCCCACGATCGGGATCCGGTGGTGCCCGAAGATCATGAACGAGTAGTGCATGTAGCGGACGACGCCCGCGAGCTCGAGCTCGAGGATCTTGTTCAGGAC
>CAZKIY010000178.1:6227-8329 GCA_964552875.1 uncultured Planctomycetaceae bacterium
CGCTTGTCGATCAGATCCGCGACGAGCCCGACGGCGAGCACGTGCATCATCGCCATCGCGAGCAACGTGGTCTTGTCCGACAAGTTGGCCGGCGTGATGACGAAAACGTCGTAGTAGAGCGACGCGAGGAGCAAGAGCATCACGAGCCCTGCGACCGGGTAGATCACTTTGAGCGGGTTGAAGTACAGCACCGTCCTCACGATGAGCTGCGTGAAGCCCAGCGTGTCGCGGATCGGTCGGATCTTCGAACGGCCCGATCGCTTCGCGTAATCGATCGGCACGTAATCGACGCGGTGGTCGTTCGTCAGCGACGCCAACGTGATGGTCGTCGTGAAGCTGAAACCATCGGGCAGGATCGGCCGGTAGCGCACGACGAGCTCGCGCCGGATCGCACGCAGCCCCGAATTCAGATCCGGGATCTTGGTGCCCGCGAGATAGCTCGCCAACCAGCGCAAGAACGCCTTCGCCGGCCGACGCACGAGCGGAATGTGCACGTCCGCGCCCGTGCGCGACCCGACGACCATGTCGGCGCCGTCGTCGATGCGCGCGAGGAGGTCGGCGATCTTCGCCTCCGGGTACGTGCCGTCGCCGTCGGTGATCACGACGACGTCGTGAGTCGCGCGCACGAAGCCCGTCTTCAGCGCTGCTCCGTAGCCCTTGTTGCGCGGATGGCGCACGACGGTCAACACGGGAAAGCGCGTCGCGAGTTCCGCGAGCACACGTGCCGTCCCGTCCTTCGAACCGTCGTCGACGACGAGGATCTCGACCGGGATACCGAGTCGGAGTCCGGCGAGCCGCTCGACGACGCCCGCGATCCCCCGCTCCTCGTCGTAGGCGGGCACGACGAAGGTCACGCCGCGCGCCGTCGGTCGCGCGGCCGGGTCGGCCTCGAGGGTTCCTGCGCGCGGGGACAGAACGGTATCCCTGCCATACACAGCGCGATCGTTCAACGCACGAAGCTCGCGCGGAGCACCTTGGCGGTGAGTCCGGTGGGTCCGAGACCGGCGAGTTCGTCGGGCGTGACGAAACGCAAGGGCTCCGCCGTCGGCCCGCCGATCCAGCGCCCCGCGAACACGCGCGCACGGATCTTGTGGCGCGTGATCGAGTGCGCAACGGCGCCCAACTCGTCCTGAATCGCGAGGAGCGAACTCCCACGCGTGTCGCGCGGCCATGCGCCGGTCGCGAGGCGCGCTTCACCCGCCGGCTCGATCGTCGGCAGCTCCCACAAGCCGGCCATGCGCCCCGTCGATGGGCGTTCCGTGACGAGAACGCGCGCTCCATCGCGGACGAGCGCGACGTGGAGCTCGACCTCGATCGTCGCGGGCCGTTTCTTCGGCACGGGCAGCTCGTCGACGCGGCCCTCGCTCGACGCGCGACAGTGCGCGCGGACCGGACAGACGAGGCAGCGCGGCGCGCGCGGCGTGCACACGAGGGCACCGAGCTCCATCAACGCTTGGTTCCAATCGCCGGGGCTCCGCCCGCCGAGACCGGCGAGCAGCTCGCCGGCGATGCGCCACGAATCACCACGAAATGCCGAGGATTCCTGCGGCATGTCCAGGAGGAACAGCCGCGCGAGCACGCGCGCGACGTTGCCGTCGACGAGCGGCTCGGCGGCATCGAAGGCGATGCTCGCGATCGCTCCGGCCGTGTACGGCCCGATCCCGGGCAGCTCGAGCAAGTCCGCGCGCGCGGAAGGAAAGTGACCGTCGTGCCGCTCGACGACCGCGCGTGCCGCGGCATGGAGCGAGCGCGCGCGCCGGTAGTAACCGAGGCCGCTCCACGCGGCGAGCACGTCCTCGACCGGCGCGGCGGCGAGGTCGGCGACGGTCGGAAAACGCGCGGTGAAACGCTCGAAGTACGGAACGACGGCCTCGACCCGAGTCTGCTGGAGCATGGTCTCGCTCAGCCAGACGCGGTACGGATCGCGCGAGCGACGCCAGGGCAGGTCGCGGCGGGTCGCGGCGAACCAAGCCAGCAACGCGTCGCGGAGCTCCGGGAGGGCTGACCCAGTTGGCTGTCCGTCGCCGGCTGACCGATTCGGCTGCGCGCGAAGTTCACGTCGGTGCTTCGGAGTGACGGCCATGCGGCCATCAGGAGACCAT
>CAZKIY010000179.1:0-5652 GCA_964552875.1 uncultured Planctomycetaceae bacterium
GGAACCGCTGGAAGGAGATCTACGAGGCGAACCGCGATCTGCTCGACAAGCCCGAATCGATCAAGAAGGGGATGCGCCTGCGCATCCCGTGATGCTGAGCCCATTCGGGCCGTGATGCGGGCTCACGGGCTCGCGTGAGCGGGCGCGCGGCGCGGGAACCCACGGTTCGCGCGCCGCGCGACAATTTGAGCGAAGCCCCGCGTCGCGCCGGCGTACAGAATGCGCGCCTCCCATGCGCATCGTCCTCGTCGTCGGCGCTCTCGCCGCACTCGTGCTCCTCGCGTGGCTCGCCGTGGGGACTGGCGCAGAACCCGCGAAGCCCGAACCGATCGCGCCGCGCTCCGTCGAGGAGGAACCGCGCGGCCCGCTCGCGCCCGCGGAGCTCTCCGAGACGAAGCGCACGGAATCGGCGCCGCGCGAACCGCGTGTCGAGCTCGTCGAGCGCGTCTCTGCGGCGAAGTTCACGGCGGTCACCGTCGTGTTCGTGCTGGTCGACGAGAAGGGTTCCCCGCTCAGCGGCTCCACTCAGCTCGAGTGCGCGGACAGGCTGGCGCGTCTCGTTCCGACGGAACGAGAAGACTCATCCGGGACGCGCTGGCGTTGCGCGGGGCTCACACCGGGAACCCACACGGTCTCGGCCTCCGCGCCTGGCCGGATTTCCCTCGTCCAGGCGTTCGAGGTGAACGGTGAAACCGCCGAGCAGCTCGTCGAACTGCGTCTCGCGGCCGCGCCGATCGTGCGCGTGCGCTGGCAGACCGAGACCGGCGCGCCGTTCCTCGAGGCACTCCAAGAACCCGGAGTGATCGTCGGGCCCGTGCTGGCGCGCGTTGCGGTCGACGCGACTCTGCGCGAGGTCGGCGAGATCGCCCCGAACTCACGCCGTGCCGTCCTACACGCGCTGTCGCCCGGCGTGCGCACCAGCGCTCCGCGCGAGCCGCTGTGGCCCGGCGCGGGCCGCGACAGCGCGGGAGTGCTGGAATTCCCGACGGAATTGCCCGGTTTCGTGCACGGCAGTCTCGACGGCGTCGTCGTCGCAGCCGCGCGGGTCGACGTGAACGTGAGCGAGGTCGTGCTGCGCACACCGCTCGCGCTGGTCCAGAATCTGCGTGCAACCGTGCGCTTCTGCGTCGTCGATGCCGCGAGCGGCGAGCGGGTCGGCGACGCTCAGTTCTCCGCCATGACACGCACCGGCGTGGGACGATCCCTCGTCGACGTGGGAGCCGAGGGTTGCCGCACGGATCCGCGCTTCACGGTGGGCTCGTGGCTCCTCACGTTCAGTGCGCCCGGACGCGGCTCGGTGTTCCGCGCAGTGGAGTTCCGTCAAGGCGACACGCTCGATCTCGGCGAGGTGCGCTTCGGAGAACAAGGCGAACTCGTCGTCCGTGCTCGCCGCGCCGACGGCCGTCCCGCCTCCGGCGTTCGCTTGGGCGTGCTCGGGTTCGAGCGATTCGCGTGGGGCGAGAGCACGATGATCGCGACGGATCCGCAAGGAATTGCGCGGTTCGTCGGACTTACCGACGAGCCCCACGTGCTCGTCGTCGCGGATCCCCGCGCGACCGGCAAAGCCCAGAGGTTCGAGTCCCAGTCGGTACGCGGGACGACACCTCTCGACATCGTCGTCGAGGACGGCGTCGAGGTCGTGTTGGACTTCGGTCCGCAGGCGCTCCTCGTGCAACGCGCGTACGTCCACGACAGCGCCGGCCTTCCGATCGCCGCGCTATGGCCACCGATCTCGGGCTTGGTGCCCATGCGGCTATTGCCCGGTAGTTATGTCATCGAGCTCGAGCACGCGCGGGATGCGCGCGCGATCGAAGTCGGGCCGGAGAGCGCGGTGTACGAGGTCCGCTAGCACGCTTCTTCTCGGTCTTCTTCGTCGTGCGATGGGTCGGAGCGATCTCGCTCACGAGATCGCGCGTGTCGGAGACCCGTGCCGGACCCTGCAGTAGGAAGTCCTGCCAGCGCATGACGGGGAGTCCGAGTCGCTCGGCCACCGACAAATTCCCCGCGACGCCGACGACGAGCGGCCGATAACGCGGATGTCGTCGGGTGAACTCGAAGAGCCCCGCGAGATCGACCTTCGAGTAGCGCCCGGACTTCACTTCGACCGCGAACGAGCCCCACGAACCGTCGAGGACGGCATCGACCTCGTGCGGCTCTTCGCGCCAATAGCGCACTCGTTGTCCGCGGTTCCACGCATGCGCGAGGACGGCGTTCTCGAGCCAGCGTCCGAACCGTTCGGGGTCCGTGTTCGCAGTCGGCGCCCCGAGCGGATCCGCAACCGCGAGCAGCGCATGGTTCAAGGTGACGAGCTTCGGCGGGGCAGCGCGCTGGCGTGCCGTACGCGTCGAGAATTTGTCCAGGTGCGCGACGAGGTAAGCGCGTTCCAGGAGTTCGAGGTAGCTCGCGATCGTTTCGAGAGACCCGGACTCCTCGAGCCGGCCTTGCATCTTCTTGAGCGCCACGATCTGCGCCGGCGATGACGTCGCGACATGGAACACTTGGCGCAGGAGAGACGGTCTGCGCACGCGCCCGATGTCGCGAATGTCCCGTGAGAGCGCCGGCTCGATGACCGCATCACGGATGTAGGCGGCCCAACGCTCGGGCGCGTTCGAGTACTCGACTGCGCCGGGATACGTGCCGGATCGCAGTGTCGTCTCGCAGGCTCGGTCCACGGACATGCGGAAGTTCTTGGCGAGTGCGGTGGGCGTCCAGTGCGTGAGCTCGAGTCGTTCGAACCTTCCGGCCAGGCTCTCCTCGGCTCCTTCGCCGAGCACGACGGAAGAAGAGCCGGTGGCCACGATGTGCACGCGCAGCTTGCGCCGGCGCAACCGATCCCAAGCACCTTTCAGGTGCGTGGCCCAACCCTGCAGAGACGTGATCTCGTCGAGCAGCAGCACCGCGGTTCCGCCGGCGATCGATGCGGCTTCGGCATCCGCGAACGCGCGTTCGAACGCGCCCGGAGCCTTCGACCCGGGCTCGTCGCCGCTCCAGTAGATCGCCTTCGGACCGAGTTCATCCGCGAGTTCGACCAGCAGCGTCGTCTTGCCCACCTGGCGCCGGCCGGAGAGCAGTTGGATCCTGCCCGGCGCGGGTTGGGAGAGACGCATCCGCAGCTCGAGCGCGCACTCGGCTGCATCCATACGGAAGGCGGATTCGAACCTACTCGAATAATTATTCGACCATAGTCCAATCCGTCAAGTCGAACCCATCTCGGCTCACTTCAGTCCGTACCGATCCAGCTTCTTGTACATGTGACTGCGCTGCATCCCGAGACGCTCCGCCGTGCGCTTCACGTTTCCGCCGTTCTCGGCCAACTTGCGCTGGATGAAGGCCATTTCGCTGCGATTCTTGAAGTCCTCGAACGTCTCGGCGCGGAACGGGTCGTCGGCCATCGGGCCCACGACGGTCACCGTCGCCGCAGCCGGCACGGGCGCGAGCGCCGGGCCGGCACCGAGGATCTGCTCGAGATCCGTACGCGCCAGTTCGGGTCCGTTCGCGAACACCGACGCGCCCTCGAGCAAGTTCTTGAGCTGACGCACGTTGCCCGGCCAATCGAGTGACTGCAATAGTTCGAGAGCGTCTGCGCGCAAGGCGAGCGGCGTGCGACCCGAACGCGCCGCGATGTCGCGCAGGAAGTGCGTCGCGAGCGCCGGCACGTCCTCGGGTCGCTCGCGCAACGCGGGCACGCGCAACGGCACGACGTTCAAGCGGTAGAAGAGGTCCAAGCGGAAGGTCTTCTGTTCCGTCGCGGCGGCCAAGTCCGCGTTCGTGGCCGAGAGGACGCGGATGTCGACGGGGATCGGGCGCGAATCGCCGACGCGCACGATCTCGCGCGATTCCAATGCGCGCAGCACCTTGGCCTGCGCCGCCAGCGGCATGTCGCCGATCTCGTCCAAGAAGAGCGTCCCGCCCGCAGCGGCTTCGAAGTGCCCGATGCGCCGCTCGAATGCGCCCGTGAACGAGCCCTTCTCGTGCCCGAACAGCTCGGACTCGATGAGTTCGTCGGGGATCGCCGCGCAATTCACAGTGACGAACGGCTCGTCGGCGCGCGCGGAGAGTGCGTGCAAATTACGAGCGACGACCTCCTTACCGGTGCCGTTCTCGCCTGTGATCAACACGGACGCGTCGGATCCGGCGAGTGTCGCGACTTGCGCGCGCAGTCGCTCCATCGCCGGACCGCTACCCACGAGTTCGTGGCGCTCGGCGAGCTTCTTCCTGAGGCGCGTGTTCTCCGCCGCGAGCTTCGATTCTCGAAGGGCCGCGCGGATCGTCACGAGCACGCGCTCGCCCTCGAGCGGCTTCTCCAGGAAGTTCGCGGCCCCGCGTTTCACCGCGTCGACCGCGGTAGCGACGTCTCCGTGTCCCGACACGACGACGACCGGCGGCGGGTTCTCGCCCGAGCGGATCTTCTCGAGCAACCCGAGGCCGTCCAGACCGGGCATCTTCAGATCCGTCACGATCACGCCCGGTCGCCGATCGACCTTGGCTTCGGCTTCGAGACGACGCAGCGCTTCGAGCCCATCCTTCGCGGTCCAAACCTCGAAGCCCTGATATTGCAGCGTCATCTCCAGCGCGAGCCGGACGTCGGCGTCGTCGTCGACGACCAGGATGGAGACACGTTTCTCGGGCTCGGCGCGGGGGACCATGGCGAACGAGGATACGCAAGGGCGCCGGCTCGATTGGTCTCCGTGTCGCCGATCGACGAGTTACGCTGCGCGGCGATGCACGAGCTCGAAGCCCGCTTCGTCACCGAGGGCGCGTACGTCGCCGGCGTGCTCTCGGGCACTTCGGCCGACGGCATCGACGTGGGTGTCGTGCGGCAGAGAGCGCACGCGCGCGATGGTCGCATCGAACTCGGGCCCCCCGAACTCCTGGCCTACGCGACCGAGCCGTATCCGGACGACGTCGCGCGGCGCGTGCGCGCCGTCCTCGAAGGCGCACCGTGCGGTTTGCGCGATGTCGCGCTGCTGGACCGCGATCTCGGCCGTGCATTCGGTCGCGCCGCGCGCGCCGTCGCGGACCGACACGGGCTCGCGCTCGATCTCGTCGCGAGCCACGGCCAAACGCTGTGGCACCACGACGGCGTCGAGGGGTCGGGCGCCGCCACGCTCCAACTCGGCGACGGCGATTTCGTCGCGGCCGAAGCCTGGTGCGCCGTCGTCAGCGACTTCCGCCAAGGGGACGTCGCTCACGGCGGCGAAGGCGCGCCGCTCTCGCCGCTCGCCGACGTGTTGCTCTTCGCGCATGTCGAAAAACCGGCCGCCATCCTGAACTTGGGGGGCCTCGGGAACCTGACGCTGCTCGGGAAGAGCGGGGAACTCCAGGCGTTCGATACGGGACCCGCGAACGCGCTGCTGGACGGGCTCGCGCGGCGATTCCTCGATGCGCCGCTCGATCGCGATGGGGCCAGCGCGGCCCGCGGAAGCTCGGATCCAGGCCTCGTCGAGGAACTCCTGCGCCATCCGTTCCTCGAGCGCGCGCCGCCGAAAAGCACCGGCCGCGACACGTTCGGGGCCGCCTGGATCGATTCCGTCGTCGAGCGCGCACGCGCGCGGGGGCTCCTCGAGCGCGGGCCCGACGATCTGCTCGCGACCGCAACGGATTTCGTCGCGGCCTGTGTCGCCGACCATCTGTGCCGTTTCGCCTCGGAAC
>CAZKIY010000179.1:5752-8314 GCA_964552875.1 uncultured Planctomycetaceae bacterium
ACGGATTTCGTCGCGGCCTGTGTCGCCGACCATCTGTGCCGTTTCGCCTCGGAACCGCCGCGCGAGCTCCTGGTCGCGGGTGGGGGAGCGCACAATCCGACCCAGATGGCCGCCTTGGGCCGTCGCACCGGCATTCCCGTGCGCTCCACGGCTGCCGTCGGGATCGATCCCAAGGCCCGCGAGGCGCTCGTCTTCGCCATTCTCGGTTCGGCGCGCGTCCTGGGACTGCCGGTCACGCATCCCGGCGCCACCGGCGCGCGTGCCGGAGCTCGTCTCGGAAAACTCTCCGTGCCCGCCGTTGGTTGCCGCGGACCCCGCGTGGGATAGAGCGCGCGTTCCGAGGCGAGTGCCGGGGACGATCCCATTGACCGCCGCGACCGCCTCCGTATCATCCCCCCTCCGATCGCCGCACCCACGGAGCACCGCCGCGCGCGGACCCGTGCAAGCGCCCGAGTCGTCCCCCCCGATGCGCTCTCCACGCGTCCTTTTTCGAACCCGCACGAGGCTCTCCTCATGACCGGACTGCGCCGCGCCCTGGGCCTGTTCGTCTCCGTCGTCGCCGTCTCCGCCACGAGCTCCGCGTTCGCGCCGCGCTTCGCTTACGCACCCGACGAACTGTCGGACTCGTTTGCAGCGGCGATCGAGCTCCTGCACCGGGGCAAGAAGACCGAGGCACTGGCCGAGCTCAAGAAGGTCGCGGCCATGTCGCCCGATCAGAAGTCCGCGTACGCGCTCTGGACGAGCCGCGACTATGCCGACTGGCGCGACCTCCTTGTCGAGGGCGGCGATTTCGAGCTCGTGGCGAAGCGCCTCATCGAGCTGGCCCGCGTCGAGCGCAAAGCCGTCGCGAACGACAAGGACACGATCCTCGCTCTGGTCAAGACGGCCACGACGTCCGAGGACGCCGCCGAGCGTCGCCAAGCGACGCGCACGCTGTCCGCCGACCACGGCACCTACGCGGTGCCCTATCTCTTGCCGCTCCTCGAGGACGAGGGCGACGACGACCGTCGGGTTCTCGCGATGCACGCGCTCTCGCAACTCGGCGGAGAAGCCGCCGTGGCGACCGCCGTGGCGATGAAGAGCGACAACGCCGTCCTGCGCCGCAACGCGGCCTACGTCCTCGGCAACTTGGGTTCGGCCTACGGCACGGGTGCGCTGCAGCAAGCGGCGGCCTCCGATGAGGACCCGGTCGTGCGTGAAGCCGCGAGCGGATCCCTGAAGCGCCTCGGCGCCAACGGTTCGGCTCTCGCGAGCTTCCTCGCCGCCGGCGACGCCTACTGGCGCCGCAGCGACGCTGCGCTCCTCCGCGGCGAAGCGGGCGAGGTCGTGTGGGACTGGAAGGACGGCCAAGTCGTCGGCACCGCGATCCCGCGCGCGTTGTACGGATCCGAGATGAGCAAGCGCGCGTTCTACGACGCGCTGCGCGTCGATCCGAATTCGACGCAGGCCCTTGCGGGTCTGGCGCGTGCGTTCGTCGACGGCCAAACGCGCATCGACGCGATGGGCGCGGCGGGCCAAGACGTCAGCGCTTGGAAGGATGCGGCCGGCGCGACGTTGATCGCCGTGAACGGAGCCGGCGTCGAAGCGCTCGACCTCGCACTCTCGAGTTCGGTTGCGGCCGGCGACGCCTCGACGGCCTCGGCACTGTGCCGCGTCCTCGGTCCGCTCGCTCCGACGGCGACGTCGGGCCTGCGTTCCGCACTGGCTTCGAAGGACGGCGCGATTCACTCGGAAGCCGCCGTCGCACTCGCGCACGTCGCGGCGCGTTCGGGCACGCCCGCGGGTGCGGAAGTGGTCGGCGCTCTGGGCAATTCGGTCCAGCGTGAAGCTCTGCGCCTCGCGCTCGTCGTGGACAGTGATCCGGCGCGTGCGAACGCGGTCGCCGAGGCTCTCCGCGGCATGGGGGCGTACGCCACCGTCGCGGACAACTCGATCCTCGGCCTCACGATCCTGCACCGCGCTCCGGCGCTCGACGTCGTCTTCGTCGCGGACACGCTTGCCGACGTGACGACGGCGCAAGTCATCGACGAACTCAAGGGGAACGAGCGGACGGCGAACGTGCCGGTCATCGTCCTCACGAGCGACGAAGAAGGCACGGCCGGGATCTACGGCGACCGCATCGCGGGCACGTCGACAGGCGCGGCGGATCTCGACGCGGTGAAGCCGGCACTCGAAGCGGAACTCACGGGCGACCGCGCGTTGGCGCAGAGCCTCGCGTCGCGTTCGGCGGAGGCGCTCGCGCACCTCGGCACCGGGGACGACTTCGGCCCGGCGCTCTCCGGTCTGGCCATCGCCACGGTGCGTGACGACGCGACCGCGATTCCCGCCATGGCGGCTTTGGGCGCGCGCGGCACAGGTGCGCAAGCTCCGGCACTCCTCGCGGCGCTCACGGACGAGGCGCGGTCGGAAGGCGTTCGAGCGGCGGCCGGTGCCGCTCTCGCACGCGTCGTCGGTCGCGATGGGACCGCGCTCGACGCGGACGCCGTCGCGAAGGTCGAAGCTGTCGTCCGCTCGGAAGCCCCGATGCCGGTCCGCGAAGCCGCGGCCCGAGTTCTGGGCAGC
>CAZKIY010000180.1:0-3783 GCA_964552875.1 uncultured Planctomycetaceae bacterium
GAAGATCTCCACCAGCATTGCTCTCCTCTGTATCGCGAGCGCCGCGAGCGCTCAGACACAGTCCAAGAACATCACCGTGTTCAAGGACATCAACGACGCCAACTACTACCCGGCCCCGGCCGGTTCCAGCTTCCTCGTCGCCGGCGGATCCGACAACTGCGCGAACGCGTCCACCGCGGATGCGATCAGCGGTGCCGGCACCTTCGCGGTCACGAACGTCGGCGCGACGAACGGCGCGCCGGACGCGGTCGGATGCGTCAACACTCAGCTCGACGTGTGGTTCTTCTGGTCGTCGCCGGTTGCCGGCACCGTGACGGTCGCCCTGTGCGGCGGCGCGACGGCCGACACCGTTCTGACCGTGTGGAACGACGGCGCGCCGTCCGGTTCCTGCCCCACGACGTCGGTCGTCTGCAACGACGACTTCTGCGGTCTGCAATCCTCGGTCACTTTCAGCGCCTCGGCGTTCACGAACTACTTCTTCCAGATTGGCGCGTTCGGCGCTGCGACGACGTACTCGGGCACGTTCACCGTGAACGTCGCGCCCCCGCCGCCGCCGGTGCTGAACGACGACTGCTCGACTCCGATCGCGATCTCGGGCCCGGGTGTGTACCCGTTCAACAACAGTGGAGCGACGACGGGCACGCAAGGTCAAACGGAACCCTCCTGCCTCTCCTTCGGATCGACCGCGATCTTCAAGGACGCGTGGTGGACGTACAACCCGACCGTCACGGGCACCGTGACGTTCTCGACCTGCTCGCAGGTCACTCCGGGCACGGGTGATACGCGCATCGCGGCGTACGCCGGTATCGGCTGCCCGACCGCGGCGGCGATCGGTTGCAACGACGACAACGCGGCCTGCACGGCGCAGAACCTTTCGAGCCTGCTCACGGTCAGCGTCACGTGTGGCGTCCCCATCACGATGCAGCTCGGCAGCTTCGCGGCCGCGGTGAGCCTCCTTGGCACCTTCACGGTCACGGAAACGGGCTCGGCTTGCTCGACCCCGCCGGTCGCCTACTGCTTCGGTGACGGCACGGGCACGGCTTGCCCGTGCGGCAACGCGGGTGCCGCGGGCAACGGCTGCGCCAGCTCGGTGAACCCGAACGGCGGCAACCTGTCGTCCTCGGGCGTCGCGAGCATCTCGGCCGACACGCTCATTCTGCTCGGCTCGGGCATGGCGAGCAGCTCGGTCCTCTACTTCCAGGGCACGTCGCAGATCTCCACCGTCTTCGGTGACGGCCTGCGCTGCGCCGGCGGCACGGTCATCCGTCTCGGCACGAAGACGAACGTCGCTGGCGCGAGCCAGTACCCGGAACTTGGCGACCTCTCGGTCTCCGTCCGCGGCAGCAACGTCGCGGGCAACGTCCGCAACTACCAGGCGTGGTACCGCAACGCAGCGGCCTTCTGCACGGCCTCGACGTTCAACCTGACGAACGGTTTGAACCTCACCTGGGCACCGTGACAGGACGAGGTTCCACCGACGTGTGAGTTCCGCGGCCTCGTGCCGCGGGAACTCCCGGTCGGACCTGCGCCGGGCGCGCCGCGATGAGCGGCGCGCCCGGCGCGCATTTCTAGGTGGAGCCAAGACAGGACGCGCAGTCCGCAGCCAAAAAAAACGGGGCAAACTAGCCGCAGATTCGCCGTGAGTGACGGTTTTTATTGAGTCTTTTTCGACCTGCTCCAACCTCGTGAGGGACAGTTCCGTTACGCTCGGCCCTGTCCGCCGCACGAAGCCATCCTCCAGCGCGCAGCGCTCCGGTTTCGGCGGCCGGACGTGCCTCTCTCCACCCTCAGCGAGAACCCCCAGATGAGAGTTCAGTTCCTCACGGCCATGGCCCTGGCCGCCCTCCCCACGACTCGGGCATTCGCGCAAGCCACCAGTGCCGCCGGCGCGGCCAAGCAGCCCGCTCCGAAGCTGGCGGGGCCTTCGACACCCCAACTCCTCGTCAGCTCGTTGGTCGGAGGCTCGGACAACTGCGCCACGGCCGCCGCGAACGACGCGATTTCCGGGCTCGGTACCTTCTCTGTGACGAATGCGGGCGCGACGAACGGTGCGCCGGACGGCGCGGGGTGCGTCAGCACGCAACTCGACGTCTGGCTCTATTGGACGTCGACTGTCACCGGAACGGTCATCATCGATTCTTGCGGCGGCATCGGCGCCGACTCCGTGCTGGCCGTTTGGAACGACGGCGCCTCGCCGGGCACGTGCCCGACGACCTTGGTCGGTTGCAACGACGACTTCTGCGGACTGCAGTCGCAAGTCAGCTTCGCCGCAGTCACGGGCAACAAGTACTTCATCCAATGGGGCGGCTACGGCGCGGCCACGACGTACTCGGGCACGTTCAACATCAGCACGCCGCCGCCCCCGACGGGCAACGACGACTGCACCCTGCCGGTCGCAGTGGTCGGCAACGGCCCCCACGCGTTCGACTCGACGAACGCGACGACGGGCACGCAAGGTCAGAGCGAGCCGCTCTGCCTCGCGTTCGGCACGACGGCCATCTACAAGGACCTGTGGTTCACGTGGAATGCGACGGCCACGGGCAACTTCCAGATCAGCCTCTGCAACTCGACGTTCCACGACTCACGCGTCGCGGTTTACCTCGGATCGGGCTGCCCGACCGGTGCGGCCCTCGCGTGCAACGACGACTCGTGCGGGCTCGTCAGCTCGACGTGTTTCTCGGCCGTTTCGGGCCAGAACTACACGATCCAGATCGGCGCGTACGCGTCGACAGTGGGCGGCACCGGTGACTTCGTCTTCAGTCTCGCGCCGCCCATCACGGGCTCCTGCGCGACGATCGACGACGGCGGCACGGAGAACTCGGTGGGCTGGACGGCCGGCGGCACCTTCGCGTGGATGAACACGTACGGCGGCGTGGCCTTCTCGGCGACCGTCTCCTCGGTCAGTACTTCCTACGGCGCGCTGCCCTTCCCCGGCGGCTACTTCCCGTCGCCCACGAGCATGGTCACGGTCGCGGTTTGGGAAGACCCGAACGACGACGGCAACCCGAGTGATGCGATCCTGCTCGGGACGGGATCGGCTGTGGTGAGTCCTGGGTCGGTCGAGACCGACGTGCTCCAAACGATCGCGTTGAACGCCCCGGTCATCACGAACGGCGTGTTCTTCATCGGCGCGATGGTCGACCACGTCGCCGGTGAGTTCGTCAGCCCGTTGGACCAGACGACGGTGGGCGCTCAGTGCGGCGCGCAGGCCTACTTCTTCGGAACGAACACGCCGGGCACGATCAACCTGGCCAACCTCAACGCGAACCAGTACCCGCCGGCTTCCGCGGGCGGATCGGGCTTCCCCGGCACTTGGCTCCTGCGCCCGAACTGCGGCCCGGGCTCGACCGGTTCCGCGTACTGCTTCGGTGACCTTTCGGGCACGGCCTGCCCGTGCGGGAACATCGGCACGGCGGGCAACGGCTGCCCGAGCTCCGTGAACCCGAGCGGTGCCAACCTGACCGCGACGGGCTCGGCGGTCGTCGGGGCGGACACGGTCACCCTGGTCGGCACGGGCATGCCCAATGTCGCAACGGCGCTCTACTTCCAGGGCACGGCCCAGACGAGCACCCTGTTCGGCGACGGTCTGCGCTGCGTCGGCGGGACGGTCATCCGCCTCGGCACGAAGACGAACGCGGGCGGCGCGAGCCAATACCCGGCGCCCGGCGACTTGACGGTCTCCGTGCGTGGTGCAGTTCCCGCGGGCGCCACGCGGAACTACCAGTGCTGGTACCGCAACGCGGCCGCGTTCTGCACGGCTTCGACGTTCAACCTGACGAACGG
>CAZKIY010000180.1:3883-8290 GCA_964552875.1 uncultured Planctomycetaceae bacterium
GCTCGTCCGCGCACGATTCCGCGCGTCCAAGTCACGGATTCGTGCGAAGCTCAGGGCGGCTTCCCGTCGAAACCGGCTCGCTGCACGATCCACGGAACCATGCACTACGGCCTCCTCGTCCTGGCCACGGGACTATTCGCATCGCTGTCGACGGCGCAGTCGGGGCCCGGAGAACTCGACGCCGGAACGCGCGCGCGCGCCTCGGTGCGCGCGGTGAAACCAGGTGCTCACGATCGCTCGATTCCGCCGGCGAAGCCCGCGACAACCCCCGGCGTGAACCTGGCGAACGGAAACTCGTCCGCCGGCTCCGCGGTGGTCGGGGGAGGCGATGCCTGCGCCACGCCCGATGCAATCTCGGGGCCGGGACCATTCGCCTTCGACAACTCGGCGGCGACGACCGGGCCCGAGGGGCAGAGCCAAACCTCGTGCTCGTTCTTCGGCTCGACGGCGCTGAACCGCGACGTGTGGTTTCGTTGGACCGCCGGGTTCACGGGGGTGGCCGAGCTGCGCGCCTGCGACCACCCGATCGACACGAAAGTCGCCGTGTACGCAGGAGCGGCGTGCCCGAGCGCCCCGGCGCTCGCATGCAACGACGATGCGTGCGGCGCCATCGGGCTGCAGAGCCGGCTCGTCTTCCCCGCGACGGCCGGACAGCAGTACGTCGTGCAGGTCGGTCTCTATCCGTTCACGAACGCGGGCGGCAGCGGGACGTTCACGATCACACCCGCGAGCGCGCCACCGAACGACGCGTGCACGAACGCGACGCCGATCGCCGGTCTCGGGAGCTTCGGGTTCGACACGACGTTCGCCACGACGGGTGCCGAGGGTCAGGCCGACCCGAACTGCGCCTTCTTCGGGTCCACTGCCGTCGTGCAGGACGTGTGGTTCCGCTGGACCTCGACGGAGACGGGAACGGTTCTCGTCGATACCTGCGGCAGCTCGGTCGACACGAAGTTGGCCGTTCGCGCCGGGTCCGGTTGCCCCGCGGGCGCGAGCCTCGGTTGCAACGACGACGCGTGCAACTTCCAGAGTCGCGTCGCGTTCCAAGCCGTCGCTGGAGCGCAGTACACGTTCCAACTCGGGCTCTATCCGCTCGGCGCGAGCGGCGGAGCGGGATCGTTGCGCGTTTCGCGACCCGCGACGAACGACGCGTGCTCGGCGGCCGTCGCTCTGATCGGCACGGGTTCCTTCCCCTTCGACAATGGTCAGGCTTCGACCGGCGTCGAAGGACAAGCGAACGCCGCGTGTTTCGAGTGGGGATCGACGGCCATCACGAACGACGTGTGGTTCACTTGGACCGCGCCGTTCACGGGATCGGCCGCGATCACGAGCTGCAACCAGTCCGTGGACACGAAGATCGCCGTGTACCCAGGCGCCGGTTGTCCGACATCGGCGGCGCTCGCGTGCAACGACGATGCCTGCGGCGCCGTCGGGTATCAGAGCCGAGTGGTCTTCGCCGTCCTCGCGGGCAGCGTGTACACGATCCAGGTCGGAACCTATCCGGTGGGCGGCGGTGCTTCGGGAGGCAGTGGAACGCTCGGGATCCAAGGCGTTTCCTCGCCCGCGAACGACGCATGCGTCGGCGCCTCGACGATCGCCGGACCCGGTCCGCACGCGTTCGACCTCACGTTGGCCACGACCGGGAGCGAAGGTCAGGACGAAGCGGCCTGCTCGTTCTTCGGCAGCACCTCGGTGCGCAACGACCTGTGGTTCCGCTGGACCGCAGCGACGACGGGCACCACGGTGCTCTCCTTGTGTGGAGGGCCGGGAATCGACTCGAAAATCGCCGTTTACGCGGGTGGCGGATGTCCCACGGCACCGGCGCTCGCCTGCAACGACGATCGATGCTTCTTGACGAGCGAGCTCTGTTTCCCAGCCGTCGCCGGCTCGACCTACACGATCCAGGTCGGGCTCTACCCGAACGGCGGAGCACAGCCGGGACCGGGCTCGTTCACGTTCGTGCCGCTCGTCGTGGGAACGACGAACGACGACTGCGCCGCTCCGGTTGCGATCGCGGGTCTCGGTCCGCATCCGTTCGATACGTCGAGCGCGACGACCGGCTGCGCGGGTCAGGACGAGACCACCTGCGCATTCGCCGGGATTCGCGGCATCGGCGACGATCTGTGGTTCACGTGGGTCGCGCCGTCGACGGCGCGCTACGAGGTCTCGACCTGCGGCACGGCCGGCGGACAAGACGGCAAGATCGCCGTTTATGCGGGCAGCGGATGTCCGACTCAGCCCGCGGTCGGTTGCGACGACGACGGATGCGGGATCTTCGCGGGCGAAGCGCGCGCGTGCTTCGACGCGACCGCCGGCACCACGTACACGATCCAAGTCGGGATGTACCCGGGAGCACCCGGCGGTCCGGGATCGTTCACGTTCGGCACCGTCGGCGTGCCGCCGGGTTGCCGCCACGACGACGGCGCGAGCGGCAACGCGATCGGATTCACCGTGACCGCGTCGCTCGGATGGGTTGCTCGCTTCGGAGCCCCGGGTCAGACGACGCGCGTCGCATCGATCTCGTCGGCCTTCGGCAGTCCGAGCGTCGCAGCGTCGGCGCCGCCGGTCGGAACATCGATCACCGCGGGCCTGTGGGACGACCCCGACGACGATGGAGATCCGAGTGACGCCGTGCTCCTGGCGCTCGTCCCGGGCGTGATCACGAACAGCGCGAACGACGTGTTCGACTCGTTCGTGTTGGCCTCCCCCATCGAAGTCGCAGGCACGTTCTTCGTCGGCATCGTGATCGCGACGACTCCGAATCGACGGCCGGCGCCGCTCGACGACGACGGTTGTCCCGCGGGTTCCGTCGGGCGCGCGTTCGCGGTCGCGCAGGCGGGCGGCGCGTTCGACTTCCAGAATCTCGCGGCGAACTCGTTCCCGCCGGTCGAGCTGGATGCAGCGGGAATTCCCGGCGTTTGGCTCTTGCGCGCCGATTGCGCCGGCTCGGTCGGAGCGGCGTACTGCTTCGGCGACGGGAGCGGCACGCCGTGTCCGTGTTCGAACTCCGGTGGCGCGGGACGTGGTTGCGCGAGCTCCGTGAACGCGTCGGGCGCGAAGCTAGAAGCGCTCGGAAACGCCGTCGTCGGAGCGGACACCGTCGTCCTCCTCGGATCCGGCATGCCCAACGCGTCCGCCTTGTACTTCCAGGGCACCACGCAGGTCACCTCGGT
This sequence comes from uncultured Planctomycetaceae bacterium, assembly GCA_964552875.1. Lineage (GTDB taxonomy): Bacteria > Planctomycetota > UBA1135 > UBA1135 > JAEUHZ01. The sequence continues at coordinate 7,057 of CAZKIY010000180.1, forward strand.
GTTCGGCGATGGATTGCGATGCGCCGGCGGATCCGTGATCCGCCTCGCGACGAAGACGAACGTGGCCGGCGCGAGTCGCTATCCGGGCGCGGGCGACCCGGCCGTTTCCGTTCGCGGTGCGGTGCCTCCGGGCGCGGTTCGCCGCTACCAAGTCTGGTACCGCAACGCGGCAGCATTCTGCACGAGCTCGACGTTCAATCTCTCGAACGGACTGACGCTCGCCTGGCAGTGAGCCGCCGATCGAGTCGAGACCGCGAGCTCGAGAGGGTCGTTGACTCGCCGTCCTGCGCCCTCTATCTGGAGCGGACACGGAACGGAGACGCATGGCCGACAAGAAGAAGAAGGGCGAGGAGCCGAAGAAGGTTCGCCGCGCCCCACGCAAGCTCGACGCACTCGACGCGAAGACGCTGAAGCTCATCGAATCCACGGCGCTGAAGGTGCGCACGAGCATCGACGCGCGGATCCTCCCCGAGCTGAAGTTCCCGACGCGCGCGCTGTCGAACGTCCGTTACGACACGAAGGTGGGCTACTTCGAGCTGGGTCGCGGCCGGAAAGCACGTCACCTCAGCGTGAACACGGTGAAGACCTTCGCGCAGACGCTGCGCCTCATGGCGATCGCGAAGGACATGGTCGAGAACGACGACTTCGCGACGAAGAGGGAGGCGTACTACGTCTCCAAGAACTGGGGTGAGTGCAAGTTCGACGACCAACCGGAGTCGGACACGGTGCTCGACGACATCGAGGCGCTCGCTTCGCTCGACGGGCTGTCGCGCGAGCAACTGCGCTTCTACCCCGAGGAGCACGGCGGCTCCGTAGCGGGCGAGCTCGTCGTGATCGACCGCGACTCCGAGACCGGCGCGGCGATCCGCATCGACTGCACGAACTTCGGCTCGGGCTCGTACTCGATCCCCCACTCCGTCGAGCACTTGAAGTTCGAGACCGGAGCCGCGTTCATCCTCGCGATCGAGACGGGCGGGATGTTCCAGCGCCTGAACAATCACAAGTACTGGAAGACGGCCAACTGCATCCTCGTCGAGACGGCCGGCGTGCCGACGCGAGCGACTCGGCGTTTCGTGCGACGACTCGCGGACGAGAAGAAGATCCCGGTCTACGCCTTCGTCGACTGCGATCCGTACGGCATCGCGAACATCTACCGGACGTTGAAGGTCGGCTCGGGCAACGCCGCGCACATCAACCGCTTCTTCTGCGTGCCGCAAGCGCAGTACTTGGGTGT
>CAZKIY010000181.1:0-8233 GCA_964552875.1 uncultured Planctomycetaceae bacterium
GATGGCTCCCCGAGTAGGGCTCGAACCTACAACCCTGCGGTTAACAGCCGCATGCTCTACCATTGAGCTATCGGGGAACGCTCAGTTGCCGCGGAAAGGTACTTCCCGCGCCGCCGGAGTCAAGCCTCCGACTCCGGCACCGATCGGCGCCGACGCGCACGCGGGTGGAGCGGAAACCGTTTCTCGCGGCTGCTTTCAGGCCCGAACTCGTCACGCGGGGATTCCGAACCCTTCCACGCCGCGCTTCCGGTGGAACGAGGAACTCGCGCAGGACGTGCCGGTCGATCGTGGCGTCGACCCGCGCGAGCTCGCACCAGGACCCGCGCGAGCTCGCACCAGGACCCGCGTGAACTCGCCCGAGTCCGCCACGCGCTCCGACGGACGGCTCGAACGGGCCTCAACGGAGTCCGAGTTCAGCCCAGTCCCGCACTCCGACCGCGACGGCTTCGCGCGGCAAGTTCTCCATCGAGAACCGACTCACGAACTCCTCGGCGTGACCAGGACGAGCGTCGGCGATTCCCGAGCGACGGCCGACCCAGCCGACGACGATCCGCGCGTCCGTCCCTGCGGCGCGCAAGCTCGCCAGGGACACGTCGTCGCTGCGTTTCGCGAGCCGGCGCCCGGTCGCATCGGTGACGAGCGGCACGTGCCACCAACGTGGACGCGGGAGGCCGAGCGCGTCTTGGAGCAGCGCTTGTCGCGCCGCGCTCTCGAGCAGATCGTCGCCGCGCACGATCTCGGTCACGCCTTGGCGCGCGTCGTCGACGACGACGGCGAGCTGGTACGCGGGGCTTCGCGCACGTCGGTAGATCGGGAAGTCGCCCACGTCGCGCGCGACGTCGTACGTGCGCGTTCCCTGGAGTTCATCGACGATCTCGACCGGGCCTTCGCGCACGACGAAGCGCAGCGCGGGTGCGCGGCCCGTCGCGGACTCGGCCGCTTCGAGCGACGTCCAACGACCGCGGCACGTGCCGGGATAGCGCGGACCCGACTCACCGGGGTGCGGTGCGCTCGCGGCGGATTGGATCTCACGGCGCGTGCACGTGCACGGATACGCGAGACCGCGTGCGAGCAGGTTCGCCGCGGCGTCGGCGATCGCGCTTTCACCGCTCGACTGCACGAGTGGTTCGCCGTCCCAATCGATGCCGAGCCAGCGTAGGTCGGCGATCGTCGCTTCGACGAACTCCGGCCGCGCGCGCTCGCCGTCGAGGTCCTCGATGCGCAACACGATGCGACCGCCGCGACTCCGCGCGTGCCACCACGCGAGGAGGAAACTGCGCGCGTGACCGAGGTGCAGATGCCCGGTCGGACTCGGGGCGAGACGTCCGACGATGGCGGTGTCGTTCACGCGCGGAGCCTTGGAAGAATTCGCGGACTCGGCACCGTGGGGCGGCGCAGATGGAGTCCGATGACGTGTCGACTCGATGTCTTCACAAGCTCTTCAGCGCGTCGGAGCGGAGACCGTGCGCAGATCCTGCGCCGCGTTCACCGTCGAACCTGGAATTGCCGGCATTCCGAGCAGGTCGAGCGCGAGGTTGCCCGCGTCGGAGTTGCGCACCGGCGGCACGCCGTCGCCCGGACGCGGCCGCCCGAGCCCGGGATCGAGTCGAACGCCCTTGTTCTTCGCATAGAGATCCTCGGCCGTGCCGCCGCCGGTCCACACGAGGAACGGGATGATGTAATCGACCCACATGTGCGGTTGATCGTGGCTCTTCCATGGTGCGCCCCCGCCGTGATCGGTCGTGAGCACGATCGCGGTTCGTCCTCGGAGCCCTACATCGGCCTCGATCGCGTCGAGCAAGCGGCCGAGCGCGAGGTCGACGGCATTCACGGCCTTCAAATACGGCGAGCCAGGCGTGACGTCCCAACCTTTCGAGTGTGCGATGAGATCGGGTGCAGCGAAGTGGACCAACACGAAGCGCTTCGTCGGCGCGTCGGCGCGTGTGAGCTCGGAGATCAGCGCTGCGCCGAGACCGTCGGGTGTCGCATCCACGATCGAGTGGTCGATCTTGTCGCGACCGTGATCCGGCGGAATCGGATCCTCGGCTCCGTGCGTCGCGTCGTACGAGTCGTCGTACAGGTGGAACTTCTTTTTGCCCGCGAACATGGCCGTCCACGCGCCGCGATCGTGCGCGACGTCGAACACGCTGGCCATGTAGGCGCCGGCCACGCCATGAATCGTTTCACCGTTCGCGACGTCGTCGTTCTGGACCCAGCGATGGCCGTCGGGCCCTTCCACGAGTCGCGAAGTCACCATGCCGGTGTGGTTCGGCAGCGTGACCGTGCGATCAGGATCCGTGCGCGCGTTCAGCGTGTGCGCACCTTGCCGCAAGCGTTCGAAGTTCGGCAAGGAGTTCGGCTCGGCGATGAGAGCGTCGCTGCGCAGGCCGTCGACGCTCACGAGCACGACCACGTCGAAATTCGGCTCGTCCGGCACGTGCGCAGCCGGGTGCGAGCTCAGCGTGGCGGCCGACGAATCACGCTCGCACGCGGCGAGGACGAGCGTGGCGAAGAAAGTCAGGACACGACCCGTGGTCATCCTCGAAGTGAACCACGCAGAGTGGTCCCGCGCGAGTACGGAAGGAGCTTCAGGGTTCCCGAGTCCGTTCCGTAGACTCCCGCTCCACCCACGGGCCGCATGGCGCCGATGCAGAAGTCCCTCATGACGAGTGATCACCGCGGTTTGCGACTCTCCGGCTTGCAGATCGCGTTCCTCGTCGCGGCGGTCGTCGCTTGTCGCATCGCGGCGATCCGCGCGTGTCCGACGTACGACGACGCGTTCATCACGTATCGCTACGCGGCGAACCTGGCGGACGGGAACGGTCTCGTTTTCAACGCCGGCGCCGCCTGGGAGCCGATCCTCGGGACGACCACGCTGCTCTACTCGTTGATCCTGGCGGGGTTCTCCGCGCTCGGACTCGACCTCGTGCGCGCTTCGCTCGCGCTCAACATCGTGTGCGATGCGGTCACCGCGCTGCTCCTCGTCCGCATCCTCGGACGGCGGCCCGTCGTCGCGACCGCGGCGGTGCTCGGGTTCGCGAGCTTGCCCGAGATCGCGCGCATCAGCGTCGGCGGCATGGAGTCGCCGCTCTTCCTCGTCTGCGCCGTCGGAGCGTGTTTCGCCGTGCAAAACCGTCGCGCGGGACTCGCCGGCATCTTGACGGCGGCCACATGTCTCGTGCGGCCCGAGGGCGTGTTGCTCGCTGGGATCCTGTTCCTCACCCACGTGCGCCGACCGCGCGAACTCGTGCGCTTCACGATCCCGATCCTCGTCGCGGGCGCGGCGGCGATCGCGATCCTCTACGCCGTGTACGGCACGCCGATCCCGCACAGCGTCACCGCGAAGTCCGCGATGCAAGGCCCGGATCCCGCCGCGGACAAGGCTGCGCGGTTCGTGCTGATCTTGCGGCAGGCGTTCTTGCCGCGGACCGCGTATGCGCCGATCCTCGGCTTCGCGCTGGTCGGCGTCGTGCGCGCGATATTGGCCGGCGGCGCCGCGCGCACGTTGTCGATCTTCGCGCTGGCGATCAGCGCGAGCTACATCGCGGCGAGGCCGCACACGTGGGGTTGGTACTACTACGTGCCTCTCGCAGGACTCGTCCTGTGGACCGCGCTCGGCGTCGAAGCGGCGTTCGAGTTCAGCGTCCGCCGCGCCGGATCCGCGCTGCGCCATGCGGTCGAATCGTTCGCGCCGCAAATCGCCAGCGTCGGACTCACGGTCGTGGCTTTCTTCGCGGCGTCGCGCCTGGAATCGCCCATCGAAGCCCGCGTGTATGCGCCGATGTGGGCTTGGGCCGAGCGCACGTCCGCCGCGGAACCGGGTGCGCGCATCCTGGCGAGCGACATCGGCGCGATCGGTCACCGTTGGAAGGGGATCGTGCTCGACAGCGAAGGCCTCACGTGGCCCGAAGCGCTGCTCCACAAGCTTCCGGCCGCGATCATCGATGCGACGGCGCCCGAGTACTTGCTCGTCGTCGCCGAACGACCCAGGTTGCGGCATCTCGCGGGGCGACCGGACATCCTGGCCCGCTACGAAGCGATCGAGCGCTTCAACGCGACGGGGAAGACGGCGCTCGATCCGACGCCGGAGAACGTGCCGATCGATTGGTCGCAGGATTATCTCGTCTACCGATTGCGTCGGTGACGGAGCGGGACGGACCGCTCCTCCGCCGGGGGACGGACGCGTCTCGACCCGCGGACAGCGTTGGTGACGGAGCAGTCGGAGCGTTGCTCTACAGGTGGATGGATGCGTCTGACACCGTTGTCCGACCCGCGGACAGCGTTGGTGACGGAGCAGTCGGAGCGTTGCTCTACGGGTGGATGGATGCGTCTGACACCGTTGTCAACGTCGGTTCAGGGCGCGAAACGCACGGAATAGACCGGCGGGAAGTTGTGGCCGAGTTCCTTCCACGAGTCGCCGCGATCGTCGGACCAGTACACGTTGCCGGTCGTGCTGCCGAACGCGAGGTCGTCACCGCGCTGATCGAGCGCGTGACGCAACACGACGTCGTACGCGCGCTCGTCGGGCAGCCCGCGACGCAAGTCGATCCAACTCTTCCCGCCGTCCTCGGTGCGCATCACGCGCAGCGCGCCGTCGATCGCTTGCCGCTTCACGTCGGCGTCGGCCGGCACGATCCAGGCGACCTTCGGATCCTCGGGGTCCGCGGCGATCGGGAAACCGAAGTAGGCCAGGCGGCGTCGACCCTTCTTCTCTTTCTCGTGGATCGTCTTCCACGACTTCGCCCCGTCCGTCGAGCGGAAGATCCCGCAGTGGTTCTGTTGCCAGACGACTTCGGGCTTCTTCAGACACCAGTGGATCGCGTGGACGTCGTGGCCCACCTCGGGAGTCGGAGGCGGTAAGTAGGGCGAGGTGAGCCCGACGTTGCGCGGCGTCCAAGTCTGGCCCGCGTCCGTCGTTTCGAAAGTTCCCGCGGTCGAGATCGCGACGAGCATGCGCCGCGCGTCGCGCGGGTCCACGAGGATCGAGTGCACGCCCGGTTCGTCGCGTCCGCCGCCGAACCACTGCTCGTGGCGCGAGGGGTGATTCCACAAACCTTCGACGATCTCGAACGAAGCACCGTCGTCGCGCGTCACGAAGAGACCGCCCGGTTCCGTCCCGACGAAGAACGTGTCCGGCTCGCTCGCATGTCCGGGCGCGAGCACCCACAGGTAGCGCAATGTCGCGGGCTTCCCGGGCTTGATCTCGGCGTCGGGTGCGTACTTCGGCTCCACGACGCTCTCGAACGTCGCGCCGCCGTCGCGCGATCGCGCGAGCTTCTGTCCCCAGTGTCCGTGATCGATCGAGCACCACATCGAGTCCGTGCGCTCGTCGTGGACGACGTAGGGGATCGGATTGCCCTCCTGCCCGTGCGCGGTGAGCTTCCAACCCTTCTTCTTGCGCGTGAACACGAAGACACCCTTCCTCGTGCCGAGGAGGATCCGCGGGCCGCTGTTCTTCTTCATCGGAGACATGGTTCAGCCGGACGAGGCGGTCCGAGCTTGCGCCGGATCCACGGGCTCAGCGCGGCGGAGCGGCGCAGATGGAGTCCGAGTGCGTGTTGGATGGATGTCTTCACACGCTTTCACCCGCCGGAGAGCGCTTGTGCGACGTAAACGCGCGACGTGCTCGTCAGGGCGTCGCGCAACTCGACTCGATCGCGCACGACGCGTCCGTCCACGAAGATGTTGACGTGCTTGCGCAAGCTCCCGCGCTCGTCGACGAGGTAGGACGCGAGGCCCGGATGAGCGCGGTCGAGCTCGGTGACGAGTCCCGCGACCGTCGCCGCATCGACTGGGCCGTCGGACAGCGTGGGGAAGTACCGCGCGAGGTGCGCGGTGAACGTGACGGCGGCCATGGGACGCGTGGAGTTTCGCGCGGTACGGCTCGCCGCGCAACGCATCACCACACGGCGATCTCGCGCCGCTTCTTCCACAGTAGCCACACGAAAAACGGGCCGCCGACGAGGGCCATGAGCACGCCCGGTTGCACACCGACACCAGGAAACAGCGCCATTTGCGCGACGTCCGCCGACAGCAGCACGACCGCGCCGGTGAGCGCGGCGAGCGGCAAGAGAGTGCGGTGCCCCGGCCCGGATACGAGTCGGACGATGTGGGGGACCACGAGGCCGACGAATCCGATCTGTCCCGCGACCGAGACCGCGGCGGCGGCGGCGAGTGCGGCCGCCGTGAGAGTCACGACGCGTAGGCGCGCGATGTCCACGCCGAGTGCCTCCGCATCTTCGAGCCCGCCTTGCACGAGGTCGAGTTCCCACGCGACGAGCGGCCACGCGAGGAGCGCGATTCCCGCACCGCCCCACGCGACGCCCGCTTGCCACGCGGCGCGATCGTCGAGCGTTCCGAACGTCCAGGCCAAGATCGCGCGCGAAGCCTCGAGGTTGTCGAGGACGAGGCTCTGCGCGAACTGCTGCACCCCGCCGAGCAGAGTGTTCACCGCGATGCCGATCAGGAGCAACGCCGGGATCGACACGCGGCCGTGCGAGCTGGCCAGTCGGTAGACGACGAACGCCGTCGTCAGGGCGCCCGCGAACGCCGCGATCGGCACGAGCCACGGACCCGCCCCGTGCGCGTCGCCCACGAGTTCGATGCCGTAGCCGCCGACGAGGAGCACGGCCAGCACCGCACCCAGGCTCGCGCCGCCACCGATGCCGATCACGCCCGGCGAGGCCAACGGATTGCGGAAGATTCCCTGGACGAGCGCGCCCGACAACCCGAGCGCCGCTCCTACGCCCGCGGCCGTCAGCGCGCGCCACAAGCGCAGTTCGACGACGGCTTGTGCGGGACCGCTGAGCGGATCCGCCCAGCCGAGCAACGCGGCGATTCCGCGCAGAGCGTCAGCGGTGTCCTCGACGGCGCGCGTGGAGCCGAAGCGCAGCGCCGCGACGAGAAGCGTCGCGAGCAAGAACCCGAGGCCGAGGGCGAACACTCCCGGTCGTCGGCGCAGCATGGGCGGGAAAGGTTCCCATTTCGGCCGCGCGAAGGCCAAGCTTCGCGGCCGTGACGAACTCCGATTCGCGCTTCGACAGGCTCACCACCGCCGAGATGCGCGAGTACGACCGTCTCGCGATCCACGAGCTCGGCTTGCCCGGTGTCGTCCTCATGGAGAACGCCGGCGCCGGTGCCGCGTCGATCGCGCTCACACTCCTCGCTCCACACGTCGGAGCGCGCGTCCTCGTCGCCTGCGGGCCGGGCCAGAACGGCGGCGACGGTTGGGTGGTCGCGCGGCGTCTCGTGAACGCGGGTTGCGAGGTGCACGTCGCGACGACCGTCGGAATCGAGGCGCTGCGCGGCGATTCCGCCGTTCACGCGCACATCGCCATCGCGATGGGGATCGCGCACGAGGTCGTCGACGAGTCCGCGCACGCGCGCTGGCGTCGCGAACTCGTGCACGCGGACCTCGTCGTCGATGCGCTGCTCGGCACCGGCGCGCAAGGCCTTCCGCGCGGAGCTGTGCGCCTCACCATCGAAGCCATCGTCGCGCGCACGGCCGAGCCCAAGGCGCCGCGGATCCTGGCGCTGGATCTGCCGTCGGGGCTCGATGCGGACACCGGCCGTCGACTCGGCGTCTGCGTGCGCGCGGACGCCACGGCCACGTTCGCCGCGCCGAAAACGGGGTTCGATGGACCGGGAGCTTTGGAGTTCCTGGGCACCGTGCACGTCGTGGACCTCGGCGTTCCGCCTGCGCTCCTCGACCGAGTTCGCCGCGGCGGAACCTGACGACCGGGCCTCGCAATGGCGCGCGCATCCCGAGGCCTTACTCGGGGTTCACTTGCGGGAGTGGGGGATGCGGGCCTACGGTTCTAGGTACGACTCGCGTCCTGCCGACGGAGTTCTCGAGAGACGCACCCCCGATGTTCGCTCCCTTCGTCGCTGCCTTCGTGACCCTCGTGTCTTCCACGGGGGAGCGAAACGTCGACGTCGGCGACATCCCGTCCTTCACGTTCGAGCGACCCCTCGTGAACGGCGTGCTCGTGGGTTCACTGACCGACTTGCGCGGAGCGCCGGCGCTCTTCGAATTCTGGGGACCGCGTTGCCCCGGATGCGTGCAGAGCGGAGTGCCGCTCGCTCTCGAACTCCAAGAGACTTGGGGTGAGGATCTCCAGGTCGTCCTCGTCGAAGTCCAAGGAGCCGGACACGACGAAGCGGCGCGTTTCGCGCTGCGCCAACGTTGGTTCGGTGGTCGGAGTCTGTGGACGAGCGAAGTCCCGTTCTGGCC
>CAZKIY010000182.1:0-8227 GCA_964552875.1 uncultured Planctomycetaceae bacterium
GGCGCAGAGTGGCGCGCGCGGCCCCATGCCGATCCGGGCGAACTCGGGGATAATGACGGCTACGAGGGCTCGCGTCGTGCCGTTGGGAGCCGTGGCGCTCGACGACGGAGACGTCCGCGTCAGGGAGCCCGGTGCTGGCGTAGCGTTCAATCGGCCCCGGGGTTGCCGCATCCTCGAGGCCCCCCGCTCCGATGGTGATGCTAGGACGCCTCACTCCGCGAACGGTGGAAGTCCACGACCGCCTCCAACGCAGACTGCAGTTCAGGTCCGACAGCGTAGGGCATTAACGCGCGAGCAAGTTCCTCGGGGAACGGACTGGGGCGCCACAGAGCTCCCTGACGCTCTTTGCAACACAGCTCCTGCTCGCCATGCGCCACAACAACCTCAGGCCGTTGTGCATTAATGAACTCGAAGCCAAGAGCCATACGACCTCCGCGGAACCGGAGTAGCGACATGTCAATCCACGCTTCCTCAAATCCGCGAAAGCCCCAGTCGCCGCCGTAGGTGCATTGCGCGCCAGTAGTCAAGAATGCGCATTCTTGGCGCAACAACGAATCGACCACGTTCGGGCAATGCACTTTGAGGAAAGCCTCTCGGCAGCGTCCCTGCCACTCGAAGTACCGCGAGAAATACACGTTCCCGACGGCGCTCGTCTCTCCCAGGCTGACAGCGTGGTTGTAGCGGTAGCTCGGCATAATCGCGTCACTCTAATCAGGTAGCGGTGCCCATCCGCGGTCTCGCGGAGTTGTCGATAATCGCGGTCGCCGCGATCGGCGCTGTAGGCACCGTCGACGGAACGCGCGCCATGCTCGTGCTCCATAGCCAAGCGGCACGGATCGCGGAGACAGAGGCGAGCGCGAAGAACAGGCCAAAGACTACGTGCAGCGTCAGCAAAGCTCCGTACGCAGCGGCAACCGATGCACCGAACGCGACCTGCGCCCGCGTCCCGTCCGGCGTCGTCGGCGGGTCCGTGATCATGTAGAAGGTGAATAGCAAGAACGACACCCCGGTCATCGGCACTAGTGTTGACACTAGGTGCTGGTCGAACGCGAGGTGCCGGATCAGACCTTGTGCGGCGAAGCCTGCCACCCACGCGAAGATCAGCGGGATCCGCTTCGTGAAGCGCGCGTTGAGGAACGTGCCGAGCGTCACAATCACCGCTGGAAGCACGATGTCGCCGGCCGTTCCGAGGTTCTCAGTGAACATGTAGGGCGGCGCAATTCCCACCCAGGGAAACGCCAGCAGGGTAACCGCGATGCCCAAGTTCGACGGGTTGAATACGTGACGCGATCCGCCCGCGACCGGGACGCGCAGCAGATACTTGGACGCGATCGCTGTCCCGGCGGCGAATGCGAAGGGTGCGAGATTTTCGTTGGCGTAGAGCAGCATCGAGACCGCCATCGCGCTGATGTGCGCCGGCAGCAGGAACTCGACGACACGGATCCTCCCACCAAGATACCTCGCCGGTCTCCGCCGGACGCCCGCGTCGACGGTCTCGAGCGTCAGCTCCGTCGCATACGCCACGAGCGCGGCGACTAATGGTTGCGCGTACGCGCCCTCAAAGCCCAGGAAGGCGTACCCGAGCAGGTTCAGCACCGTGATTGCTGTCGCGAATCGCCGCAAGCCCGCCGAGCGACCGTTCGCGTACCACGAGCCGCGCTCGCCCTGGACGTTCATCGATCGACCTCCGCTCCGAGGTAGATCGTAGTCAAGCCGGGCTCGCACATGAACGTGCGCCGGTGCCGCGCGCCGAGCGTGTCGCGCCAGGCGAACGACACCGCGTGCGGGCCGGGCGACGCGCGCCCGAGCCCGAATCGGACGGAGGCGTCGCGGACGCCGGCGTGGCCGTTCCCCCCATCGACGAACGTGATGCGCGCGCGCGGTCGTGCTTCGTCGCGCGAGCCCGCACCGAAGTCCATCGAGGCGGTCGCTCCGATCGCTGCGCGCGCAGGGATTCCCGGGACGGGTGCGCCACGCTGCACTCGCGTCGGGTTCCCGGGACGCTGATCGATAGGCAGGACGAGAATCAGCTCGAGCGTGAGCCCGCACTCAGACTCGTTGAAGTAAACCGCGCTCGGCGACCACTGGTTCGCGACCGCCATGTCCAGGTCACCGTCGCGATCGACGTCCGCGAGTGCGATCCCGCGACGGACCTCCGCTTGGTGCAGTCCAACGCGCGCGGCGACGTCGCGGAAGATTCCGTCAGCGTCGCGCACGAAGAAAGGACCGACCTCGTGGCCGGACAGGTCGTCCCCCGCGGCGAACCGGTGCCACAGTGCGGGCGCGGACAGCAACGGATCGCCGCACATCGCCATCTCGTGGAGCTCGGGCCAGCGATCGACGTCACCGGCAAGGAAACCCAGTGCCTGCACGGCCTCGAGCACGCCGTCGTTATCGAAGTCCGCGAGCTTAGCGTCCCACGCCCACCCACTGCGCGATAGGCCCAGGCTCTCGCTCTCGTCGACATACGGTGCGATGCCAGCGCGCATTTCGTGCACCTCACCGCTACTCGCGAAAAGGAACTGGCTTTCCTGCAGACCGAACTCCGTCGTGATGTTGCTGACGTACACGTCGAGGATCCCGTCTCCGTTGACATCGCCGAAGTCGACGCCCATCCCCTTGAACGAGTCTCGGCCGACGACCTTCGATTTCGGCGTAGCCCAGCCGCGCCGCCCTTCCAGCGGCGCGAACCGTAGGCTTCCCGGCGCCGATCGATTGTGCAGGAGGCGGTCGGGCCCGAAGTCGTTGGCGAAGTAGAGTTCGGGCAGGAGATCCCCGTCGAGATCCGCCGCGCCGACGGCGAGCGTCCATCCAGTGAGGAGTTCGTCCGCAATCGCGTCGCTCGCATCCTCGTACGCGACCGTCGGGATAGCGTCGCTGCTCGCCGCGCTCCACATGAGGACGCGGTTTCGCCCTCCGTTCTGGGCGTTCGACATCGACGCATGCATGCGCGCCCCGTCGGACGCGCTGGTGTCGAGCACGCGCGCGCCGTCCTCGAAGTAGTTTCCAACGACCAGGTCGGCGTGACCGTCGCCGTCTACGTCAGCAAACGTCGCCGCGTTCGTGAACCAGGCCTGCTCCCCCGGCACGAGCTCCGTCGCCGCGAAAGCTTCCGCATTCAGGCCTCGATCGAAGCCAGGGCGCTGCAGGAACGCGACCGGCGTGCGCCCCCAGTAATAGACGAGCACGTCGAGCAAACCGTCCTCGTTCATGTCGCTCGGCACGCAACCCATCGGCGCCGTCGCCCCGCGCTGCGCTTCCCCTTCCGTCGCGACAAGGCGGAATGGGGCGTAGCTGTTCACCGAGTCGTGCAGGCTCCGTACGGACACGCTTTCCGCTCGCGGGTCGACCAGAACGCAGTCGTCTGGAAAGCCGTCCGCGTCGAGATCGCATAGCGCGACCGCAGCGCCGAGTGTGTTGAGCCAACCGCTCAGATGCGACAGAGCGCCCTGGACAGGGCGCATCGAGCGTGGCGTCTCGTCAGGAAGGAGGGTGAGTTCGCGTCGCTCGAAAGCGAAAGGAGCTGCGATCCGTTCGAGCTCGACGTCGTCGACGCCCGGGTGGCGAGCCGCCGCGTATAGCAGTGCGATCAACGAGCACGCGAGGATATGGGTCGCGTGTCCGCGCAGAGCTTCGGCGAATCGCTTCACGTTCGCCGCCCCCGCGCCCGCAGCTCCGCGCGAACCCTGCTGCGCCAGTCCTCGTACGCAGAACCATCGGGCGCGCCAGTCGCCCGACCTCGGCAGGCACGTACGGCCTCCGCTGCAACGGCGGCGCTGCAGCCGCACACAATCCGGCAGGCTTCCTCCGTCGCTGCAATGACGTTGTCGGCGCGGACGCGGGCCTCGGCCGCGAACGCGACTCCCTGAGCGAGGTGGTCGACGTGCTCCGCTGCCTCCTCAAGCAGCCGGTGCAGGCCTTCCGCTTCTGATCCTCCAGCGTACGCGCACGCGAGACCGACGCCGCTCCAGAGAGCGGGGCGCCGCGACTCCGCACAACCGTAAATCGTGGCGGCGAGCGCTGAGGCGTCGGTTCCGCGGGTAAACCACAAGCTCCGCCCGAGGCCTTGGTCGCGGATCCGATGCAACGGATCGCTGGGCTTGCTCGTCGTACCCAACTTGGCCAGAGGCGCGGCCGGCCGAGAATACCCGGCGTAGAAGCCTGCACCGTCGATCGCGAGCGCGCCGAGCAGCGGATCTGTGCCGGCGATAGGCAGTGCGTCGGCTCTGCGAATGCGTGCCAACGCGAGACCGAGTCCGACGTGGAGCAGGTAGTCGTGATGCGCACCGCATGCCTCGCGCAGGGTGTTCCAACGCCGCAGGTTCGCGCACGTCACGATATCGAGCAACGCACAACCCATGGCCGCGCCTTCGTGGCGGAACCCTGCGTCCCGCGGATCGCCCGCGCCGAGCGACTCAGGCAACCCGATCCGGTCGCTTGTCGCAAGCGCGAGCCGGAGCCCAGCCGTGACAGCCGCGACGGCCCGCCCGCGCGGATCTCCCGGAGCCCAGCGATGGGACCCTTCGCGTGCGAGGCGGGACGTTAGGGCGACCATCGTTCGTCGCGCGAGCCACTCGACGACCCCGGCGCCCGCGCTCGCGAGGTTGGGTCTGACGGCGCCAGGAAAGACGCGCCGGCTGCGGCCAGAGGTCAGTTCCATCGGGCGCACTCCAGCAGCGCGGACGCGGCGAAGGGCGAGGCTTCGGCCTGGAAGTCCAGGTCCGGATCCACGGTTCGGACGGTTCCCTCGTATGTGACAAGGGCGACGAGGGCCATAATGAAGTCGGGAGATCCAACAACGCCGTTCCGTCGCATGCAGTCGAACAGGTCGCCGACGAATGTCGTGACTCCGAAGCTGCGCGCGGGTCGACGCGAGTACATGGTCGTGAGCTGCACGACCGCGTCCGTAAACCGATCCGCGTCGAACTCCGCTGTGCGGTGCAGCGAGGTCTCCGACAGGATGCGCGCGCACTGCAACCCGTCCCCGAACGCGAGCCCCAGGAAGAAGTCCCGGAACGCGACGCGCGCCGGGGGGTCGAGCGTCGCGACGATGCCGAAGTCCAGGAGCACGAGCCTCGAGCCGTAGATCGGTGTGTTCCCCATGTGCATGTCGCAATGCACCGTGCCGATCTCGAACAGCATGGAGTACAGCGCGCGCAGACCTGAGCGAACCGCGGCTCGCGCGACATCGCGATCGAGACAGCGGTCGAGACGCACACAATCGGGCACGAGCTCCATGACCAGGACCGAGGCGCTCGAGAGATGCGGGAACGGCTCAGGAACGAGCACTCCGTTTTGTCGCGACAGTGCCTCCCGGAGCCGCATCTGAGAATCGCACTCCGCGGCGAGGTCGACCTGGCGACGCATGGCGAACGCGACGTGTTTGACCCCAGCCTCGATCGGCACGGCGCGTAGCGCTCGCGCCCGAGCCAAGCAGCGGGCCGCGAAGGACAGGATCCGCAGATCGCGGTCGAGCTCCGCCCGCATGCGTGGCCGTAGCACCTTGATCGCAACCATGCGGCCGTCGTGCAGCCGCCCGGCGTGGATTTGCGCAATCGCGCCCGCGCCGATCGGGATCGGATCAACGCGCTCGAACACGCGCGCCGCGGCGCCTTCGTACGCGGCGTCGATAGCGTTCAGCGCGTCGGCGCCGGACAGCGCGCGCACCTTGTCCTGCAGCCGCACGGCGTGAGCGGCCGTCGTCGGCCGCCAGATGTCGCCGCGTGACCCGAGGATCTGCCCAGCTTTGATCGCGAGCGGGCCGAGCGACTCGCACCACCGCGCGAGCGCCCGGCCGCGAAGCTCATCAATCCGCGACTCGTCTGCGGAGGCGTACGCACAGCGGGTCGCGACGTATGCCGTCGCGTGCCATGCGGAGTACGCCGTCCAGGCGAGGCCGCGCCGGAACGCGCTCCACGCGTCGTGGCCGGTCTCGGCCTCAGGCAGTCTGCGAGTCTCCATACTCGCGGCTCCCGAGCTCAGTAGTCGCGCGTGGCGTCGAACGGAGCAACGGGGTCGGTCACGCTCAAGGGGACCGTTCGCCAGTAGCGGCAGATGCGCGAGCCGAGCGTGTACTCGTCCTCGGTGATTTCGTGCATGCCGGTGCAGTGCCCCGGGCCGAACTCAAGATGCTTGCCGAGCACGGTGCCGATGTGCGGCTTGTCGAACGCCACCGTTACGTCGCGCGGCGGGATCTCCGTCGCGCCAACGGCGATCGCGATGCCGGCCTGGTCCTCGACGAACCGCTCGCGGTTGACGTGGATGTGGTAGTTGATCGCGTAGATCAGCCGCGCGGGGAAGTCCGCCGAATCGAAGGGCATCCCCAGATCCGGGCGTTGCTCCGCGGTGCAGAGGCTGCGGGCGGGCGAGACGATCCGGATGCGTCCTCGTCCTGCGCGCGGCTTGCGGCCGAGCTTCCAGCGGATCTGGATCGGCGTCCGTGGCCGGTGCAGCGGCGAGATCACGGTGTTGCCGGTGAGCTTCGCGACGTTCCCAGCGCGGCGGTACAGGTCGACCGGGATCTGTGCGTAGATCACCCCGTCCTTCT
The DNA here is from genome assembly GCA_964552875.1 of uncultured Planctomycetaceae bacterium. Taxonomy (GTDB): domain Bacteria; phylum Planctomycetota; class UBA1135; order UBA1135; genus JAEUHZ01. The sequence continues at coordinate 6,548 of CAZKIY010000182.1, forward strand.
CCACCTCGACCGACGCGAGGATGGCCTCGCGGTCCTTCGTCCGTTCAAGCGCTGGGAACGCCCCCGAGCTGCGAACCGGGCGCTTGTAGAAGAGGACCGTGAATCCCCCGTGCTTGCTGCCGAGCTTCGCGCTTTCGACGACCTCCCAGTAGAGCGAGTTCCCCGGGTTCCCGTAGAGCAACGATCCGTCTCCTGCGTCGTCGGCCGCGCGCAAGTCGTGGCTCGTCAGGTTGCGGATCTCCAGCTCGTCCGCGGGCGCGAGGAGATCGTTCTCAGGATCCCCCTCCTTGGAGTAGTTGTTGGAGACGCAGAACGTGAGGACGGCCGGCAGTCGCTCCGCGGTGTGGCCGACCTTCTTGCCCGTGCCTTCTGGCTCGAACTCACGGCCGAGGGGGTGCCCGTAGAACAACTTGTTCAGCAGTGGGCATGTGCCGTAGAGATCCCAGTCGCGGATGATGAACTGGAACTCGCGCGTGCCCAGCCCGTTCACATAGCTCGGGAACACCTCGAGCCGCATATAGGCTTTCAGCTTCACCTCGTCGTGCATCCACGGCGAGTTGTCCGTCATCCGCGCGCGCAGCGGGATCGTGATCGTCGAGCCCTCGAACTCGAGGTAGGACTCGTGCGGGCGGAGCGGGTGAAAGGTGCGGTAGGGACCGGATCGGATAGGGACGGTCATATCGCGCTTAGGGGGGGCTAGGGGATCAGCGTTTCCATCCTCTCCAACGTGCTCCCGGCGCGCCTACCCTCGAGAATTCGGAGAAAGTTCAGCGCGAGCGGCTGCGGGACCAGAATTGGGACCTCCGTACGCCCGCAGTCTATGCACGCAAACCCGCGCGACAGGCGTGATGCACTTGGCGACGTTGGAGGACCTGGAGTGCGCGACCCGCTCGCGAGCTATTGGCGGCGAAGGTAGAGGAAGGGTTCCCGCGGCTGGAGTCGAGGATCGTCCGATGAGGACCCTGCCCTTGGTTCCTTTACACTACTTGCTATCCACCGGCTGCATAGCCTCACGGCTCCATCACCGACGCCGTTCCCAAAGTCGGGACCCGGTGCGGGGCGGAAGAGTCCCCCGGCCTTCTGCCCCAATCGATCCGCCCCCGAGCTTCCCTGCGCCTCCACCGCCCGCGAGGGGAGGCGTATCACACGGACGAGTTGTGCGGATCGTACTCGACTACTTCGCCGCGCGCTTCTTCTTCGCGCCGCTAGCCTTCGCGGGCTGGCCGTTGCCCGCGTGGTAGTTCATCCCTCGCCGCTGACCCTCGGTCCGCACGCTTCCTGCCGCGATCAGCTTCTTCATCGGCAGTCGCCTCGTGCCAACGTCCGTCCCCAGCGCCCCGGCGATCTGCTCACCGCGCTGACCCGGGTTCGCCTTGACGTGCTCCAGTAGCGTCGCCTGCATCTCGTCCATGGAGGCCGAGCTGCGCTTGCCGCCCTTGGCAGCTCGGCGCACAGGCGCGGATCCAGCGTAAGCGTCCGGGCGCCTTCAAGCCTCCGTCCTGGCCCTGCGCCCTGCTCCGTTCGACGCTGCTCTGATGATCCAGCAGCAGACTTCAAGCGCGTCCACACTCCCTGATCGAGCCGACCACTACCTCGGTTTGCTGGAGGAACACGAGCATCACGGGGGGAGCCTGCGCTCCTTCGCGGAGGCCCGCGGCCTCTCGGTGTGGACCCTCTATG
>CAZKIY010000183.1:0-1911 GCA_964552875.1 uncultured Planctomycetaceae bacterium
GCTTCCTCGCGATCGAGTTCCGGGAAGATGCCGCGTCCGTCGTCGACGATGCGCAGCGTGCGGGATCCACCTTCCTTCGCCCACGTGATCTCGACGCGTCGGGCGCCGGCGTCGAGCGAGTTCTGGACGAGCTCGGCGACCGCCTTGCGCGGGTCGCTCTGGCTGCGCGCGAGCAGTCGGATCAGGTCGAATGGATCCGCGGGCTTGAGCGCGACGCGCTTCTCCTTTGATTTCTCGCTGCGCTTCGTCATGTCAGGGAACGGTGCCGAGCAGCCACCGCTCGATCGCCTCGATCTGAAGTGCGCGCCAGTGGCGCGATTGCGACGGCTCGACCACGCCGTGCCGCTGGCTCGGATAGAGCATCAGGTCGAACTGCTTGCCCGCTTTTTGCAGCGCGAGCACGAGCTGCATCGTGTTGCCCGGGTGCACGTTGTCGTCGATCGCTCCGTGCGCGAGGACCAGCCGACCCGAGAGGTTCGCGGCCGCGGCAACGACCGACGTGCTGGCGTAACCCTTCTCGTTGTTGGCCGGCGTGCGCATGAAACGCTCGGTGTAGACCGAATCGTAGTTGCGCCAGTCCGTGACGGATCCGCCGGCGATTCCAAGAGCAAAACGATCGCTCTTCGCCAGCGCGTAGCTGGTCATGAACCCGCCGTAGCTCCAACCGGTGAGACCGATGCGCTCCGGATCCGCGATACCTTGGTCGACGAGCCACTGCACGCCGTCGAGCAGATCACTGAGCTCGACCTCGCCGAGCTTCTGCCAAGCCGGCCATGCCGACACCGCGCCCTTGCCGCTCGACGTGCGTCCGTCGCAGCTCCACACGACGACGCCGCGTTGCGCCAGCAACTGCTGGAACATCCCGTCGCGCGAACTCCAAGCATTACGGACCGTCTGCGCGTGCGGGCCCCAATAGCCGAACACCATGACGGGATAGCGACGACTCGGGTCGTAACCGGGAGGCAGGATGCGCATCGCTTCCATCGCGAAGCCGTCGCGCGTCCGCACCGTCAGAAGCTCAGGCCGTTGGAATCCGTACTCGGCCAGCGCGGTGACCGGGTTCGCTTCGAGCACGCGCACTTCGCTGCCGTCGCTCGCGCGGTGGAGACGCTTTTGCGGCGGAGTGCCGATGTCGCTCCACGTGTCCTCGAAGAACGAGAAGTCGGTGTTGAAGGTCGCGGCGTGCGAGCCGGCGCGCTCCGTGAGTCGCCGCATTCCGCTGCCGTCGAGCTTCACGACGTACACGTCGCTGCCGATGGCCGAGCGCTCGGTTCCGCTGAAGTAGACGAGCCCGTTCTTCTCGTCCACGCCGTGCAGATCGCGGACTTCCCACTCGCCGGTCGTCACCGCACCGACGAGCGTCGTACCGCGATAGCGATAGAGGTGGCGCCATCCCGTGCGCTCGCTGGCCCACAGGAACGTGCCGTCGCCGAGCCATTTCAGGGTCTCGCCGCGATCGACCCAGGCGGGCGAATTCTCCTTCAGCACGAGTTCGTCGCCGCTCGCGTCCGCCGCGCACGCGCGCAGCTCGAGCCAACGCTGTTCGCGATCCTGCACCTGGTAGTGGAGACGCGAAGCAGGGCTCCAGTGCACGTTGACGATCAGCGGTTCTTCGCTCTTCCAGCGCGAAAGATCGACTTCTTTCGTCACTGCCGACGCGACCTCGACGATGCGCAAGCCGACGAGCGGATTGGGTTCACCCGCGCGCGGATACGGGGAAGTCTCGACGCGCACGGCGTAGTCGCCGTCGTCGACGATCGTGTACGCGGGCACGTTCGTCTGGTCCAAGCGCAGGTACGCGATGCTTTGGCCGTCGGGGCTCCACCAGTAACCGCGGAAGTTGTTCCGGCCGAAGATCTCCTCCTGGTAGAGCCAGTCGAGCTTGCCGTTCAGGACGTTCGTCGATCCATC
>CAZKIY010000183.1:2011-6883 GCA_964552875.1 uncultured Planctomycetaceae bacterium
TCTCCTCCTGGTAGAGCCAGTCGAGCTTGCCGTTCAGGACGTTCGTCGATCCATCCGTGGTCAGGCGCTGCGCTCCGCCCTGACGCGCATCCGCGACCCACAAGTCGTTCTCCGCGACGAACGCGACGCGCGTTCCATCGGGGCTGAAGGCGACCTCTTCCTCGACGACATCCGCGGTCGTGGTGATCTGCAGTGCACGCTCCGATCCGGCGCGCGCGACCCAGAGGTCGTTCGCGCGCACGACGATCTGTGCTTGCCGCTGTGCGTCGCGCACGGCGTCGGTCGCGCTCGCGAGTCGACCGGCTTCGGCGGCATCCACTCCGGGCACCAAACGGATCGCCGCTTCGAGCGCCGTCGAGGGTGCGTAGGGCTTCGTCGCGCCGCTCGGAGCTTCGACTTGGACGCGCGTCGCCTTCTTGGTCTCCGGGTCCGTCACGGTCGCGAGCCAACTCGAGGCGTCGAGCCACGTGATCCCGCTCATCCGCTTGCCCGAGAAGCTCACGTCGTAGAGCGACTCGAAGGTGAGCGGCTTCGCGCCCGACGCCGCGAGGGCCGCGCGCTGGGCTCCGTCGTCGAACTCTCCCTGCGCGGAGGTCCTCGGCGTGGTGCAGGCGGGAAGGAGGAGCAGGGCGGCGAGGAGGCCGTGAAATCGGAGGTCGTGCATGCGATGGTCGCGTTCCAGAGGGGGCGCAGAGCCTATCCGCGATCGCCGGATCGGAACCGGGCCCGGTCTTCGGATTGCACGCCGTGAACGAAGGGCGCAGCCGGTAGGGAGGCCGCTCCGGCCCGACGCCGAGCGACCGTCGGAAGTCGTGGGGCTTCCGAGGTGAACGCGCTCCGGCCAAGGAACTTGCAAGTGAGTCGGCGAGCCGAAGTGCCGGCGCACCTTGCGCCCTCGCGGGGCCGCCGATATCACCTTCCGCCTTCCTCGCAGAACTCACCCCTCCGAACATGATCCACCTGATCCCCCTCCAAGTCCTCACGATCCAACCCCCGGCCCTCCTCCAGACGTCCGCTTCGGGCGAGGGGATCGGCGCCGGAGCCTTGGCGCTCCTCCTCGGCATCGTCCAGCTGATCGTCTCGCTGGCGCTGTTCACCTTGGCCGTGAACAACGGCATCGGGGTCGTCTCGAAGATGATCGACGGCCTCGACATCTGGGGCGAGATCAAGCGCAAGAACGTCGCGGTCGGCCTCCTCGCCGCCGGCGCGGTCATCGCCTACACGAACGTCGTCTCCGGCGGCATCGCGGGGATGACGCGCGGCCTCCAGAGCCTCGTCGTCTTCGACATCAAGAACGGACTCTCCGCCGTCCTCGGCGGCGCGGTGAACTTGATCGTCGCGCTGGCCGTCGCCGGCCTCGCGATCTCGTGGACGTTCAAGGTCATGGACAAGTGGACCAAGGACATCGACGAGAAGTCGGAGTTCAAGAACGGCAACACGGCACTCGGCGTCGTCTACGCCGGCATCTTGATCGGCGCGTCGACGCTGATCGAAGCGGGCGTCTCGGGCGTCAGCGCGGGGCTGACGCAGTTCTTCTCGAGCATCTTCCACAGGATGGGTTGAGCGCGCGCCGGACTCCGGCGTGCACTTTTCTTCGCAGGGCGGACCGCTGGACCGCCCTGCGCGCATTTCAGCCTGGATCCTGCGTCGAATCCGGGCTCGAACGCGATGCCTCTTGCCGCGCGAGCTCACGACCGCGAACCTCTTCGATGACGATGCGTGCAGCCTTTCATGCCCTCGCCTGTTCCGTGCGCGGCTGCGGTCTGCCGCTCGAACGCGACGAGCGCACGCTGCGTTGCACAGCTGGTCACGCGTTCGACGTGGCGCGCTCGGGTTACGTGAACCTGCTCCAGCCGCAGGATCGCCGCTCGCTGGCGGCGGGGGACTCGAAGGAGGTCGTGAACGCGCGGCTCGCGCTGGAGGAGCGCGGACTCGGCGTCGATCTCGAGGCGGCGGTCGCGGAGCTCGCCGGGCTAGCGCGCGCGAGCCCTGATTTCAGAGGCACGAGCGCCCTCGTGCTCACGGGCGCGAACGCCGTACCCTCGAACTCGAGCACCGTGCTCGACCTCGGCGCGGGAACCGGTCGACATCTCGCCGCGCTGGCCGTCCGCTTCGACTGCGCGGCCGTCGGACTCGACCTGAGCGTCCACGCGATCGAACTCGCGGCGCGTCTTCACGGTTCCAGCGCGTGGTGCGTCGCGAACTGCGATCGCGTCCTGCCCGTGCGTTCCGCATCCGTCGATCTCGTGCTGAGCATCGATGCGCGTCGGCCCACGCAGGAGATCGCGCGCGTGTTGCGACCCGGTGGACGAGTGATCGTCGCTGTCCCCGGCGCGCGAGACCTCACCGAGCTGCGCGAGGTCGCTCTCGCCGACGCGCGCGATCTACCCGGCCTCGCACGCGTTCAAGTCGAATTCGCGGCCGATTTCGAGCTCGTTGCGCGACGCGAGACGATCGAGCGCATCGAGCTCGACGCGCGCGGACTGCAGGACCTCTCGCTCGCGACCTATCGCGCCGGGCGTCGCTCGGAAGGTAGTCGCGTGGAGGCACTCGCCGGACTCGTCGTCACCGTCGCGCACGAGATCGGTCTCTTCGCGCGCCGACCCTGCTGACGCGGCCGCTATCCTCCGCGCGTCCAATGCCCGAACCCGAGTCCGAGCACGCTGTCCGATCCTCCGCGTCGTCGGGACCCGCGCTCGTCCGCAACGTCAGTCTCCTCGGCGCGACCGCGCTCGTCGTCGTGAACATGGTCGGTTCGTCGATCTACACGCTGCCGGCGTCCATCGCGGAAAAAGTCGGACCGCTCGGGATCGTCGCGTGGGCGCTTACGGCGCTGGGCTACCTCTTCATCGCGATCGTCTACGCGCGCCTCGGGACTCGCTATCCGCGCACTGGTGGGCCGTATTCGTACGCTCGCACGGCGTTCGGGGACCTCGCGGGCTTCGTCGTCGTGTGGACGTACTGGCTCAGCGCGACGATCGGCAATGCCGCGATCGTGCAGAGCGTGGTCGGTTACGCGCCGGATCTTTGGCCGGAGCTCGCGGGAGATCGCGTGCTCCAGTTCGCGCTCGCACTCGTGCTCGTGTGGATCCTGTGCGCGATCAACGTGCTCGGCGTCCGCTTCGGCGTGCGGCTCCAGGTCGCGATCCTCTTCATCGGACTGCTGCCGCTCGTCGTCGTCGGAAGCCTCGCGCTCGCGCATTTCGATGCGGCGAACCTCGAGCCGTTCGCGCCGCACACGTGGAGTGCCCTGCCCGCCGGAATGGCGCTCGTCGTGTGGGCCTACTCCGGCGTCGAGTCGGCGACGGTGCCGGCCGAAGAAGTGCGCGAGCCGGGCACCACGATCCGCCGCGCGACTTACTGGGGCTATGCGATCGGCACGGTCGTCTACCTCGCGCTCGCGATCGGCATCGCGGGCGCGCTCGAGAACGAGGCGATCGCGAGTTCGACGCGACCTCTCGCGTTGCTGGCCGAGAAGACCGGCGGCAGCGGGCTCGCGCTCGTCGTCGCGATCACGGCCGTGATCGCGTGCCTCGGCACCTTGAACGGTTGGCTCCTGATGGCTGGGCGCATCCCGGTCGCCGCCGCCCAGGACGGAGTGTTCTTCGGGCCGCTCGCGCGCATCCACCCGCGTTTCCGCACGCCGGCGTTGGGCCTCGTCGTGGGCGCGCTGATCACGAGCGCGATGCTCGTCTTGCTCCTGCGCGAGGAATTCCTCGACGCATTCGGATTCATCGTCTACCTGGCGCTGTTCCTCACGCTCGTCCCGCACCTGCTCGCGGCAGCAGCCGACTGGAAGCTCGGCCGCGGGAGCCAGCGCGTCACAGCCGCGGTCGCGTTCGTCTTCGTGGCATTCACGATCTATGGCTGCGGTCCCATCGCCGCTGGATGGGGGCTCGCGCTGATCGCGCTGGGACTGCCGCTTTTCCTCTTCCTGAGACGGACGCGCGTGCCGCGATACTGACGTTTCACGGCGGGCCTGTCGTTATCCTGCGGCCGCTCACGTCCCCCGGAACGAAACCATGCTCAACCTGCTCCTTGCCGTCGCGGCTTCAGCCGCGGATCCGCACCCGTTCTCCATCCACGACATGCTCGCGATGCGTCGCGTCTCGGATCCGGAAGTTTCTCCGGACGGGAAGTGGGTGCTCTACACCGTGCGCAACACGGATCTCGACGCGAACCGGGGTCGGACGGATCTGTGGCTCGCCGCCATCGACGGTTCGACGACGCGCCAGCTCACGTCACACGTGGAGAACGATTCGTCGGGCCGTTGGACGAGCGACGGGAAGTCCGTGTTGTTCCTGTCGACGCGCGGCGGCAAGTCGCAAGTCTGGCGTCTGCGACTCGACGGTGGAGAACCGACGCAACTGACCGATCTGCCGCTCGACGTCGAGGGATTCGTCACGGTCGCGGGTAGCGAGCGCCTCGTGCTCGTGCTCGATGTGGTCCCGAACGCGGATGGGGCGCGGGAGATTCCCGGCACGGTCGAGCACGATGCCGCCCAGGCGAAGGCGAAGAGCAAGGCGCGGGTGTACGAGAGCCTGCTCTACCGGCACTGGGACACCTGGGAAGACGCGAAGCGCGCGCACCTCTTCACTTGGGATGTCACGAGCGGTCCGCGCGCACTCATGGCGGGCATGCCGATCGACGCGCCGACGAAACCGTTCGGCGGCACGGAAGAAATCGCGGTCTCGCCGGACGGCAAGGACGTCGTGTTCACGGCGCGCGTGCCTGGACCCGAGCAGGCTTGGACGAACGACCTGAACCTGTGGCACGTGCCGAGCGATGGTTCGGCCGCGCCGAAGTCGCTGACGGGTGACAATCGCGCCGTCGACAGCGTGCCCGTGTTCGCTCCGGACGGGAAATCGCTGG
>CAZKIY010000183.1:6983-8182 GCA_964552875.1 uncultured Planctomycetaceae bacterium
GACAATCGCGCCGTCGACAGCGTGCCCGTGTTCGCTCCGGACGGGAAATCGCTGGCGTATTTGCGCATGGAACGACCGGGCTACGAATCGGACCGGCAGCGCGTCGCGCTCATGACCTGGCCGCCGACGGGCGCGCCGAAAGTGCTCACCGAAGCCTTCGACAGGTCCTTCGGCGAGATCGCTTGGTCGCGCGACGGGCGTTCGATCCTCTCGTCGTGCGACGACTTGGGCCACAAATCACTCGTCGCGATCGATGCGGCGAGCGGCGTGGTCACGAAGCTCGTCACGACGGGCTCGAACGGCAGTGGTCGATCGACGGGCGAGCGCATCGTGTTCGCGCAAGACACGTTGTCGAGCCCGGCCGATCTCTGGTCGTGCAAGCCGGACGGCCAGGACGTGCGCCCCATCACGAAGCTGAACGCCGACCTCGTCGCCGCGGCGAAGATGGGCGAGTACGAGCCCTTCACGTTCGCCGGTTGGAACGGAGAGACGGTGCACGCTTGGCTCGTGAAGCCCGTCGGATTCGACGCATCGAAGAAGTGGCCCGTTGCGTTCCTCATCCACGGCGGACCGCAAGGCAGCTTCGGAAATCACTTCCATTACCGCTGGAATCCGCAGGCTTATGCCGGTGCGGGCTTCGCAGCGATCATGGTCGACTTCCACGGATCGACGGGATACGGGCAGGCGTTCACGGACGCGATTCGCGGCGATTGGGGCGGCAAGCCGTACGAGGACCTCATGAAAGGGCTCGACGCGGCGCTCGCGAAGTATCCATTCCTCGATGGCACCCGCGTCGCGGCGCTGGGAGCGAGCTATGGCGGCTACATGATCAATTGGATCGCGGGTCAGACGGATCGCTTCAAGGCGCTCGTGAACCACGACGGGAACCTCGACGAGCGCATGGCCTACTTCGACACGGAGGAACTGTGGTTCCCCGAGTGGGAGCACGGCGGCCCGCCGTGGGAGAACCCCGAGGGCTACGGCAAGCACAACCCGATCGACCACGTCGGGAAGTGGAAGACGCCGATGCTCGTCATCCACGGCGCGAACGACTTCCGCGTGGTGGACACGCAAGGCATGAGCACGTTCACCGCCTTGCAGCGTCGGGGGATCCCGTCGAAGTTCGTGCACTTTCCCGACGAAAACCACTGGGTTCTGAAACCGGCGAACTCGGTGCTATGGCACGAGAACGTGATCGA
>CAZKIY010000184.1:0-8146 GCA_964552875.1 uncultured Planctomycetaceae bacterium
CTGGGTGGGTCAGTTTTCGATCGTCGGATGGGTCAGTTTTCGATTGCCGCTCGCATGAGCGCGGTTGCGTGGACCTTCTGGCCTGCGCTGAAGGCGGACTTCGTCAACTGGGACGACCCTGTCGGCATCGTCGAGAACACGCACATCCAAGGCCTCGACCCTGCTCGCCTGAAGTGGATGGCGAGCACGACGTTCCTCGGTCCGTACCAGCCGCTCTCCTGGCTCACGCTAGCGCTCGATCACGAGGTCGCAGGTCTCGACCCACACGCTTTCCATCGCACCAGCCTCCTGCTGCACATCGTGTCGGCGATTGCGGTCTTCCTCGTGGCATTTCGCCTCTACCGCGTCGTGCCCGGGCTGCCGCAGCACGGCATTGGTTGCATCGCGGCGGCTTCGCTTGCGGCCGCACTGTTCGCGCTCCACCCCCTGCGCTGCGAGTCGGTGTGCTGGGTGACCGAGCGACGTGATGTGCTCAGCGGACCTCTCGCCTTCCTCTCGCTCTACTTCTGGCTTGGCTGGGCGCGACCAGGCGTAGAGCGCGGATCCCGCACGATGTACGGATTGGCCCTGGGTGCATTCGCCCTGGCTTTGCTCGCGAAGGCCACCACCGTGGCGATCCCCGTCTTTCTCGTGATCCTCGACGTGTGGCCGCTCGATCGTTGGCGTGCGCTCGGGTGGAAGCGCGCGCTCACCGAGAAGCTGCCCTTCGTCGCGCTCGCTGGGCTGATCTCGCTCGTGGCGATCGGGGGCCAGCAGGGTGCAGACGCGCTCCTCACGTTGGAACGGCACGGCATCGTTTCGCGTGCGATCGTCTCGACGTACGCGGTCGCGTTCTACATCGGCAAGTCGCTCGTACCTGTGGGACTGTCGCCGATCTATACGCTGCCGCCTGAACCTGCACTTCGCGCCGCGGCGTACCTTGTGCCGGCATTCATTGCCGTGGGCCTGACGGTCTTGGCGTGGCTCGTCCGTCGCCGAGTTCCCGCGGTGTGGTGGGCGTGGTGCGCGTACCTCGTCGCGCTCGCCCCGGTGGCCGGCGTGCTGCAGGTCGGTTCGCAGATCGCGGCCGACCGCTACACCTACATTGCGTCGCTTCCCTTGGCACTCCTCACCGCCGGCGGAGCGTTGTGGCTCGTCACACGGATTCCCGCGGCGCGTTGGCCCGTCGTCGGCGTCGGGCTTGCAGCGGCACTCGCGCTCGGTATCGCCGCGCGATCGCAGTCGCACGTATGGCGCGACTCCGAGGCGTTATGGACACACGCGCTGAGCGTTGATCCACAGAATCCGACGGCGAACGAGAACCCCGGTGACTTCCTGGGCAAGCGCGGCCAAGCCGCCGACGACCCGCAGACTGCTCTGCTCTTCTACCAGCGCGCATCGATCCATTTGGAAAAGGCCGCTGCCCTGCGACCCCACCCACGACGCCACTACAACGCGGCGATGGCGCTGTGGTTGCTCGCCGAGCTCGAACCCGCCAAGCGGGAAGAGCACCTCGAAGCCGCTGAACGCCACCTTCGCGCAGGTGAGCAACTCGCGGAGCGCGCCCGCATCGCCGTGAAACCCGCACAGATGCTTCTCCACGCTCACGTCCAGCGGGCGCGCGGCGAGCTTCCCGACGCGATCCACCGTACCGATCGTGCTGTGCGAGCCGTGCCGAGCGACGTCGGCGCCCGGGTATTCCTGGGAGAGCTGCTCATGGAGGTGCGCGACCCGCTTGCAGTTGATGTACTGCGAGGCGCGGAAGCGATGGCACCGGCGGATGGTCTCGTGAAGTGGCGTCTCGCGCAGGCACTGGCGATGACGAATGATCTCGCAGGAGCGCGGATCAAGGCGGAAGAGGCGCAAGTGCGCTTGGCGAACTCGCCCGCGGCCGCTGCGCTGCTGCCGGAAATCGAGGCGTTTCTGGCTACCGGCGGCCGGAGGTAGCAGCCCATCGTTCGACACGAACCGAACACCGCCGCTTGGCGTCGCGCTCGCGTTGGTTGCGTGCTCAGCGAACTGCCAAGGGGGCGGGCGAAGAGAAACCCATCGCCTGCCCGAGAGAACCGCCTGGCCTTGCCCACAGCTCGCGAGTGGGGTCAGCCGTAGGCGGCGTGCGGATTCTAGCTACGCCGCGGCGGCGAGCGGAGCGGCTTCAGCCTTGGCCCCCGCTGCCTTCGCCTTCCTCGCGCCGCGCTTGTCCGCCTTCTTGTTGCCCTTGCGCGCCGTCGGCTTGGCCTTCTTCGGCGGTCTGTCCCTGGAGGGTGACACTCTCCTCCCGCCCGAGGCGATCGACCAGAGGTCGACCCCGAAGCACGAGAAGGCCGAATTCGTCGGATGAGAGGGGTGCGGGCGCGAAGATCACCGGCGCGCACAACGACTAGCTCTACCACCCAGCCGTCATCTCGGCCCTGTCGATGGGGCTTCGAAGCTTCTCGTAGCGCGACCCCGACGATCGGTTCCTGCGCGTCGCCACGGACCAGATCATCAAGAACCTGCCGACGGTGTCGAAGGACAGACTGTCGATCGACGACCACTACTGGTACTACGGCTCGCGCGCCCTGAACCAGATCGATGGCCCGGACGCGCCCGAGAAGACGAACAAGCACTGGGGCCCGTGGAACAAGGCCATGGTCGACGCGCCGCAGGACAAGAAGGACCGTGCGTGCGCGGACGGCGGTTGGATGGATCTGGACCGTCGGTCCTACGCCTACGGCGGCCCGCTCTACACGACCGCTATCAACGGGCTGACGCTCGAGGTCTACTACCGCTGCGGGAATGGGGAACGAATGGGCGAGCCCCTGAGAAGCGCATCGAATACCACGGGACGCGAGGGCGCTCGCGGGGCGCCAGAGCGCAACCACGATCGCGGACGTGCCAACAACGCCGGGTTACTGCGACGAGGCAGCCACGCCCACAGACAGGTCTAAAGGCATCTCGCCCTCTGTCTCGAACATCGATTCTCCTACGTCATCGGGCTTCGCGAGTCGCGTTGACCCATCGTCGGAATCGGGTAACATCCCGCCCCTTCCCGGGTAGTGAGCGTTGCTTGACCCGGTTGGAATTCCCCGCGGGTTTCTAACCGGCCGGCCCCGCGACGTGCTTGCTTTGCCGGCTGCACGTCGCGGGACACTCACAACTCGGCTGTATAACCCCCGAGACCTTGCGCGGGGTACCAATTCTCGGGGGTTATATACGCAAACGACACGAAAGGGTTACACGGTAAAGACGCGTAGTAAGCGTTGGCCCGGTGCAAGTCTCTTGTTGCTCATGATCATTGCGGGCTCGCGCCTGCAGTGCCATGTGGACTGGGAGCCCAAGGATGGGCTCCCGCAGACCGCAGCCAGCTAGTGCGATGCGGAGCTAGGCCGGATCAGACCAGCCTAGCTCTGCACCCTAGATTTGCCGCTATCGGCGGACACTCCCATTTGGCGGGCGCGGAGCTATGGGGGCAATGCCGTTAAGTGGTGCTGAGCATGGTTCGATCCTCGCACCCAATAGAACGACCCTCGTGCTTCCCAGCGCCCCCACCGCTCGCGAGGGGAGGCGCATCATGAGGGCGGTTCGCTGGGATTCTACCGCTACGCGGCGACGGCGAGCGGGGCCGCTCCGGCCTTCGAGCCCGCCCCCTTCGCCTTCCTCGAACCGCGCTTGCCCGCCTTCTTCTTCGTAGCGGGCGCGGTCGTCGCCTTGGCCGGCCCCGAGCCACTGCCTGCCGCGAAGTACTTCGTTACGCGACACGGAGTCTCGCCCCCGATCGGCCCCGGAGCGGTGAGCGTCTTTCGGCCTCAAGCCCGCGACCACATCACCCAGCCGTGCCACCCGTTCTCGTCGATGCGCTCCACCGTATCGATGTCCTCCGCGGCCCAGTTGTTCGCAAGTGCCGACATGAGCACCGTACGCCGCTCAGCGCGAGTCGCCGCGTCCTGGTTGATCACGTCTACGTCGCGCACGTGACTAGCCGTGGGCGGTTGAGGCGCTGCACTGGTGACGCCTAATGCGCCCTTCTTGTCGGCCTGCTGCTTCACGCTCGCCTTCTTAACCATAGTTCTTTCCTCACTCCGCTCCGTAGAGTCGGCCTACGAACCAATCGATCGTCTTCCGCATCGCGGCGTCGTGCTCCGCACGCATATTATCGTTCGAGAGTTCGCTGCGCAGATGGACGACCGTGCGTTCGAGTTCCTGGTGCGCTTCGTCGCCCGTATTTACGATGACCGTCGTGTTATTCGGCTTGACCCACTTGAAGTCCGCGGTCGCGAGTTTCGACTCGATCGCCTTGATCGATGTGTCCACGCTAGCGCGCCATTGGCGGAACGCGCGGTATTTCGAGCGCAGGTCTCCTAGAGAATCGCGTGCCTTGCTTGCCTGGGTGAGCAGTCCGTCGGGTTTCACTGTCCACTCGTCCCATGCGCTGGGCACACGTTTGGACAGCGCGTCGAGCTCTCCGGTGAGCGCTTTCGCGTGGGGATGGTACTGCTTGGCCACCATTTCATAAACCGCAAGTTCGAACGTATCGTAGTAAGGTCGGGCGGTCACATTGGCGCTCAGGAGCTTCGCGCCGGGAAGAGTCGGGTCCAGCACCGTATGCGTCGACACCGCCGGCCCGAGCACTCCGCCCGGTCGGATCTCGCAGTCGAATCCGAGGTATCCGAGTACGAGCGGTGGTTCGAACGTTTCCTTCATCGTTATCGAGCGCGCTGTCGCCGACGTGAAGCGCACGCTCCCTCCCGCCGTGAGCTTCTTCGTGCCGTCAGCCTGCTCGACGAATCGGTCCTGTTTCGCGAGCATCGCGTTGAGCTTGGAGAGTGCGTTCTCGTAGTTCTCTACATTCGTTTTTGCCGTCGATGCGGGATCCTCAGCGGTCTTGGCGATGAGAAGCTCGATTGGGCTCGGCACGCCGGCGTCGGCTCCGGCGCCGCGCTGCGATGAATCGCGCAGCCCGATGTCGAGCTCACCGGTTAGGTACACGCGGGTAACGATGCGAAGGTAGTTCTTCTGGTTCGGCTGGGACGCGAGCGCCGCGAAGAAGCCCGCGCGCGTCGCTGCCCAAGCGCGTAGCTGGTCATCGAGCGAAAGCACATCAATTCCGAGCGTTCGCGCGCTGCCGATCGACACGATGCCCTCGGCGGCGTCGGACCCCATGAGGCCGAGGCCTATCGGAACGCCGCTGATTGGGATCGCGAGGTCGAGGCCAGCGCCGCGCTGCACGGAGAAGCCGTAAGTCGGGAATGCGGCGCGCGGCGCGCTCTTCCAGGCCTCGCCGGTGAGATGTAGCAGCGGCAGCTTCTGAGACTCTTCGAGGGGGAATGAGTGGCCGTAGAACGTCATGTAGCCACCGGGGTTGAGGCGCGCGATGTGGTTGTCGAGCGGTAGAAATCCCTTCTTGTTCCAGACCGTTTGCTGCTTGTCGATCGGGAGTTGCACCAGGAACACGTCGCCGGGCTGGAGATCCTGCGTCAGTGGGTAAACCGGCATAACTTGGCTCGCGCGTATAGTCATGCACCAGTCCTTGGCAACGCTCTCAAGACTCTTCCGTTTGGCCGACGTCGTGCTATTACACGCAGCCGTGAAGAGCGCGAAGGCGATCACAGCGGAGCATGGGATGTGATGAAGCCGCATTAGGTCTTCTCTATCTTCTCAGGTTGAGGTTCGTTAGCGCCCTGCGTGCGATGCGATGGCAGTCGTCAACTGCTAACCGCGCGCATGAAACGCGGACGCGATCCCCGTCGAGCGCGCGCCGAGTCTAGCGAGTGACCACTCCGCCGCGGCCTCTGAATTCGACGCAGGCATCCGCGTCCCACTCTTGCGACAGCGGCCCGAGGCTGGTTCCTGGAACGGTTGCGGCAGGTCCGAACAGGGCCGGCGAGGTCACCCCCACCGCCCCAATAGAACCGCCCTCGTGCTTCCCAGCGCCCCCACCGCTCGCGAGGGTAGGCGCATCATGAGGGCGGTTCGCGTGTGATTCTACTGCTACGCCGCGGTCGCGAGCGGGGCCGCCTCGGCCTTCGTGCCCGCCGCCTTCGACTTCTTTGCGCTGCGCTTGCCGGCCTTCTTGCCCTTGGGCGCGACCGGCTTGCTCGCCTTCGGACCGGCACCACCGCCGCCGCCCGCGAAGTAGCTCATCCCGCGGCGCTGGCCTTCCGTGCGCACACTGCCCGCCGCGATCAGCTTCTTCATCGGGAGCCGCATGGTGCCGACGTCAGTCCTGAGCGCCGCCGCGATCTGCTCGCCGCGCTGACCCGGGTTCGCCTTCACGTGCGCGAGCAGAGTCGCGCCCATCTCGTCGAGCGAGCCAGCGTCACGCTTGACGCCCTTGGCGGCGCGGCGAACGGTGCCAGCGGACTTGGGCGGACGGCCGGGGCCGCGACGTGCGGGAGCAGCGGTGCCGCCAAGTGCGGCTTGGACCTGCTCCAGCGCCGTGCGGCGGATCATCTGCTCGAGCTGGGTGGTGAAGTCATCGACGAGGGTGCGGATGTCGGTGGGCATGACGAGAATGAGAGCCTCTACCGCTGAAACGTTCCAATGAAAAACGGTCTGGCTGGGCCTCGGCTAGGACGTCGCTCGTCGGCATCTCCAATGACCGATTGCGCTCAGCCCCGTCGTGGGTTGCCTCGGCACCGGCCGCGTGCAGCGGAGTCCAGACGGCCGTCCGGACACCGCTCCGATTTCATCTCGGAGCGGAAGCCGACATCCTGTCAACCCCCGTCGTTGGCGCGAGCGTTGAATGCTGACTCGAACGCGCGCACGACCTCGATCACTTCGCCGAACTCGGGCACCTCGCCGAACAGCATGGATTCGCGCATCGCCTCGTAGTCCCGCTTCCACGCCGTACGCAGATCCGCTCGGGGCAAGAGCCTGAAAGTCCCCGGAGCTCCTGGTTCTCCATCGCTCGCGCCCCCACACCCGCGCGGATCAGGCACCACAGATCGTAGTAGTGCCGGGCCAGGCGGTCGCGCGGGCCAGTCGCCCCCACGCGATACGTCTCCTCGTGCAGCAGCATCGCCTTCTCCCAGAAGGTGCGTTCTGGCGCGACGGTCCGAACGGCGAAGGCGGTCTCGGTCTCCGACTCCGGTCGGACTTGGTCCACGTAGGGCCGGATCACCGGCTGCTGGACTGGTTCCGTATCCGAGCGAGCGCCGAGCTCGATCCTGACCACGGGTCGCAGGTAGCGCTCCGCCTCGAACACGGATGGGTAGGCCAGGAGGAGCGTCTGCCCTCTGGAATCCTCGGCATCCACGTGCAGCTTCCAGCCCCGCTCGCCCTTCAGGAGATTCGCGCAGCGTCGACCGAACTCCGGTTCCAGTAGCTCGCGAATCCAGACCTGACACGCTTGCTGCAACGACTTCACTCCGCGGTCTCGCTCCTTACTGCCGAGACCTGGTTGGTCCGGAGCCTTCTCACCCCCGAACCCCAGGTGATCGCGCCCGATCACGACGTCGACATCCTCGGAGAATCGCTGGATCAGTCCCCAGCCTTTCGAGAGCGAGGTTCCGCCCTTGAACGTGAGGTGGCGGCCACTCCCTTCGAGTCCGAAGAGTTCGCGCAGCGTTCAGCAGATCCAGAATTCCTTCTCGATGCTCGGCGCGTGGAGGCCGAGCCCGACGCCCGCGGCGTCGCACGCGAGGCGCCTCCGGCCGGGGGTGAGACCCAAGTACCAGTCCATGGATTCAGCCTTGGCTCGCCGCGACTCGAATCAGCACATCGCCGACCCACGCGGGGGCATGACGGATGTCGCGGACCAGCTCGCGTTTCTCCTTCGTGCTCAATCGCCGACGCAGGTGGTTGACGACCTTCTGATCGACGTTCTCGCGCCCGAGCCAGCGCAGCGCCTGAATGACCGTTCCGCTGATCTTGTCCGCCGTCGCCATCTGCCGGGTGGTCGTTCGCTTCAGCACGATCTCCTGCTTGCCCAACCGTATTCGGCGCGCAGGTCCATCGGTCAGGAAGACGAGACGAATAGGGACCTGGGGGGAGAGCCCGAGGAGGTTCGCGCTGTGGGCTCCCGACGGCAGTAGTCGGATTCCGTCGCGACTCCGCAGCGCCTCCAACACGGCTTCGGCGCGGGCAGGCAGCTCGGCGAGCTGCGAGTCGACTTGCGGTATCGCGTAGAAGCCGCGCGCCACCTTCGTGAGTTGGCCGGATCGGGCACCGCGGCCGAGCGCTTGCC
>CAZKIY010000185.1:0-2976 GCA_964552875.1 uncultured Planctomycetaceae bacterium
CGCGAACTTCCTCTACACGCTCGAATACGACAGCCGCCGCGTGAAGGTGACGGACCTGAAGCTCGAGGTCGCCGAGAAGCGCCCGAAAGCGCACGAAGTGCCGGCGGACGAGTGGTTCTTCGAGGCTGAAGTGACTTCGCGGCAGCGGGCGGACGGCTAGGACCCTGGAGGTCGCCCAGTAGTGCCTGAAGCCGCACGAGCTCCGTGCGGCGAGGTTCTTCCAGGCGGAAGTCACGCCGCGACAGCGCGCGGAAGGCCAGGTCGCTCGGAGGTGCGCTCCGTTCGGACCCGTGCCTGAACTCTCGGCATCGACTCGAGCCGACTGCGGAACGGTCACTTGAACTATATGCGCCGGGGTGCATATAGTAGGGCATGTCCGCCACCCGCCAGCGCGCCGCGCGCAACCCCGATGTCCTCCTCGCTGCCGTCGCCGAGCCCACCCGTCTGCGCCTCATCGCGCTGCTCGCGCCGGGCGAAGCCTGCGTGTGCGACCTAGTCGGCGCGCTCGATCTGCCGCAACCGCTCGTGTCACGACACCTCGGCGTGCTGCGCCGCGCGGGGCTCGTCACGGCGCGGCGCGAGGGGTTGTGGATGCACTACTCGCTCGCCGATTCGCGCTCGGAAGGCCACGCGAAGCTGCTCGATGCGCTCGCGGCCCTGCACGCGGAAATGCCCGAGGTCGAGGCCCAAGTGAAGCGCTGTTCGGCGCTGCGTGCGGGCCGCAACTGTTGCTGAACGGAGACGACGATGAACACGAAGACGAACGAAGCGGAACGGGTGCGCGAACTGGTCCGTGACGGCTACTCGCAGATCGCGAAGGCCGAACCTGGGACAGGCGGCTGTTGCGGGCCCGTGGGGGGCTGCGGCGTGCGCACCGATGTCGAGGAGCTGGCCGGGAAGCTCGGCTACACGGCCGATGAGCTGAAGAACTTGCCCGAGGGCGCGAACCTCGGCCTTTCCTGCGGCAATCCGGCCGCGATCGCCGAGCTGCAGCCGGGCGAAGTCGTTCTCGACCTCGGTTCCGGCGCCGGCTTCGACTGCTTCCTCATCGGGCCCAAGGTCGGCGCGACCGGTCGTGCGATCGGCGTCGACATGACGGCCGACATGCTGGCGAAGGCGCGCAAGAACTTGAGCAGCTATCGCGCGCGCACCGGCCTCGACAACATCGAGTTCCGCTTGGGCGAGATCGAGCACCTGCCGCTCGCCGACGCGTCGGTCGACGTCGTGATCAGCAACTGCGTGCTGAACCTCTCGCCCGACAAGGCGCAGGTCTGGCGCGAGATCGCGCGCGTGCTGAAGCCCGGCGGTCGCGTCGCGGTCAGCGACCTCGGCCTCGTGCGGCCGTTGCCTGCCGCCGTCCGCGACTCCATCGAAGCACTGGTCGGTTGCGTCGCGGGCGCGCCGCTCGCGACGGACACGGAGCAATGGATGCGCGCCGCCGGTCTCGTCGCCGTGCAACTCGTCGAGAAGCCCGAGTACGTGGCCGCGATGGAAGACGTGAAGGACCCGCTCTACCAGAAGATCGCGGCCGAGCTGCCCGCGGGTCACGGGATCGCGGACTACGTCGCGAGCTACGACATCCGCGCGAAGAAGGGTGGACCGCGACCGAAGGTCGTCACATCCTGCTGCTGAGTCCCCCGTGCGCCCGCTCGCTTGCGAAGCACTCGGCACGTTCGCGCTCGTCCTCGCCGGAACGGGCGCGATCGTCGTCGATGAGGTGAGTGGAGGAGCCATCGGACACGTCGGCGTGTCGCTCGTCTTCGGGCTCGTCGTCCTCGCGCTCGTGAACGCGCTGGGGGATGCATCGGGCGCGCACTTGAACCCGGCGGTGTCGATCGCGTTCGCTGCCTCGGGTCGCTTCTCGTGGGGCCGCGTCCCCGCATACGCGGCGGCACAGATCGTGGGCGGCATCGCCGCGAGCCTCGTCCTGCGCCTGCTTTTCCCGCTGGATTCGACGCTCGGCGCGACGATCCCGAGCGGTAGCGCGCAGCAGTCCTTCATCCTCGAAGTCCTGCTCGCTTGGTTCCTGATGCTCGTGATCCTCGCCGTCAGCGACGGCGCGAAGGAGCGCGGACCCGTGGCCGGGATCACGATCGGAGCCGTGGTCGCGCTCGAAGCGCTCTTCGCGGGCCCGATCAGCGGCGCGTCGATGAACCCGGCACGATCGATCGGTCCCGCGCTCGTTTCGGGGCGCATCGACGACCTCTGGATCTACCTCGCGGCGCCCGTCGTGGGTGCCTTCCTCGCCATCCCCTGTTGTCGGCTCATCCGCCAACCCGGGTGCTGCAGACCCGAGGCCTGCCACTCATGACCCGAACCGATGCCCTGCGCGTCCTCTTCGTCTGCGTCGAGAACAGCAACCGCAGCCAGATGGCCGAAGCCTTCGCGCGGATCCACGGCGGCCCATGGGTCGAGGCGACGAGCGCGGGATCACGACCGTCGGGCATCGTGAACGCGAAGGCCGTCCGCGCGATGCGCGAGAAGGGCTACGACCTCGAGGCTCATCGATCGAAGTCGACGCTCGACGTGGGACCCGGTCCCTTCGATGCAGTGGTGACCATGGGATGCGGTGATGCATGCCCGAACATCGCGGCTCGGATGCGCGCGGACTGGTCGATCCCCGACCCTCGCGACATGGACGAAGTCGAGTTCCGAACCGTTCGCGATCGCATCGAGAGCGAGGTCGTGATGCTCCTCGAACGCTTGGGACTTCCAAGTTCGTGAAGGAGAACGCAAGCTCGACACGCGCTCCGCCGATAGACTGAAGACGTCACGGAGCGCGAGACTGCTCGCCACGGCGACCACTCCCCCCTGCATGATTTCGAAGGACACGATCGCGACCTCCGTCGCGTCGATCTCCACCGAGCCCGAGCTGCTGCTCGAGAGGCTCCCCGATTGTCGCCGCGCGGACGCGCAGTCCCTCGCCGACGCATGGATCGGGTTGGAGCCGACGTTCTCGAACCAGAAGACGATCCG
>CAZKIY010000185.1:3076-8143 GCA_964552875.1 uncultured Planctomycetaceae bacterium
GGTCCTTGCCTCGAGGTGCGCATCGCGCTCGACCCCGAGACCTTCGAGATCCCGATCAAGCCGGTCCCGTTGGCCTGGCTCTACGACGAGCGCTTCGTCCGATTCCTCCAACGGTTCGTCTGGAACGAGCCGCGTCGCGCGAAACTTTTCGCGTCCATGGCCCACGGCGGCGGCCAGTTCTGCTTCAGCGCGAAGACGTTCCTCCAGGGCAGCCTGCTCGCGGATTCGATCGCGTACCGGCTGAACCATCCGGAGCTCGTGTCCTGGATCACGGACTACCCGAACCCCGACTCGCGCGGGTTCCGGACGACGCGCAAACGCTTTTTGGCGTTCCGGACGGCCTTGGAGAACTACTGGAAGGGTGCGTTCCACCCCGCGTCGATCGGGCAGTTGACGGTCGAGAACGCCATCCTCGACCGTGGCTTCGAGCCGTCGTGCAACCCGGAGGCGGGCCGGATGGACGCGAAGAGCGGCCCGCGCGGCGATGCGCGCGAGGTGTTCCAAACGAACTTCGCGTTCGCGCGGCACGTGAGGCAGCGAGCTCAGAGCGTCCATGCCGGGTACTGGCAGTGCCAGCATCCGCACGAAGAGGGTTTCCGCACGGATCAGGTCATGCGCTACAGCGAAGCGAACCTGAACCGCGTGCAGATCGCCGGCGAATTGCACGTGAAGAGCGGCAAGGTCCTTGGTCGCGCCGCTGTTGCCGACTTCGACGCGCCGCTCGACGTGTCGATGCTGCACTCCGAAGCGTCGTGGGAACAGCGCTCGCAGATGTCGAAGGCCAGCGCGCACGACATGGTCGAATCGGTGCTGCTCGAAGCGCACCACGCGGCCTACTTGAGCGAGCATCCGCGCGTGACGGTCAAGGACTCGCTCGCGCAGGACCGTCTGCTCTACGACGCCGAAAGGACGCTGAAACGCCGCGCGCCGAAGATCCTCGATCGATTGCGCGCGGAAGCGCGCCGCGAGAACCTCGAGCTCTCGAACGGCCGCGTGCGCAGCGATTGGATCGAGCCCGAGCCGCTGTTCTGGGCCGCCTGGCACGTGCTCGACACCGGTGAGCGCGCCGAAATCGCGGTCGAAGCGGTCGGCGGTTTCACGGAGCGCGTGCACCAAGCCGCGATGAAGGATCCGCGCAAGGACGTCGGTGACCCGATGGACGCTCACCGACACCGCGTGCATCCGTTCCTCTGGGAAGCGCTGGCCTCGCAGCCCGACGTTATGGACGGGAAGCCCGAAGTGCGGCGCGAACACGAGCGTTTCAGCCGCGAACGCGAAGAGCACTTGGCCCTGCGTCCGACGTGGTCACCGGCGGACGACGAACCGCCGTGGCGGGCACCGATCGGGTCGCTCGGGCCGTTCAGCTCGCGCTGACGCGTCGCGGCGACCGCAGCGCCTCGTCCTCTTCGACGGTGATGCGTTCGCGTCGCCGCTCGCCGCCCGCTCGCCACCCTTCCGGCGACTCAGAGCCTGTGAAGAATTCACGGCCTCTCGCACTGCGGAGCGGCGCCACTAGAGTCTGAGCGCCCGTAGACTCGACTTCTTCACACGCTCTCAGCGCGCGGGAAAGAAGCACACGCTCTCAACGTCCGACTTCGAGCTTCTTCCCCTCGAGCTTCAAGTCCCGCCACGGATCGAAGCTCGAGTCGTTGCTGAGGACGTAGGTGCCGTCGTTCAGCCTCCACGCGTGGTCGTACGAGTTCGACAACGTCGCCGTTCCGCCCGGCGCGTCCACGTCGCGATAGGTCTGCACGCCGACCAGCGCGTCGGCGAAGTCGCGAGCGCGGCGGTCGGCGCTGACCGAGTAGGCCTCCCAGGCTTCGCTGCGGATGCGTGAGATCTCCTCGTTGGATCGCGCGATCGCCGCGGCGCGCTTGCGGCCCTCCTCGAGCGCCACGCGACCGATGGCCAGGTCGTGGCCGCTGATGCGTTGGCTCCACTGAGGATCGGTCTGGATCGAGGCACGGATCGCTTCGTAGAGCGCGGCGTCGTGTCGGTTCGTCGGCGCGCTCGTCGCGTAGGCCGGATAGGTGGAACCGTTCAGCGCGTCGAGCGTGCCCGTGCCGAGACCCGGGTCGTTACGCATCAGCGAGAACACCGCCACCGCCGCGATGGAGCCGACGCGCTCGACGCCGTTCTCGCGGTACGTCGCTCGAACCTCGCCGGCTTCGACCCAAGTGCGCGACTCGCCCATCGGCATGGGAGTCCGCGACTCGACCTGGAGGAGCGGTCGGCGCAAGTCCTCGCGCGCGACGAACCCGGTGACGCGCGCACCCGGCTGAAGGCGCGCGACGAGCGCCTCGAGGTACTGACGCACGTTCTTCCACGGCGCGATCGAGCAACCCGGCGTGCTCGGCCCCGATCCGTAGTTGTTCCATTCCCAGCGCTCCGCGGGGAGGATCGCGACGCGCTCGGCGCCGTCGGGCGAGCTCGCGTTCCAGCGGCAGGCATAGCCGTTCGTGCAGGTCCACTCGGATCCCCAGTAGACGCCGCCCTCGGTCTTCCAACCGTGCGGCACGAAGAGCGTCGCCGCGGCCATCGGCCGCTCGAAGCCCGTCGCGTCGACGACGACCGCGGGCTCCATGCGGATCGAGCGCGGAGCGGACTTCGTCGGCGTCGAGACCGGCGCGGAGGCTTGGAGCAGCGCGATGAGCGCGAAGGGGAATAGCATCGGCATCGGAACGACGCGCGCGCCTGTGAACGCGGCGTGGCCTCCGCCCTGAGCATCTCTCGCGGCGCGCGAGGCGGCAAGGCCGAAGCGGGCATACCGGACGAGACGGGCCTCGAGTCGGCGCGAACGCCGCGATTCGGGCTGCAACGGAGAACGCGGCTAGCCTCCGTGCGGGAACGTCGGAGCGCCCGGGTATGGCTGTCCGAGTTCGATCCAAGCGAGCGGCGCGCGGCTCGCGGCGACGGGCTTCGCGAGCGTGACGAACGACACACTGCGCCTCGAAGGCAGCAGCATGCCGAACAGTTCCGCGTCGTACTTCCAGGGCACGCTGCAGACCAACGGTGGCGCGGGCACGGTCTTCGGCGACGGCCTCTGCTGCGCGGGCGGCTCGCTGTTGCGCCTCGTGGGGACGTCGAACATCGGCGGGGCGTCGGTGTATCCGGCCGCGGGTCAGCCGAGCGTGTCCGTGCGCGGCGCGATCACGAGCCCGCCGCAAACGCGGACGTACTAGGTCTGGTATCGCAACGCGGCGAGCTTCTGCGCGCCCGAGACGTTCAATCCGACGAACGGGTTGTCCGTGTCGCGTTCCTCGACCGCATCGAGTTCGAGCCCTTCTTCTGACACGATCCGGCGATGCCGCGCTCCATCGCTGCTCTCTCGCTCGTCGTGCGCGACTACGATGAGGCGATCGCGTTCTACACGGACGTGATGCGCTTCGAACTCGTCCAGGATGAGCCCCTCCCATGCGGGAAACGCTGGGTCGTCGTCGCGCCGCGCGGGAACGCCGGCGCCCGACTCGTACTCGCGCGGGCAGCGAATCCCGAACAATCCGCGCGCATCGGCGACCAGACCGGCGGGCGCGTGTTCCTGTTTCTGCACACGGACGATTTCGAGGCGGATGTCGCGCGCCTGCGCTCGCGCGGCGTGCGCTTCACCGAAGAACCGCGCGAGGAAGCCTACGGACGTGTTGTCGTGTTCCTCGACATCTACGGCAACAGGTGGGATCTCGTGCAACCGCGCTGAGGTGGCGGAGTTCTGGGCGCGAGTTCGCGGCGTTCCACCGGGCGAGCTGCGAATCGCTCGGTCGCAGTCACCGCGGATCGACTTCAGTAGTGGACGTTCGCCCTCAGGAACACGGCGTCGCGGTGGTACTCGAGGAACCGTGACTGCCCACTACTGAACACACCGACGTCGAGCGAGCGATCCACGGGGACTCCCATCTTCGCCAGCGATTCGGGGTGCGCGACCGGCGAGACGAGCAATCGGCCGGTCGACTCGAAGGAGATGAACCCGCGGTCGAACAGGTGGTCGATGCTCGGCGTGAGGAGCAGGCCGTTCTCCGGATCGAGGCGTTCGGCGTGGTTGGAATCCCGCCATGGCTTGCAGTGGCTCGCCCGCAAGTGCTCGGGACGGTCGACTCTCGTCACTCGGCAGTGGCGCTCGAAGAGTTGAACACCTTCACGGAAGCGCCCTTGGCCGCGCCGCGCGAGAATCAGGGCCTCGCGTTCGGTGTCGGGGATCGAGACGTTGCTCTGGATCTCGCTCCGCAGGTGCTCCTCCCAGAGCACGAGGTCTGGACGCGGTGCCGCATGGGCGAGCTCCGCCGTGAGTTCGTTGCGCGCTATCGCGGAGATCTCGGCTCCGATCAAGTCGGCGAGTGCCAGCGCAAGCGGTGCAGGGAGGCGCGTGAGATAGATGCTCTGAACGCCCCTGCCGTCTTGCTGCAGCGGCGCGTACTTCGCCGGCAAGAGTGGTCTGAGTCGCTCCATCCACTGCGACGGGCGGAACTCGGTGGCGATCCCGCTGAAGCTGACGTCGACGCGCCATCCGATGTCGTTCCAGTTTCGGCCTGCGTCTCCGAACTCGGGCGGCTTCGGCGCCTCGTACGCGTGTGAATTCGCGAGTCCGAACGCGCGGATGCGCGAGTCCGCGAAGCAGAAGACGAGGTCGCCCGGCGAGACCTCGCGCATGAACTCGTAGAAGGCGTTCCGACTACCGTCCTGCTTGCGTTTCGGCGACCAGAGGTAGCCACCCGTGAACTCGTGGCGGAAAGTCTGGTTCTGGTTCACCCACCAATAGCGCACGGAGAGCAGTCCTCGGTTCGCGCAGGCTACCCCGCGGACGAGCGGAAACTCGAGCTCATGATCCGGGACCGAGCGTTGTCAACTCCTCGACGAGGCGAACACTGCCCATCGAACGGCGTTCGGCAGGCTCATTCGCGTGCCGACGCCACGAAGACCACAGGAAGCGTAACGGCCTCATCGCGACCGTTGCGGTGCCGGGCGAACGCCTCAACTCGCGATGAACTTGCCCGTGTACTGGTAGTTCATCGCCAGCGCCGTGAGGAACGCCGCCAGTTCCGCGCCGACCTCGTCGCGCTCCGACAGCGGGTACCG
>CAZKIY010000186.1:0-5131 GCA_964552875.1 uncultured Planctomycetaceae bacterium
GCTCCCGCCGGCTCCTTCTTGCCCGTCTGGTGGTACAACGCGCCGATGCTGTGGGCGTCGGACCCGTTCGGGTATTCGAGCGCGCCAGCGCACCAAGTCGCAGCGGTCGCCGCGGCCGGTCGCGCGCCCGCGTACGAGTGGGAACTCCTCGCGTACGACCCGATCGACTGGCAGCACCTCGTGCGCTACACGCGCTCCGCGAAGACGTGTCTGTGGCTCGACAACGACACGCTCGCGAAGGAGGACCTCCGCGCGCAAGCCGAGGGCTTCTTGTTCGGCTACTCGAACCTGCCGCAAGACTTGTACGGCAACATCATCCCGACGGGCATGTTGGCGATGCAGAACTACGTGCAGAACTATCCCGGACTCGGCGTGGGGTACGGACGCGGTGAGTCATGGGGACTCGACGCAGTCTTGTGCGCGTACGCGACGGCCAACGACGCGTGGCGCGCCGATCTCCTGCCCTGGACACGCAATCTCGTCGCGATGCTCGAGCGCGGACAGTCGACGTGCAGCGGGATCATCCAGTCGTCGCCGCAATACAGCGTCTTCAACAGCCAGTACCGCTGTCGGCAGTCGATCGAAGCGGCGATCATGGAGAACGCGCTGACCGGTCTGCGCGAGACGGTGCTCGAGGGCGTCGATCCGGCGGCCGAAGCGTCCTTGAACGAAGTGCTGCGTCGCGCTTTCTACGCGATGGTCTCGCCCTACGTGTGGAGCGATGTGCACCACGGGCCGTGGGCGATGATGGCGACAGGGCCGTTCGACATGGCCGCGGCGCCGTTCTGCACCACGATTCCCGCGGACGGCAACTACGGATTCGCGGATCACTACCAAGCGTGGTCGAGCCTCGCCTATGCCTACGAGCTCACGCACGACCGACTGTTCCTCGACAAGGCGAACCAGATGCTCGGCGGGGCGGATCTCGTCTCGACTTTGACCGGCAATCCGCTGGTGAACTGGCAGAACCGGGCCGCACTGATCCAACTGGCCGAGTGCCTGGCGGCGGAGACGGCCGCCGCGGCTCAGTAGGGCGGACCTGAAGCCCGTGTAAGGTCGCGCACGAATCGGGGGGCCGAGCGGCTGGCGACATAGCGAATTCCTAAGACTCGGCTAGCATGCGGGCCCCCCCGGGCGTGACGCGTCGTCACGGAGAGACTCCGACGGGGTTCGAAGACCTGGCCGCCGCGCGGCGGGTTGCATCCAGCCGTGCCGAGGAAAGCCACCGTGGATTACCGGTGTGCTCCGTCATTTCACCACCCGCTCCGTGCCCGCAGCTTCGGTGCTGCGCTCGCACTCTCCCTCGCGGCCTGCTCGCCCTCCTCGCCCTCCTCGCCCGCCTCGCAGGGAGAGGTCGGCGGAACTCTGGCGAGCACGGGGACGTTCGATGTCGCACGTCTCATTCTAGAAGCGCCGTCGTCGCGCGAGTTTGTCTTGCGCGGGACGATCCCCGTGCCGCGCGGCACGTATCCGCGGATGGATGGAGCGATCCCGCTCGCTATCCGCGACAGCGACGGTGACCTCGTCGATACCCAGATCGAGATCGTCTCGCGCTATCCCAACGACCAGGATGGCGCGGACGTCGTCGAAGTGATCGGCCGCGTGCACCGATTGGCGAACGCCGCGCCCGGCGCACGGATCGAGTACGGAATCGCCGAGTCGCCGCATGCTCGCACCCACTTCGAAGCGCATCCGGCCATCGAGGAAGTCCTTCGGCCTGCCGCCGGGTTGCGACTGTCGGCGCGCGACGTCTTCGGGAACGAGTACACGGCCGAGCTGCGGCCGGTTGGCATCGACGGAGAACCCTTGCGCGATGGCGTCGCGTGCCGCGAGAGACGGATGGTCGCCGTGTTCCTACCGGTGACTCCCGTGACGGGCCCGACGGCGACATTGCCGCACCTGCTCGGCGTGCATGCCTTCTTTCGAGCGTGGGCGGGCGAGCCCGTCGTCTCGCTCGACCTCGCGTTCCACAACGGCCACAGCGGACACGACACGACGACGACCGCCGACGACCCGGTCGGGACGATCTACTTGGACTCCATCGACCTGTTGATGCCGCCCGGTTGGAACGCGTGGGTCGACGATGCCGATTCTGCCTTGGGGACGGCGGACTTCACCGCGGAAGGCACGCGACTTCCGCTCGTCAAGCGCCTCGCGGGCGGAAAACTGCATGTTTTCCCCATCCAATCGCAGACGGTGCGTCGCCTGGTGCTCGCCCGCGAGGGGGACGCGGAACGCGCGATCGACTACGTGCGGGATCGCAACCTCGGCTTTGCTCGTCGCGGCGTGAACGCCGCTGGTGCACCGCTCTACTCGTGGTGGAATCCGGAAACCGCGCGTTATTTCCCGCAGAAGCATGCCTTGCCCCGCCTCGCTCACGTGACGCAGGGAGCCATCGCGAGCGATCTCGAGCACCTTTACGCGGTCGTCGCCGGCGCGTTGCGCAGCGGACAAGCGCCCGGATACCCGCTTCTCTCGCCCGCTCTCGGTTGGGCGCACCCGTGGGGCATCCAGGACGGCGGCATGGCCGGCGGGGACGAGATCAACCTCTACGACGGACTGCGCGCACTGGAAGTCGCGTCGAACTCGGGGTTCCGGCTCCTCGCGATGCGACATCGCATGCTGACGGATCGCCAACCCGTCGCGCTCTTCGACGAAGGCGGCAAGCCCGCGGACTACACGCGTTGGACCGAGCCGGGCGTCAACGGCGAGTGGCTGCCGATCTGGTGTTTCCTCACGCCGATCCTGTGGGCGGCGGATCCGTTCGGCTTCACGAGCGCACCGCAATTCCAGGTCGCTGCGGTCCAAGCACAGGGCCGTGCACCGGCGTACGAAGCCGACTTGCGCGCGCACCATCCGATCGATCTCGAGCACCTCGTGCGTTACACCGCGCCGGCGAAAGCCCTGGCTTGGATCGGAAACGACAGCCTGGCGAAGGAGTCGCTCGCGCTGCACGCGGAGTTGTTCCGCATGTCGTACAACGAGCTGCCGAACTCGCAGTGGAAGCACTACATTTCGACCGGATTGGCGACGGACGAGCAGTACGTCGCGGCGAATCCGGGGCAAGGCTTCACGTTCGGACGCCTCGAAGCCTGGGGCCTCGACGCAGCTACGGCCTGGTACGGACTCGCTGACCTCGAATGGCGCGCTCGGACGCGCGGGTGGTTCGGGCGCATCGCGGACGTCGTCCACAACGGGCAATCGAGCTGCAGCGGGTTCATCCAGGCCACCATCTACGAACAGCTGTTCGGCGGTCAGTACCGCGCGCGTCAGTCGATCGAGCAGGCGATCACGGAACATGCGCTGGTCGGACTCCTCGAAACCGTACTCCAGGGCACCGACACGGTGCGCTCCGACAAAACGCGGCGGGTCCTCGCCGCCTCGTTCCGCTCGATGGCGACGGCCCCGGGCTGGAGCGAAGTCCACAACGCGCCCTGGAGCAAACTGGCCGTCGGCGACAACGACTTCGCGCACGTCCCCTTCTGCGGCGCGACGCCGAACAACGGGACGGCGGACGGCGGCGACGGTTGGCAGTGTTGGAGTTCTCTGGCGTACGCCTACGAGCTCACGGGGGATCCGCTGTATCTCCAGCGCGCGGAACAGATGCTCGGCGGCTCCGAGATGCTGCCGGCACTCGTGGGCCAGGGCTTGTGGAACCTGGAGAACCGCGCGGCGCTCCTCGCGCTGGCGCAGCGACTGGGCCTCGAACAACCATCGACGGCGGGGCCGTGATCCCCGCCGGTGTGATCCCCGCCGGTGTGATCCCCGCCGGTGTGATCCCCGCCGGTAGGTGATTCCCGCCTGTAGGTGATTCCCCCCGGTAGGTGATCCCCGCCGGTTCGTGATTCCCGCCGCTGCTTGAACGCAGACGACTTCGGATCACGCGCCCGCGAGCAGCGCGCGCGCCATCCTCTCGGCCACCTCGATCTCGGGGAGCACGACTTCGTGCGCCCCGAGCAACTTGAGTATGCGCGCGTGATTCGCCGACGGCGCGCGCGCGACGACGCGCGGGATGCCGAGCTCACGCGCGAGGACGACGAGGAGCTGATTCGCCTCGAAGTCGTTGCCGATCGAGGCGACGAGCACGTCCACCTTGTGAACGCCTTGAGCGCGCAGCTCGCGCTCGTTCGTGGCGTCGAGACAAACAGCGAGCGCCACCTCGTCGCGGACGTCGTCCACGAGAGCCTGATCGCTGTCGATGGCGACGACGTCGGCACCGGCTCGCGCCAGATCGACGGCCAGTGCACGACCGAAGAGTCCGAGACCCACGACAGCAACGCGCATGCCTTAGTTCCTCATGAGACGACTAGGTTCTCGTCCGGGTAGCGATAGCGCAACGCGCGACCGCGCGAGACGAAGCTCCACAAACATGCGAGGGGTCCGATCCGGCCCGCGATCATGGCGATTGCGACGATCCAGCGACCTGTGTCGTCGAGGCGCGGAGTGATGTTCAGCGAGAGCCCCACTGTGGACAGCGCTGAAATGCTCTCGAAAACAGCGGCTTCGAACTGCAGATCGACCTGCGTGGCGAGCAGTGCCGTCGTCACCACGACGACGAGGATCGCGTAGAGCGCGACGATGGCCACGCACGCGTTCACCACATGACGCGGGATCGTGCGTCCGAAGGCCTCGACCTCGGCACGGTCGCGCGTCATCGACTTGAGCGTCAGCGCCGCAACGGCCAGCGTCGAGGTCTTCACGCCCCCACCCGTCGAGAGCGGCGATGCGCCGACGGCCATGAGCAACATCGTGACGAGCAGTGCTGGCCCCGTGAGCACCGCGAGATCGCTCGTCTGGAAGCCCGCCGTGCGCGCCGAGATCGAGGCGAAGATCGAACACGCCCACTGCTCGTGAACGGACGCCGCACGGAAAACGCCGCGCGACTCGGCCAGGAGGATCGCGACCGTCCCACCGGCGACGAGCACTGCACTCGTCACGAGGACGAGCTTGGTCGTGAGAGAAGCGCGCGGTGGGGTCGGACCTTGGAAAAGGTCGTGATGCCACGGCCAGTGCATCTTGGCGAAGAGCCGCCAGCGTGCGTAGCGCAGCGTCGTGAGCGAGAACGGTCGCAAGGCGAGCAGATCCATGTGCACCGCGAACCCGAGACCGCCGAGGACGATCAACGCGGCCA
>CAZKIY010000186.1:5231-6386 GCA_964552875.1 uncultured Planctomycetaceae bacterium
GCTCCCTGTCGCACCGTCATGACCGTCGGCCGTTCATCGTTCGAGAAGCTAACCGCGATCGCGCGGGGAGCGAACGGAATCGACGCGAGTGCCCGACGAATTCAGGCTTGGAGGCGGCACCCGGATTCGAACCGGGGAATAACGGATTTGCAATCCGTTGCCGGTTCGCAGGAATGCATGGAAAACCAAGCGCGAAACGGTGATCCGGCGGAACGTCTCTCCGTCCTGCTCGGCGTTCTGCCCGAAGAACTCGGGGAGGTCGTTCGAGCCTGGGACGGTCTCTCACCCCCCATCCGAGCGGCGCTGCTCGCGCTCGTACGCGCGTCGTCGAGCGCCCGGTAGCCAGTGAACGGTCGGGCGATGGTCGAGCACGCAGGGGGTAAGCCGCACGATCTGCGGCTCGTTCTGTGGCGCTGCGCGCCGTCGGTTCCGAAGAGCGAAGCGTGTGCGACAGCGAGTCGGCCGTTGCGCGCGAACTCGCCGGCACTTGCGCCGTCGGGCTTCACACCGATGCGAACGCGCTCCCCCATCCACTCCGCCTTTCCGCCGATCTTCAGGAGGTTGTGGACGCCTGGCCGGATCTCGCAGAGCCGATCCGCGCCGCGTCGCTCGCGCTCGTTCAGACCTCGCGGGCCACGCGGTGAGCGGCTCTGCGGCCGAACTTGGGTGACTTTGCGCGATGGCGCGCGCCGCCCTACCGAGCACGGGCACGACCGCCCCCATGGAGCAATGCCATTAGGCTCCCCTCCGTCCTGTGGCGGTCCAGCGTGGTGTCGGCCGAAATGACACCCTTGGAATGGACTCGAAGCACTTGCCCCAGCCGAAGAAGTCTTTGAAGGCACGCGGCGCCCGAGGCCCGACCGAACGAGGTCTGGTACTCGGGCGCCGCGTGTGTCTCTACCTGGAGGACGCCGCGTCCCTCAGCGCGCCCAGTTGACGATGAGCCCGTTCGAGATGTTGAACGTCGCGGTCGTGCAGAAGCTGGGCGCGTTGCGATACATGACCTGGTACGTGCGCAGGCCGCCGTTCAACGTCACCGCGCCTTGCGTGCTCACATGCGGGTCGCCGCCGGTCGGGAAGTTGGCCGAGCCCGCGGACGCCCCGGTCGAGCGGAGCCGGATGAGCGTGCCACCGGTGCAGCGCAAGCCGTCGCCG
>CAZKIY010000186.1:6486-8121 GCA_964552875.1 uncultured Planctomycetaceae bacterium
CGCCGTCGCTGTCGATGCTCGGCTGGATCTGGTCCTGCGCGCTCGTCGGCGAGCCCTCGAGCGTCATCAGGTTGACAGTTTGCAGGATCATCGAGCCGTCGATCAGCGCCACCATGATGTCGCGCGAGGACGCGCCGCGCTGCCACGTCACGGCGGTGATCTGCGTGCCGGTGAGCGGGCTCGACGCGCTCGGCAGGGTCTCGTCCGAGAGGCCGCTCGCGATCGTGAACGGACCCGACAAGAGTGCCCCGGTCCACGTGAGCTGAGCCGCCACGATGTTGCCCAGGGTGAGCGGGTCGTCGCGCTGCCACGCGACCATCCAGGCGACCGTGCCGTTCGAGTTCGAGATCGACGGAAGAACGTCGTCGGGACCCGGCGTCAGCTGGATCGACCCCGAGGTCGCGCCGCTCGAGTCGACGATGGCATACGCGATCCGCGTATCCGGGTTGCTGTGATCGACCCCGGGGAGGACGCGCTCGAACACCACGCACCACTTCGAGGACGAGGCCGGGAACGGATCGCCGCCGACGTCGGGCTGGACGAAAGCTCCCGTCATACCGGTGCTGATCGCGAATTGCGCTCCGGATGTGAGGATCGTCCCGTTCTGCTCGAAGATGCGCCCGCGCACGGTTTTCGCGCCGCCCACCGACGCAGTCACGCCCGCGACCGCCAGGAACTTGGCCGGGAAGGCCAGATCGGCCACGCGCGGGGCGACCCACGAATCGACCGAAGCGTCGATGACGCTCGAGCTCATCAGCGTCCCGTTCGCCGTGTAGGACTTGACGTGGACGTCGTGATCGGTGGCCGAGAAGACGACCTCCCAGACGACGACCCACACGCCGCCGAACGCGTCGTAGGCGGTGTCGGTGTCGAACGTGTCCGCGGCCGAGATGTCGGGGAATATCGAGTTGAGGATCGGGTCGATGACGAGTGGGTACCTGGCCTCAGCCATGACACCGGCATCGATCCGGATCTGGATCGATCCCGATGCCACGCGCGTCGCGGCGCTGGTGCGCCGGCTCGCCGCGTCGACGGCGACCGCGCGGCTGTACGTCACGTGGCCGCCCTCCGAGCGGAACTCGATGCCTTCGGCGGTCTCGGCCGCCTGCAGCTCGCTCGCGAAAGGGATCTCGATCTCGAGGTCGCCGGTGCCGTGCGCCGCGGCGAAAACGAAGGATTGCTCGATCGTTTCGAGGCCGAGATCGTAGGTCTCGACGAAGCTGCCGCGGTCGAGCGCGATGTGATCGCCGGTGCGCGTCGCCCGCACGACGCGTTCGAACGGGACCGCCACGCCGCCGACCGTCACGCGCGCGGGAGACAGGCGTGCGGAGCGCTGCGCGCCACGTGGGCTCCGACGCGCGGGTAGTACACCGCACCGGCGGGCCCGAAGCTGGCCTTCCAGTCGGCGCCGACGACCCAGATCGAGCCGTCCTCGGTCTCGTCGAAGAGCAGCGTCGCGGAGGCGAGCCCGAGGGGCTGGTGCACGGCGCGCAGGACGGCGTCGGGGATCGTCGGCGCCGACACTGAGGTCGGGTTCGGCCGCGGTTCCGGCGTGCGCGCGCCGGGCTCGGAGGCGAACGATTCACCGGCCAAGGGGAGTAGGAACAGAGGCAACGCGAGGGGTCGGAGGCGCGG
>CAZKIY010000187.1:0-8054 GCA_964552875.1 uncultured Planctomycetaceae bacterium
GGGATGAGATCGGGCCGTCCGGTCCGTGCGAGACGCACGACGTCCATCAGCCCGGCTGCGACGAGGACCGCGAGGATCGCGCTGGCGAACGCGCGACGGCGCGTGAGCAGCGCGTCGATCACTGCTGCGGCGAGGAGAGTCGCGAAGAACCATGTCGGCGACATGCGCCACCAGAGCAGCCACAGCCCGTTCATCGAAGTGGCCAGCCCGGATCCGAGGTAGAGCGCGAAGTAGACGCCCAAGAAGCCAAGGATCCCCAGGGCCGCGAGGCGAGATCCGCGTTCGCGCAGAATCCACGCGGACGAGAGCGCGGCCGAACCGAGGATTGCGAACTGGAGCCAATCGTCCACGCGACCGTTCGCGACGAGGGGAGCGAGGAGATCGCCGAGCGTGCTGATGGGACTACTGGGCTCGCCGCCCGCGACAGACTGGCCGCGTACGCGAATCGCATCGATCCCCACGCGACCGAGCATCCACAGGAGCGGGGATGCGCCGACGATTGCCGCTGCGGTTGCGAGCGCCAGTCCACGGCCGAGAATTCGCGCGCGCAAGCCGACGAGGAGCATCGCTCCGGCCGCGGCGATCGCCGCCGCGATGACGAGCGAAAAGTAGATCCCGAAGCCGGAAGCGAGGCCGAGGAGGATCCAGTCGCGTGCGCGGTCAGGAGCAGATCGCAGGATGCGGAACGCGAGGAGCAGGATCGCGCACTCGAAGAACAGGGCCTCGAAGTGCGTGCCGATCGAGAGCAACGAGAAGCGCAACCACGCATCCGGGCACAGGACGAACAGCACTCCGAACACGATGGATGCGCGACGTCCGAACGATTCACGCGCGAATGTGATCCCGACGACGAGGACCAGGGCGCTGGTCGCGATGGCTACGAGCTTCGTAGCGAGCAGGCTCTCGCCGACGAGGAGGAAGGCGAGCGCTCGCGCATGTGCGATCACGAACCCGCCGCCCTCGTGGTACGCGTAGACCAGTTGGTGGTAGGGGATCGGCGGCGAATCGAGGATCGCTTTCGCCGCACCACCCTTCGCGAGCTCCTCGCCGTAGAAGAAGACCTCGGCGCACGAGAGCACCAGGAATCCGCGCACGAGGACGAGGAAGAGGACGAGCAGCGCGAGCGCGCGCCAAGTCGGTCGCGGTGCGGCCTCAACCATCGCGGAACGCGCGCTGCGCAAGGTACAGAGTGCGCCGAGCGTTCCATTCCGCCACGAGGGTCGCGTCCGCGTTCTCTCCGCCTGCGCGCAAGGCCTTGTCGATCGTCGCGACCGCGTCTTCGAATCGGCCGGCCTCGGCGTAGGCCGCGGCCAGCGTGTCGAGTTCGTCGGGCAGGGATCGGCCGCGCGCTTTCAGGGCATGTTCAGCCAGTTCGACGGCTGTCTTGCCGTCGCGCGCCGCTTCCTCGGGGCTCGTCGCGAGTTCCCAGGCCAGGTAGAGAGCGAGTCCCTGATCCTCGGGTCGCGCGCGATTCGCGGCGCGCAGCACGCGCACCGCATCGACGTGGCGCCCCAACTGGCGCTGGATTCGCGCGAGCTTCGCGGCGCTGGCCGTGTCGAGCGGTTTCATCGCCACGATCTGCTCGAGGACCTCCGCGGCTTCGGGGTCGCGCCCCAATCGGACCAACGCACGCATCTTCGCGAGGCGCGTCAGATAACCGGTCGGTTGCAGGGCCAGCGCGCGATCGAAGTGCGCAATCGCGCCAGCCGGGTCATCCGACATGGCGCTGGCCAGGCCCAGACAGTAATGCGCGCCCTCGAGATTCGGATCGAGCTCCACAGCACGCGCCGCGGCGACGCGCGCATCGGCCGGCCGACCCGCGGAGAGCAGAGCTTGGGCCAGATGCAAGTGGATCAACACGCCGCGGGGCCAGGACTTCGCCGCGCTCTCGAGAAGTGGGATCGCGCGATCTGCTTGCCCGTGTTGCGCGAAACCCACGCCACGCAAGAATTCCTCGTGGATGTTCGTCATTGCGCGAGGTGACGGCGCGTCGCTCGGCACCTCGCCGGGTGCTGTGACCGATTGCGCATAGCCCAAACTGGACAGCCGACTCGCGAGGGCTTCGTCGATCTTCGCCGCGGAGGAACCGCGCGGCGTGAATCCGGCGCGCAGGGCCTCGAGCTCGCGGTCGAGTCGCGCGACGCGCTCGTCGTCCTGATCCGCGAGATCGACGAGTTCACGCGGATCCGCGCGCTGGTCGTAGAGCTCGGGATCGCTCGAATCCACGTACCGCCACCCGTCGACGACCGTCGTTCGCAGCGGGCTCCAGCCGAAGGACAGCCAGCCGTACTCGCTCTCGCCGTAGACGGGACGCGGCCCCAGTTCGGCTCCGCGCAGCACGCTCGCGAGGCTCGGCCGCGCGAGCTCGTGGCGAACACCGCACAGGTCGAGGATCGTCGGCGCGATGTCCGCGAGTTCCGCCGGCGTCCGTGCGATGCGTGAGTCACATCCCGGTCCGGCGAAGACGAGCGGAACGCGCATCGTCGCGTCGTACACGAAGAGTCCGTGCGTCGCCTCGCCGTGCTCGCCGAACGACTCCCCGTGGTCTGCCGTCACGACGACGATCGTTCGCTCGAGCGCGCCCCGCTCCTCCAGCACAGCGAGGAGCCGACCGATCTGCGAGTCCACGAACGCGATCTCGCCGTCGTAGGGATCCGGCGTGCGGCTGCGCCACGGCTCGGGCGGGTCGTAGGTCGAGTGCGGATCGTAGAAGTGGACCCAACCGAGAAGTGGTTCGCGCGCCGTGCGGATCCACGCGACGGCCGCATCTGTCGTCGCATCGCCGCGTCGTTGCGGCGGAGCTTCGTCGCCCTCCGCATCGACGGCGGACATGCGGTCGTCGTAGACGTCGAAGCCGCGCGCGAGCCCGAACGTCGTGTCGAGA
Source organism: uncultured Planctomycetaceae bacterium (assembly GCA_964552875.1). GTDB lineage: Bacteria > Planctomycetota > UBA1135 > UBA1135 > JAEUHZ01. The sequence continues at coordinate 2,885 of CAZKIY010000187.1, forward strand.
ACCGCTGTCGAGAGGAATGCGCCCGTGCTCCAACCCGCCGATCGCAGGATCTCGGCGGCGTGCGGCACGTCCGCGGCCAACGCATTGCGTCCGTTGTCGTGGATCCCGTGCTCGGGCGGTTGGAGTCCGGTCCAGATCGTGGCGTGGGAGGGCAGCGTGAGCGGGACCGGCGCGTAGGCGTGCTCGAAGCGTGTGCCGCGCTTCGCGAGCGCGTCGATGACGGGCGTGACCGCCGCTGCGTGTCCGTAACAACCCAAGTGGTCCGGCCGCGTCGTGTCGAGCGTCAGGACGAGGACGTTCGGGCGGAACCCGTGCGTGCTCATGACGCTCGAGTTCTCGTCGTTCCCGCATCCGGCATGGACCAGCACCGACACCAGGCCCAGTGCCAGGATCCAAAGGCTCGACGACATCCACGGGAGGATATCCGTGCCGTTCGTCTGCGTCGACGCACGGACATGTGCTCCGTACGATGCCGCGATGGCTCTCATCGAACCGCGCACGCTGAAGGGCTTCCGTGACTATTTGCCCGAGGCTCAGATCCCGCGCGAATGGTTGATCGACACGGCGAAGCGCGTCTATCGCTCGTACGGATTCCTGCCGATCGACACGCCGGCGTTGGAGTACGAGGAGATCCTGGCCGGGAAGGGCGGCGAGGAGAGCGACAAGCAGATGTACCGCTTCGAGGACCACGGCGGTCGCCGCGTGGCTTTGCGGTTCGATCTCACGGTGCCGCTCGCGCGCTTCGTGGCGCAACACTCGAACGTGCTCGGGATGCCGTTCAAGCGGTACCACGTCGCGTCGGTTTGGCGCGGCGAGAACACGCAGCGCGGTCGTTATCGCGAGTTCATGCAGTGCGACTTCGACACGATCGGCACGGAGAGCATCGCGGCGGACGTCGAGACGGTGCTCGTCGTTCACGACTTGATGCGGGCGATCGGTTTCGAGACGTCGGTGGTCCGGGTGAACAACCGCAAGCTCCTCACGGGGCTACTCGAGTCGCTGGAACTCAGCCACAACGCGACCCACGTGCTGCGTGCGCTCGACAAGCTCGACAAGATCGGTCCGGAGAAAGTGGCCGAGGAAATGGCACGAACGGCATCGGCGAGTCCGAGCCAGTGCGCCGCGATCCTCTCCCTGGCGCAGGTCCGGGGTTCGAGTGACGAGGTGCTCGCGCGACTCGAGGTCGTGGCCCGCGCCAGTGAACGCGGTCGTGCCGGTCACGGCGAACTCGCGCGCGTCCTCGAAGGTGCCCGCGCCGCGGGTCTTCGTGAGGACGCGGTGCAGATAGACGTCGCCATCGCGCGCGGCCTCGACTACTACACGGGGACGGTTCTCGAGACCTCGCTGGCCGAGTTGCCGGGCATCGGCAGCGTGTGCTCGGGTGGTCGCTACGACGACCTCGCGAACCTCTACACGAAGGAGCGTCTGCCCGGCATCGGTGCGTCGCTCGGACTCGACCGACTCCTCTCGGCAATGGAGGAGTTGAAGTTGCTCCCGACGTCGCGTGCCACCGCCCCGATCTTCGTCGCGTACTTCGACGAGGCGCGCTTCAACGAATACGTCGCATTCGCGGCAAAACTCCGGGCGAGCGGACTCGGCGTCGAGCTCTACCCCGACGCGAAGAAGTTGAAGACTCAGTTGCAGTACGCCGACCGCCGCGGATTCACCTTCGCGATCGTCATCGGCAGCGACGAATGGCAATCGGGCATGTGCCAAGTGAAGAACCTGAAGAACGGCGAGAGCGTCGTCGTCCCGCGACACGGCGAGACGAACGACGCTCTCAGTCCCGACTTGCTGTCACGCTTGCGAGCCTGATCCCGCGCGCCTCACTTCGCGTGGAACCAGCCCCGCCCGCTCAACCCGCCGAGACCGCGATCTTCCGCTGTGTCGGGTGCTTCTTCGGCACGAGCACGCTCACGAGCCCGTTCTTGCAGGACGCTCGAGTAGCGTCTGCCTCGACCGCGTCCGACAGCTGGAACTTGCGGACGTATTCGACCATCTGCGCCGGCGACGACACCGACGCAGGCAACCGCGCGGCCTTGCCGCGCAGGGTGAGGACATCGCGTTCGATCGTGACCTCGATCGCACCGGGCTCGACGCCGGGCATCTCGGCCACGATGTGAACCCCGTCGCCGGCTTCCCAGACATCACAGGCCGGTATCGCCCGCGAGATGGCGGGTTCAGCGACCGTGCTGTCTGTCGTCGGGGTGCCAGTGTTCTTCGTCGTGCAATTCATGTTCGCGGGTTCCTTCAACTGTCTTGGACGGGAATGCGGCGCGGCGCTTCGGCCGGCGACCGCGGAAGTTCGATCTCGAGCAAACCGTTCGCGAGGCGCGCCTTCACGCCGGCCGCGTCGATGGCGAACGGCAAGTGCAGCGAGTGCGCGAAGGCGCCGGTGTCGCGCTCGTGGCGTATCCAGCGCCCGTCACCCTCGGGTCCGGACGACGGGCGAGTGCCGCGGATCGTCAGCGCGTCGCTCTGAATGTTGATCTCCAACTCCTCGGGCTTCATGCCCGGGACCAGCGCGGCGAGGCGCAAGCCGTCGCCCTCGGTCCAGAGGTGAATCGTCGGCGTGGGGGGTGCGCTCGGAAGCGACACGCCGTCTCGTTCCCGGCGCGCGTGCAGTCGCTCGAACTCTTCGAAGGGGCTCCAGGAACTCGGGTTCCGGACGCGCAAGTGTCGGATGCTGTACATGCTTTTCGGTCCTCGTCTGACCGGCACTACGCCGGGGTCGGGGGGCCGAAATGCAATCTCGATGCCAGCTCGTGGAAACCCTGCAAGCGGTCCAGGAGCGGCCCTGGAGACCTGCCGGAGCGGGGCCTAGCGCCAAAACGGCATGGAACCGGTCGAAATGGCGGCAGGGTCACGCGATGGTCTCCAGCTCACGCAGCTGCCCCTGGAATCGGATGGGCCAGCCAACTGGGTCAGTCTCTCGAATCCCGCAGCTGACCCGGTGGGCTGTCCGCCGCAGTCCGCGCCCGCCGATCGTCGGTTCGACCCCGGTTCGGTGGCCACGCCAAGGCAACGGACAGCCAACTGGGTCAGTCTCTGGAATGGCTGTTGTAGCCGTCGCCTGGGTCGGAGAGCCTTCGGATCGACCCCCACCTCCATGAGCATCCGCTACCAGGACTACTACGCCGTGCTCGGCGTCCCGCGCACGGCCACCCAGGACGAGGTGCGCCGCGCCTACCGTCTCCTCGCGCGCAAGCATCACCCCGACGTCGACAAGAGCCCCGGCTCCACGCAGCGCTTCCAGCAGATCACGGAGGCGTACGAGGTTCTCAAGGACCCGAAGACGCGCCAGCGGTTCGACACGCTCGGCGCCGATTGGAAAGAAGGCCAGACCTTCACGCCGCCGCCGGGTTGGCGTCCGAGCGGGGCATCGCGCGCGGCGGGATCGGGAACGTCGGCCGGCGACTTCAGCTCGTTCTTCGAGAGCTTGTTCAGCGGTGGCGGGTTCGACGGCGCCGACGAAGACCTCGCGCGCCGCGGTCGCCGCGCGCGATCCGCGCAAGAGCGCGTCAGTCGCGATGTCGAGGCCGAACTGGCCGTGCCGTTCGAGGTCGCGCTCGTCGGCGGCAAGCGTGCCTTCCAACTCGACGATGGGTCGGGCTCCCCGCGCGAGATCGAAGTGCGCATCCCCGCGAGCTCGTTCAGCGGCACTGTGCTGCGTTTGCGCGGCCAAGGTCGCAACGCACACGGATCGGGTTCGGATGGCGACCTCTTGCTGCGCCTCGCCGTCGAACTGCCGCCGGGCTTCGAGCTCGGCGCGGAGGATGGGGAACTGCGCGGGAAGTTACGCATCGCGCCGTACCAAGCCGTGCTAGGCGCACGCGTCCTCGTCCGTGGGCCCGATGGCGTCGAGGGTCTCGTCACCGTGCCCGCTGGATCCTCGAGCGGGCGATCGCTGCGATTGCGCGGTCGCGGAGTGCCCATGCCGGGTGGTTCGCGCGGTGACCTCTTGCTCGACGTCGAGATCGTCGTGCCTGCTCAGCCGAGTGAGGTCGAGCGACGCGCCTACGAGGAGTTGGCGCGCGCTCTCACCGAGAAGCGCGAGGGCGAGACGCCCACGACGTGAGGTTCGAGGTTCGCGCCGACGCGAAGTCGACGTGCGAGCGTGCTCACAGCGCCCGAGTGATCGCCACGGCATGAGGACGCTGTCCTCCCGCAGCACGGCTCACCGAAAAGGCCGACGGGCGGCAGCGCTCTTCGCGCTGCCGCCCGTCGGTTGTTCGAGTCGCGGCGATCCCTAGGATCGCCGCGAACTCACTCCGTCAGATCACGGGACCCAGATCACGGACAGGCCGTTCGACACGTTCGAACCCGTGCCGCAGGGACCGATCACGTTGCGGTACCAGACTTGGTAGTACCGCGCACCGGGGCCACCGACGAAGCCTTCGACGCTGACGGAGTTGTCTCCGCCCTGCGGGAAGCTCGTCATTCCGCCCGTGTGCGACTTCGTCGCGAGGCGGACTTGCGCACCCGAGACGCAACGGCGGCCGTCTTGGAACGGCACGTTCGTCGCCGCATCACCCTGGAAGAACAATGCGAAGCCCGTGCCGGAGCCCGGGATCGGAAGGTTCGACACGTTCAGCACGAGACCGTCCGCGCTGAGCGAGGTGAGGCCGGAACCGAGCAGCATCGCGCCCTGACCGGTCGAGTTCATGCAACCCTGGCCAGAGCCCGGGAGCGAGTTGTTGCCGCACGGGCAGGCCGCGTAGCCGAAGCAGTACGGCGTTCCGCCGTTCACTTCGCACTCGTCCGGGATGTTGTTGGCGTTCAGATCCGCGCTGGTCGCGTTGGCGATGTCGCACGTATCCGGGATGCCGTTCAGGTTGCAATCCGGGACGCCGAAGAAGATCTCGCAGGCGTCGCCGATCAGGTCACCGTTGCAGTCGCCCTGAGTCGGGTTCGACACGTTGACGCAGTTGTCGCAGGCATCGCCCACGGCATCTCCGTCGAGGTCGGCCTGGCCAAGGTTCGCGATCGTGTCGCAGTTGTCGATGCAGTTGGCGACCGAGTCACTGTCCGTGTCGACGTCCGCCACACCGCATCCACACTGACCCGGGGCCGTCTTCAACGGATCGGCCGGGCAGCCGTCGATGCAGTCCGCGCTGCCGTCACCGTCGGTGTCGACGTCGGAGACGCCGCAACCGCAGATACCGGGCGC
>CAZKIY010000188.1:0-8049 GCA_964552875.1 uncultured Planctomycetaceae bacterium
CCCTGGATCGGACCGACGCTCAAGAAAGGGCACGATCGTGCGGAGCGGGTTCTCGCCGAGTATCCGCGCCTCCGCCGCATGGCGTTCCTCGGGGTCGTGCTCTTCGTCTACCTGCCGCTTCCAGCCTCGGGATCGATGGGCGGGACATTCGTCGGGCAGTTGCTCGGACTGAGTCGAACTCGCGGGCTGTGGGCGGTCGTCCTCGGCGGCGCGCTCGTGTCCGCGACGTTCGCCGGGCTCGCGATCGCGGTCGGCAGTCAGGCGCAGGCGATGCTCGAAAACCCGTGGGTCACGGTCGGGGCGATCGCGCTCTTCGTGATCCTCGTCTTCTTCGCCTACAAGGCGGCGCGCGACGCGCTGCGCAAATAAGGGACGCGGATCGGGCGACGCTTCTCCACGTCGAGGTTCGGGCACGACGGGTGCATGGGACACGGCATGCGCGAGTCTCCCTCGGTCTCATGGGCGCTCGGAAGCCCGGCGCCCAATTGCCGAGCGACGAGTACGACGGCGGCGCAGACCATCGGCTTCACGTCGAAGTCCGTCCTCCATCCCACGCGTCTCGATCACTTCCATGAGCGGAGGGCGCTCCCGAGCGGCGCGCGACCTGCATCGTGATCCAGCCCGACGAGAGAGCCGACCTTGCAAAGCCGTCGCAGCACGGTGGAGCCCGCGTCGATTCTACAAACGAAGACGCGCGCGCCGGTTCGCTGCGCTCCGAGCCGTCTCCCGAGTTGCCGGTGAACCATCGGCCGCAGCGGGACTTTCCACGCGCTGCGCTGCTCGATCAGGCCGTCGTCGGGAACGGGCGCGATAGTCGCTGCGAGAACGACCAGCAGCCCCGAGGCGCTGGGCACGGACGCACGTGGAACTTCGGCCCGCGCGCGAGTTCAGCCGCGCTGCGACTGCAAGGTACGACCATCACGCGCCAAGTGCTCGAGCAGTTGATCACGAATGAAACTCGGTTCGGATCCGGCAGGACCCGCATCGACGAAGGCGTCACGACGAAAGGCAGAACACCATGAACTACTCCACGATGACCAACCGCGAGCAAGCTCGCCAACTCCTGTCGGAGCGCGCGCTCGCCGTTTCCATACGCTTCGAGTTCGCCGGCGGAGCCAAGCGCGACGTCACGTACGACGGCACGCACGACGTCGAGATGCCCCAAGACGCCGAGAGTTTCGTGATGTGGGCGCACCCGCTCCGGCGGGCCGACGACCAAGACGAGTCAGCTGGACGCGCGAGCCCGATCGAAGGTCCGATCTCGACCTTGCGCGATCGTGGGATCGACGCGACGGCACTTCTGGTGCTGCAGCGCGCGGATCTACGCCTGGGGTAGGCCAGTCCGACCCGACCGTAATCGGTCGCGATCGATGCCACTCACCGTCGTCCGCACCATGGAACGCCAGACGCGACTACCAAGGAACACTCAAGCGATCGACGACATCGCGTCTGGCGAGCACTCGGGCGCAGAGTTCCCAACGGTCCTGATCCGGATCGATCGTCTCTTGGTAGCGCATCTCGAAGACGTCTCGAGCTTGCTTCCTGAGATGGATGTACTCGTCCATCTCCGTCTCGAGGATCCCTTCGCTCTCGATCCACTCGTCTTCGATCGTGTCCGGCAAGCCGCCGAAGATGTCATAGCGATCCTTCATCCGCCTGGAGAGCACGCCATAGACCTTCTCGTCCTGTGTCTCGTGGTAGACGAGGTTGAGCATGTCGACTGTCCGACGCGTCTGGCCGATGCGCTTGATCCTTCCCAGCCGCTGCTCGAGGCGGGACGGATTCCAGGGCAGATCCACGTTGATCAACGTGCCGAGCGTCTGCAGGTTCAGGCCTTCGCAAGCGGCGTCAGTGGCCACGAGCAATCGGATCTGCCGCTTCTTCACGGCCGACTTCAAGTCCTCCCGTTCGACTCCCGCGAAGTCGCCGCCTCGGAAGATGCCGCTCCGGCCAGCGCCCGCGTACACGCCAACGGGCTCGTTCGGGAGCAGTTTTGCCAGTTCTGCGGCGAGCGCGAACGCGGTGTCGTAGTACTGGCTGAACACGATGCAGCCGTGCTCCAACCAAGTACGCCCCTCGGTCCGGTGCTCCATCAGGAAGTAGCGAACAGCGGAGACCTTCGGGTCGCGCGCCTCCGGACGAGACAACTCGGTGACGATCGTGGTCAGGTCGGCCGCCTCGCCCGGCGTCAGCGAACGCAGGAGCTCGCCCATAAGTCGACCCTGATCCTCGTCCTCCAGCACCTCCTTCTTCAGGAGCGTCTCGGCAGTCGCACGCCCAGAAGAGAAGCTCGAGCAGATCCGCTGGAGGATCAGCGTCTTCATGAAACCGGCCGCTTTGGTTCTCTTCTGCAGCGACGCCGCGAACCTCTCGGCGGCTTGGTAGGCGAGATCGAACGGGTGGTTCGTCATCAACCCCAGGCCGACGAACTGGACGCCCTCGTACGCACCCGCCGGCGCATCAGGCATCGGGTGGACTTCGACGGCGACCTTGTCGAGCAATCCCGCGTCCTCGAGTGTCTGTCGACGCCGCAACACGGTGTGCCGCACGATCGGGTTGTGCTCGCGCAGGAACCCCGGCGCGAGGGCCTGAGCAACGGCTTGCTGTTCGAGAACTCCCAGCGATCCGAATCCCCGATCCGTGAAGAACGTCCGATCCTCGAACCCGAGTTGCAGGCGCAGGCTCGCGAAGACCGCATCCTCGCTCCCCGGCGGCAGTGGGTTCCTCAACCACTCCCAAACATCACGCTCCTCGAGGGGCCGTTCCAGCCCCTTGATGATCGGAAGCGCGCGCTCCCAGTCGCTCCACATGCCGAACGGCTCGCGCCCCAGGACGAACTCGGAGCCCGAGTTCAGGATCCGCAGGAGATCCCAGAGTTCATGCACCTCGGTCTGGATCGGGGTCGCCGTCCCGAGCAGGAGGTGTTGAGTGCGGTGGCCGATCCGCAGCATGAAGTCGAGCAGGTTGTTCGACTGGTCGCGCTCCGCTCCGAGCCCGCCTCGCCGCCGTGCACGGTGAGCTTCGTCCAGCACGACCGTCCCGAACTTTCGTCCGAGCAGGAATCCGCGCTCTTCCGAGTCGTGGAAAATGAGCCCGGTCGAAACGATGGCGATCCGGAACGGACAACGCGCGATGTCCTCGGGCCCACGCGTCTTGATGACGTGCCCCTTGGGATCGAGCCACACCTTCTTCGTCGAGGACCAGACCGCGCTCCGGATCCCGAGCCTGTCCATCAGTTCGACCTGCTACTGGAGCGTGAGGGTCGACGGACAAAGGATCAGGACCGGCCCGTCGTCCAGCAATGCCGACACGAGCGCGCTGGCCGCGAGCGAGAGTGTCTTGCCCAGGCCGACCTCGTCCGCGAGCAGGAGGCGCGCCTGTCCGTACGTTTCGCGATGCTGCAGGAACATCGTCACGAATGAACGCTGCCAGGGCTGGAGCTGTTCACCAGCCCGATAGATCGGGCTCTCCGCGAGCGCCGCGGCAGGTAGCTCAGCCGGGCGTGTGTCCTCGAATCGGATCTGGACGCGCTCCGCAATTCTCTGGATCTCCTCCACGATCGCGTCCGGCAACGGGAACGCGTCCTTCCAGAGCGCATCGAACTCCTCTTCGACCCAGGCGACGCCCTCGGCCGAGCGATCCTCCCAGAGGATCTCGTAGTTGTGCGCGAACGCGCTGCGCGTTTCGTTGATCGACCCGAGGAAGCAGGTCTTGCTCCCGTCCGCCGTCTCGATGACGCCGGCCTTGCCGTGGAGGAACACACGGTCCTTGGGCACGACGCGGACCTCGACCCGACCGCTGGTCAGGAGTTCGTGCAGGCGGCGGTAGCGCTCCCGGTGCAGGAGCGCTTCGACCTCGGAGGGCGCCTCGTTCCAGCGCCCCTTGAGCGCTGTCTCCCGTGCGTGCTTCGAGACGACGACGTCCGCCGCGTCGAGTTCGCTGTTGCAGACGATCTGGACCTTCTCGATCCCCGCGATCTCCTCGCCGACGAGTTCGAAGATCGAGCTGCGGAAGTACCCCGCGATCCGGCGGTACGAACGCGCGCCGCGGAGCTTCTCGTTCAGGAACGCGTGGTCGAGCCGTTGCAGGCGGGACGAGAACCGACGGATCTCACTCATGCTTCTCCTGGGGTCGGATCGGTCGGTAGCGTTGGAGTCTGCTCCCCGGCTTCTCGGGGATGGTGAACTCGAGCAGGCTCGACTTCACTAGGTCGTCTACAGCTCGACCCAGCGATCCAGAGATGCCCTTGTGCCCGAGCGCCTTCGCCATCTCGGCGCGGCTCAGCGGTCGAGCCTGTACCGCGGCCATGATCCGGTCATGGACGGATTCGGGTGCCCAGGCCGGATTCCACTGCGTCCCGAGGCGCCACCACTCTGGCCTCGACTCTGGCCTCGACTCTGGCCTCGACTCTGGCCTCGAGTCTGGCCTCGAGTCTGGCCCCGACTCGCGCACGACTGGAATGCCCTCCAAGTCACCGATAGGCTCGGCGGCGCGATCGCGCCGCCAGAGCCTGTTGATGAAAGTCCCGCCTTCTTGCAGGAAATCAGGCTCGGGCAAGCCCGCAAGCCGCAGGCGCTCGATGATGTCGAGCGTGCCCGTCCCGGCCTTCTCGATGTAGCGCGCCAGGAAGAGCGGCTCGGCCAGCAGCGGATTCCGCGGGATGGACGGGTGAGGCTTGCGCAGCCTCGCGAACGTCAACGACGGCGCGAGTTCTCCAGGGTTCCAGATCTCCAGTCGGTCGCTGAAGAGCATCACCTGCACGCTGGCGTTGCTCGTGTAGTCGCGGTGGGCGACCGCATTGACGATCGCTTCGGACACGGCTTCCAGCGGTAGGTCGTACGCCACCGGCGCCGCGGGTCCACGACTGCGCGTGCCAACTGTCCGCGCGAGCTTCCCCTGCACGAAGTCGACCGCTTGGTCGACGAGCTGGAACACTGTGCCCTTGTAGATCTGGTACGAGGGAATGGGCTTCTGCACTTCGGTTCCGTGGAAGTGCAGGCACTTGACCTCGGAGGTCGGCAGAAACCGCTGAGGCTTGTCGCCGAACAGCAGGATCCCCGCATTCGTGGGCACGTCTCCCTCCAGCAGGTTGAGATGCGTCAGGACGTCCGTGACAGGTGCGTTCTCGGGCAGGGCAAACTGGCGCTCGGACTTCGCCCTCCGGAGGAACCACCGCACACGTTCTTCCGAGACGTCCGCGATCGTCGCACCCGAGCACGCCGACGCATCGAAAGGCCGCGTACGCAACGCCCCGGTTCTCTCCATGTGCTCGACGAGGCTCGCGTAGAGCGACGCCAGCAGCTCGGGCTTGCCGGAAAATCGTCGACGGATCAGCTGGTCACCCGCCTTGCGCACCAAGGCAACCATCTTCGGATGGCGACCTGAATCGCCCGCGCCCTTGACGAAGATCAGGCGTGGCTTCCCCTTGTGAGTCGCCCGGTCGAACTCCCGTTCCGTCGGCGAAACGCCCGCTGCATCTTCGAAGCCGTACTCGTTGCCGAACACACCGACGTACACGCTGCAGCGGTCGACTTCGTCCAAGTACACCGCGTTCGCTCGGCGGTCGTCGGCTGGCAAGTCCTCGAACAGGAAGACGCTGAAGAACTTGCGCAGCAGTGCGTCCCCTTCGACGAACGCCTTGACGGCCCGCCGCTCATCGGCGAGTTCCTTCTGCACGCTGCTCAGAAAGATGGTGGAGAGGGGCACGCCGCCGTGGACCTCAACCCAGACGCTGGTTCCCGACCAGCTCGCGCAGGACACGGGCGGCGCTGGCCTCCTCGGGACGCAGACCTTCCAAACGCTTCGCCAGATAATCGGCGAGCTCGACGACCATCTCGCGCTGGGTAGCATCCGAGAGGTAGTTCGGAATGTTGAAGCCCAGGTGCGCCAGGACTTCCAGCCCGTCCACGTCCTTCGCGATCTCCATGACCGCGTACAGGACGGCGCGCAGCACCGACTGGTGGAACTCCGACCCTTCGCTCATCTCGTTGCGGCCGAACTCGACCGCGCTGCGCAGGCGCGCATCGTTGGCCTTGCTGCTGGCCATCAGCACGCGGAAGTCGCGCACTTTGAAGGCCTTCGCAAAGTTCTGATAGTTGTCGAGCGTCTTCACGCCGCGCGATTCGAGATCGAGCATCTTGAGGTAGAAGCGCTCGGCCGGTTGGAGCTTCTTCCAGCGGCCCTCCGCAATCCCTCGGGGCACCAAGCACTGATTGGCCGTGTCCACCGCGAAGGTGATCAGCCCGTCGACGAACGTGGTCTCGCCTTTGACGCGCGGACGGATAGCCTCGGCGGTCATGTCACGGCCGTCGATGATGGAGTAACGCGTGAGGACCCGTAGTGCCGCCGCGTAGCCGGCCATTTGGATGTCCGCGTCCTCGAAGACGTTCTCGTCGCGGTAGAGCCCCTTGGCCTCCTGGTTCAGGCCGGCGAGATCGCTGACCTGCCGCTCCACTTCTTCCTGGATCTCCCAAGCCAACTCGTCGCGCGTCGTCTTCTCCGTGCCGAGGCGCTTGCGGAGCACGAGGAGGACCGTGCCTTTGACGTGACTACTTCCCTCCTGAATCCGCTTCTCGGCTTCTGTTGCCACGTACCAAGCGGCCGTAACGCGCAAGCCCGACGCCCAAACGATCCCAGCCATGTCCGCCCAGATCGATCCCGACTGGTGAGTGAACATGATGATCTGCACGCCTTGGTCGGGCATGCACTCATTCATCCTCTGGTATGCACCCACCATTTCACGGCGAAATCCTTCGTCTTCACCCTTAATCGCTAGCGCTCGACGGCTGTCCCACACCCAGTTTGAGAACTCCGTGGGCGGACTTCTGCGCAACCATGCGATGAAGAACTCGAGGATCTCCTCGTACTTGACCGCATCACCGTAGGGCGGGTCCGTGATCAAGATGTCCTGCAGCGATGCGAGCGTGTTCGCGGGCTGAGTATTCACGGAGACTGATCCGGACCCCATGGGAAATGACTTGAACTCGCCCGCCATCAGGTCAGTAGCGTAAGTAGAAGCTCGGCATCCGTAGTTGAGCAGGGGATTAAGCGCCTGGTTATCAAAGACGCCAGCCACGATACCTCCACCTCCGCCACTCTGATTCCATCGACTCAAGCGGGAGCTGGCATTGACTACCTGCATTACGCCAAACTTCAGGCGCGCCTCCCTAGACTGGTTCATCAATCCGGCGACCAGCAGCTGGCGCGGATTAAAAAGATGGTGCCAGTGCGTCCAGCCTCGCTCACGAAACAGCCGGGTCGTCTCGACGCCGGGCTCAATGCGCATGTCCGGCAGCCAGCCGTTCTTCTGCCAGTCGGCCAAGTGCTCGACCATGAAGGCCTCGACCATCCGCTCCCGCATCATATCGGCGGCCGTTACCGCGCAGAACTCGTAGTCGTTGCCCTTGAGATGACTGCTCTCGTCCCCGCGCTCCTTCTTCGGGCGCATCCACTGCACGCAGTACAGACGTTCTTGGAAGATATCGTCAGGTCGCGGCTTGAAGTCCTCCTTCTCCCAAAGACGCAGGCGATTGCCGTTCGAGCCGTCCGGCCGTTTGTGATCGCCTCGGAGCGTAGAGACCTTCGTGCGGTACTCCCGGCCGTCGACCGAGTGGACCAAGTACGGATCCTGACCTCGACCTTCGGAACGCACGGACCCTTCCTCCGCAGCGTGCAAATCCGCATCCGTGACGTTCGAACGGATCTCGACGTGGTACCGCTTGGCCTTCGGGTCCGGCACGAGCTGGGCGATCACGCGGTAGCCCTTGCTGACGACGAGCGTCGGAAGAAGCGGCACCATCCACTCGGTCTGCGGACAACGCACTTCGACGCAATACAAGAAGACCTTCGCGCGCCACCCCGCGCCATCCGACTCGATGCCCAGGTCGTCGATTTGCGCCCTTACGCGACGGATCAGGTCCTGCTGGTCGCGCGCCAACTGCACCCGGCTCTCCTTGGAACCTCCCACGATGTGGAACGCTCCCCACGTCAGCATGCACGCGATGGGGTTCAGATCCGACGCGTAGACATCGCAACCCAACCGAGCAGCAT
>CAZKIY010000189.1:0-8038 GCA_964552875.1 uncultured Planctomycetaceae bacterium
CCTCGTCGGCGGCGACATCCACCGCTCGCGCGTCGTGCGCCACCCGACGCGCGAGATCGTCGGGTACGAGATCACGGAGCTCGTCACGTCGCCCATGGCGCAGTCGGTGATCGCATCCGCCGATGCGCTCGATCCGGGTCTGGTCTGGGACATCGGCGTCGAGCAAACTGCGCTCGTGACGAGCGTCGAGACGATGGGCGAGGACCACGTGCTCACGGCGCGCTTCGTCGACGAGAAGGGCGCAAACCTCTTCACCACGCGTCTCGCGGCGAGTCACTTGCGCGCGACGGCATCGGGCGCATCCGGAAGCGCGGCGGGTTCAGCAGTTGGAACCTTCATCGCGCTGCCCACCCCGCCCGGATTCGGTTCGCTGCCGGCGACGATTTATCACCCGCCGGGCTTCACGGACTCGCGCACGTGGCCGACGCTGCTCTTCCTCCACGGGATGGGCGAATCGGGAACCGACAACGTGAAACAGCTCGCCGTCGGGCTCGGGCCGGAGTTGCGGGCGCATCCCGAGCGTTGGCCGTTCGTCGTGGTCATGCCGCAGAAACCGGCTCCCGAGGACGAGTGGGAAGATCACGAGGTCGCGTTGCTCGCGCTCCTCGATCGCGTCGTGCGCCATCGCGCGGTGGACCCGGTTCGCATCGCGATCACGGGGCTTTCGCAGGGCGGCCACGGCACGTGGGAACTCGCTCGTCGGCATCCGGATCGCTTCGTCGCCGTCGCGCCGATCTGCGGCTATCCCGCGGCGCCCGCGCGTGGCTGGCGCAACTTCGACCGCGAGCGCGATTGGACGGTCGACATGGCGCGCAGCTCGGCCGCGGGTCTCGCGGAAGTCCTGCGCGGAAAGCCCGTGTGGACGGCGCACGGCGACAAGGATCCGATCGTGCCGATCGTGTTCACCGACGTCGTCGTCGAAGCGTTGCGCGAGCGCGGCATGACACCGACCTACCACAGACTCACGGGCGTCAGCCACGACGCGTGGGTGCGGAGCTATGGCGAGCCGGCACTCTCCGCGTGGCTCCGCGATCAGCTCGGCGTGCGCTGAAAGCTCGTAGAGAGTTCGAGCCCATACACGATCGCGTCTGGGTGCGTCGCACGTCCGTCACGTGCGCTGGGCGCGCGCTTCCCACGCGAACGCGAGCCAACCAGCGATCAAGAGGATGCCGCCGATCGGCGTGATCGCGCCGAGCCAACGCGGCCCGCCGAGGACGATCGCGTAGAGCGTGCCGCTGAAGATCACGGTGCCGAGAAGGAGACACCATCCAGCGATGTGACGACGTGGTGTGCGCGAGAAGAGTCCGTACAGCACGAGCGCCGGCGCATGGACGAGGTGATAGAGCACCGCCGTCTGCCAGATCTCGAGGTCCGCGGACGTGACGCGCTCCTTCAAGGCGTGCGCGCCGAATGCGCCGCACACGACGGCGAGTGCGCCGGACACACACCCGATCGCGATCCAGTTCCTCATCGCACATCTCCCGTCGGATCCTGGCCTTCGAGCGCGCGCCGGATCTCGCCGGGGAAACCACTCGCGTCGTTCGTCCCGAGCAATCGCGTGTCATCGAGAGCGCGGCGCAGCGCTTGTTGGCGCCGCACGCGTTCCGCCACGGTGCTCTCGATGCGCCGCGCGAGTTGGCGCTCGGGCAGTCCATGGAGCCCGAGCCCGCGCCACTCCTCTTCGGGGAGCAGCCTCTCGACGACGTCCGCGACCTGCGGCGGAAGTGTGCGGATCAGCGCATGAATCCGGTCGTTTTCGTGCTCGATCGTGCTCGACTGGAGCAGCGCGAGCCCACCGATCACGGCCGCGAATCCGAGCGCCCACAACGTCGCCGACGGCGCGAAATCGAGGCCCGCGGGCGGAAAGCCCATCTCGAGCGGCGTGAAGGAACCGAGCGACACGCGCGAGATCGGCGCCAGGAACTCGAACGGCAACCACGACAGGATCGGCACGTCGACGGACATCACTTGCCAGCGCAATTGACTGCCCTGCCAACTGATCCACAGTCGAAAGACGAGAAACAGCGCCAGCAGCACGAAGGCTCCGTTGCCGATCCAGCGCCCGCTCTCCGCGTCCGGTTTGCGCAGTGCGACGACTGCGACGAGCAGTAGCACTTGGAGGAACATCCACGGTCCGCCCGGCGCGAGTGCCCCGCCTATCGCGAACGCGAGTCCGAAGAACCCGATGGCGACCGCGGCGAGGCCGAGTTCGTCGCGCGGCATGCGTCCGATCTTGGATGCAACACGCACGGCGATCGCGCCGAGCGCGAGCAACGCACCG
This sequence comes from uncultured Planctomycetaceae bacterium, assembly GCA_964552875.1. Taxonomy (GTDB): domain Bacteria; phylum Planctomycetota; class UBA1135; order UBA1135; genus JAEUHZ01. The sequence continues at coordinate 2,282 of CAZKIY010000189.1, forward strand.
ATCGCGAGCGAGCTGAGTCCCGTGCCGCACCACGCTCCGTTCGCGTCGATTTGCAGGCCGAGCATGAGTCCGCCCACGCCGACGAGGATCGCGCCGAACGTGATGCCGCTCGCCGCATTGCGCTCCGTGTGCGTGCTCAACTCCCGCACTCCCCGTCGAGATCGGGAAACAGCGTGTGCGCGTCGTCGTCGAGTCCGCGCAAGCGATCCATGTCTCCGACGAGCTTGCGCATCGCCTCCGGATGACGAGCTTGCAGTGCTTCACCGAGCGCCGTGCGCCGTCCCGCGTCGACTCCGAGTAGCTCGCCGACCGTCTTGAGCGCGCGCTCGTACGACGCCGGATTCGTGCCGATGACGGGAGCCTGCTGCGCCGTGCGCATGAGTCGTCCGTAGACGAGCACGGCCGCGCGCGTGGGCTCGGCCAGCAGCGGATCTCGCGCGCCGCGCTCGCCCCACGCGCGCAACCAGTCCGCGACGAGACCGCCCATGCGCTCGGCATTCGCGTGCGGCGTCTGCGTCAGGATGCCCGGCTTCCACTCGGTCGCGCGCGCGAGTCGGAACACGAGGACGAGCGACGCGAACGCTTCCTCGCGTTTCCCCGAGCGCAGTTCGGCGAGCAATCGCTCGAGCCGCTGACCTTCCGCGCTGTCGACCCACTCGTTCGTCTCGGGGCAATCCGCCACATGGAAAACCAGGTCGCGCAGAGCCTTGAACCTGGGTCGGCGCTCTTCCGCGACCCACGCATCGAGCTCCGCCGCGCGCAACACGGCGCCCTTCGACAGGAACTGCATCGGCTCGACGATGCGGGGCCCTTCTTCGACCACTTCGTCGGCGAGAGTCACGCGCGGCGCGGGCAATGTGCGCGCGACGACGCCGAGCACGACGAGCACGCCCGCAGCGACGAGACCGGCGAGGACCTTCTTCTCCACGTGCCAGAACCTACCGATCCGCGGGGTCCCGCTGAATCGTCCGCGCGCACGATCCGTGCTCCAGAGGGCGTTTCGGAGGCGTGAACGTCGACGAACGGCACTGACCAATCCAAGAAAGGAGCTCCCGCTACGATCCCCTCGCGTGGGAAGTTCGTCCCCGTGCGACGACATCCAGCTGAAACGCGCGCTCCCCGCGATCCGGCTTCGGTCGGATCGCGGGGAGCGTTGGGTCTCGGACGCGAGGACTACTTGCCCTCGCCGGCGTAGCCGAGGCCCCGCAGTTTCGCCGGATCCTGCCGCAGCAAGTTCCGCAGCCGCTCCTCGAGGTCGCGCCGCGTCTTTTCGATCTCCTGCAGCGTCTGCACGTCGCGTCCAGTCTCTTGGAAGACTGAACCGAGGTAGGCGTTCGAGCGGATCGAATCGATCGTCTGGCACAGCTCGTCACACGAGGGGATCGAGCGCAGGATCGAGTCCTTCGCGCGCAGGACGAGAGCCACGAACTCCGCGAAATCCTTGTCGTTCGGGATCTGTGCCTGCAGCGTCGTCGCTTCGCGGATCAGGTCGCCCAGGCTGTCGCCGCGCGCGTGGATCGAGCGGCGCAGGATCTCGGCGAATTGCGCGACGACGAGCGCCCGACGGTGTCCCGGCGGCGACGATTCGAACGCTTGGTAGCTCTTCGCGGAGACGTCGAACGAAGCTTCCGTCGCCTCCTGGACACCGCTCACTCCCGCGGCACGGATCGGCTTCCAGCGCAGCCTCACCGTCGCCATCGGACCGTCGCCGGCCTTCCCCGTCGGCTCGATCTCGTACAGCGCGGTCACTTGATGACCCGCGCCGAGCTCACCAGCATCGACCGCGTCGTTGCGGAAGTCCGCATCGGCGATCGCACGATTCTCGTAGCCGAGCAAGCGGTAACGCATGACCTGTGCCGAATCGAACTCGACCTGGATCTTCACGTCCTTCGCGACCGGTTGGAACGCGCCCGTGAAGCGATCGACCAGCGCGCGCTGGATCTCCTTCGGGCTGTCCACGTAATTGCACAGACCATCGCCCTGGTCGGCGAGTTGCTCGAGCAACACGTCGTTGTGATTGTTCATGCCCACGCCGATCGTGTTCAGGAAGATCCCCTTCTCGCGGATCCCCTTCACGCCCTCGAGGATCTTCGCCGCGTCCGTCTCGCCGACGTTCGCGACCCCGTCCGAGAGGAACACGACGCGGTTCACGGAGTTCGGGTCGAGCCCGAGCAACGCCTGCGCGTACCCGAGTTGCAGCCCCGCGTTCGAGTTCGTGCTGCCGCCGTACACGAGCGGCGCGATGGCCGCTTCGATCGCCGCGCGATCCACCACCTGCGTCATGGGCAGCACGAGCTTCGCGTCGTTGCTGAACGTGACCAGCGCGATCGAATCGCGAGCGTCGAGTTGCGCGACGAGCATCCGCAGCGCGTGCTTGACCGTCTCGAGCCGCTCGTTCTCTTTCATCGAGCCCGACACGTCGACGACGAACGTCAAGTGCATCGGCTGACGCTCGTTCTTGTCCACATCCTTCGCCCGCACGACGACGCGCAGCATCTTCCGCGCGCTGTCCGCGGAGAACCGGCTGGGCGTCAAATCGCTGTGGACCGAGAACGTCGCGTTGCGCGGCGCCTCGACGTCCGACCCGAAGTAGTTCACGAACTCCTCGGTACGAATCTGTGCCTTTTCAGGCACTTTCCCTTCGTTGAGGTAGCGCCGCGCGAGCGCGTAGCTCGCCGTGTCGACGTCCGCAGAGAAGGTCGACATCTTGTCGAGCATCGTCACTTCGAACGCGTTGTCGCCCCAGAAGCGGAAGAACATGTCGCGCGGACGCTCGTTCGGACGCGGCCTGCAATCGCGGACGATCGTGCCGCAACGAAAGTCGATCGTGCGCGCCTGCTCCTCGGGCGTGAGCTCGTTCCACGACTTCTGACGGCGTAGTTGAACCTCGTTGTCGCCGTCGGCCCCCGCCGAATAACCGAGCGCCTGGAGACTGCGTGCGTCTTCTCCCAGAATCGCGGTTCCATCCGACGCTTGGCCCGATTTGCCAAGTCCAGCGAAGAAGTCGTCGCCGCCCGTCGCCAACCCATTCCGGGACGGCGTTGATTCGCCCGGGATGTGCAGCGGCGCGCTCGAAGCCGTCTCTCTCCAACGATCGGACGAACCCGTGTCCCCGGGCGGCGTGGGCGGGCCCGAGGCACCGGGCGCTGCCGTGGACGAGGACATCCCTCCCGACTTGCTCAACTTCCGTCCCCCGTAGCTGACGTGGGTCAGCTCCACGGGTTCCGACTTCGCCGGCGCAACCCGCGCGACTTCCGTGGGCAGCGCGGCTTCCGCGGGAGGCGCCTGCGTTCCAGCACCCTGCACGACGAACACTCCCGCGTTCCCGCGCTCGTCCTTCGATCCTCTCTGCGACGAATCGGTGACCAGGTCCTGGCCACGGATTCCCCGACTGTTTCCGAGACCTGGCGCCGTGCTCGCATCGATGGTCACCGGCGCGCCCACTTCGATTCGGCCGAGATCTACTTCCTTCGGAGCTTGGGCTGCCTTCGCGACCGTCGATGCGCCCGCGTAGCCGAGGTAGTCCAGCTTCTTGCCGGCCGCGCGTTTCTCCGCGTCGGACAGCTGCTTCCCTTCGTTCTTCGCGCGCTCGGACTCGGCGATGCCGCGCGCGCCGCGCTCGTTGGACGACATCGGCAAGACACCGGCGTCCGACTCGAGGCGCGCCATGTTCACATCGTTCACCCGCTCGGGCCCACGCGCGAAGATCCACCATCCGAGCCCCACCGCGCCGATCCCGGCCGCGAGTTGGAGCCAGGGAAACCTCGCGATCGGCATCGGGCGCACCGCGCGCTCCAACGCTTCCTTCGCGGCCGGCGTCAGCGTCTGCGCGGGCTGCATCGCATCGCGCACCGCTCCGATCGTCCCTTCGAGACGCTCACGCTCCGCGCGCAGCTCGGGCGAGCGCAACAGTTCGCGCTCGACGTCGGCGCGATCCGCGCCGTCCAACTCACCTAGCACGTACGCGCACAGCTTCTCGTGCAACTCTTGTTCGATCTTCATCGCGTTCCTCCTCGTGTCGTCGTTCCCAGAGTGGAGGACGTCACCGCTCCCGAACTTCTTGCCGTTTCCACCGCCACGATCGGTCCGAGTCGGAGCGACAGCTCCTGCAGTCCGACGCTGATCAACCAACCGACCGTGCCGATCTTCTTGCCCGTGATCTCGGCGATCTCCTTGTAGGAGCGCTCGGCCACGAGTCGCAGCACGAGCACTTCGCGTTGATCGTCGGGCAGTTTCTCGAGCTCGCGCCGCACCGCTTCGCGCGTGTCGTCCGCGTCGACGCGTTCTTGGCCTGAGTCACTCAGTCCCTCGTGTCCCGCCGCGGCTGCTTCGCGCCGCCGCCTCCGTGTTTCCGATCGCAGCGTGTCCATGCACAAGTTCCTCGTCACCGTGGAAAGCCACGCACCGAGGTGCGCGCGCTCCGCCCGTTCCTCGCCGCGCACCCCGTCGGGGAGCGTCGGCGGCGTCTGGGCCAGACGCAGGAAGGCCTCCTGGACCACGTCCTCGTACCCGGACCCGCGACCGAGCAACGCGCGAGCGTGCTGGAGCAGCGCGTCCTCGTGACGACGGACCAGCTCTTGGAAAGCACGCCGATCACCTCGGGCGTGCGCGTCGAGCAAGGAACCGTCGGAAGGGTCGCTCATCGGATTCGGGAAGTCTCCCGCGAGTCGAACGACGGGACGGCGAGACCTCTTGGCAGGAAAACGGCTTTCCAGCGCGAAGTCACGCTCGGATCCGTCCCCGTGGTTGTCGCGAGCGTCCGCGGGGGCTATCTCGGTCGCCCGCCATGACCGCCAAGATGACTGGAAAGACCTTCGACCCCGACGCCGCGTCTCTGGACGACAGCGGGATTTTCGGCCTGCCGACCGACATCGACGCCGCCGCCGCGCTCGTGATCCCGGTGCCGTTCGACGCGACGACGAGCTATCGCAAGGGGACCGCGAGGGGTCCTGAGGCCGTCCTGCGCGCGAGTCGGCAAGTCGACCTGTACGACGTGCATTTCGGCGCGTTCTGGAAGAAGGGCATCGTGTACCTCGAGCCCGACGCGCGCATCGCACGCCTGAACGGGAAGGCGACCGAGCGCGCCGATCGCGTCATCGCGGTCGGTGGTCGCATCGAAGGCCGCAAGGGCCTCGCGAAGGACCTGGAAAAGGTCAACGCGATCTGTGGCGAGGTGAACGAGATCGTGCGCGGCGAAGTCGAACGCGTGCTCGGCCGCGGGAAACTGCCGGTGCTCCTCGGTGGCGATCACTCGACGCCGTTCGGCGCGATCCAAGCCGTCGCCGAGCGCCATCCGGGCGTCGGCGTCCTTCACTTCGATGCGCACGCGGATCTGCGCGACGCGTACGAGGGCTTCACGTGGTCGCACGCGTCGATCCTGCACAACGTCGTGACTCGGCTCGACGGAGTCTCGAAGGTCGTACACGTCGGCATCCGTGACTTCGGCGAGCGCGAACTCGAGCTGATCCAGAAGTCGAAAGGCCGTGTCACGGCGCTCTTCGATGCGGATTGGGCGCGCGCGAAACTCGACGGGACGAACTTGCGCGAGCTCGTGAAGAAGACGATTCAGCAGTTGCCGAAGGAGATCTACGTCACGTTCGACGTGGATGGTCTCGATCCGACGCTGTGCCCGAACACGGGAACGCCCGTGCCCGGCGGGTTGAACTGGCACGAAGCCTGCCTCTGGATCGAGGAGATCGCGAAGTCCGGAAAGCGCGTCGTCGGTGTCGACTTGAACGAGGTTTCGCCCGGTGCGAC
>CAZKIY010000190.1:0-8027 GCA_964552875.1 uncultured Planctomycetaceae bacterium
GTGACGTCGTCGCGCCGATGGCCGATCCGGGGTGAGTCCGAGATGCGCTCGAGCGCCGCCTCGATCGCAAAGACGACGCGGTCCGCTGCGCGTGTTCCTCCTTCGCGCTCGACGAAATCGCTGAGGTCCGCCAAGTCCTGCTTGGCGGCCCGCGACAACCGATAGGGATTCAGATCCCGTTCTTGCGGTGCGCTTCGATGCGAGCCCGGATCTCGGCGAAGACCTCGTCGGGATCGAGCATCAGGCCCGCTTCGCTCTGTGCCCAGCCGACGTCGATGGCGTCGCTGAGCTCCTGGCGCGCGCGACGATCCTCGGCCATGCGATGCAGCGCCTCGCGCACCACCTCGTCGGGTGACGCGTAGTCGCCGCGGCGCACTTCCTCGTTCACGAACTCCGACAGATCCGGCGGCAGGTGCAGGTCCAGGCCTTCACGTTCGTCGGGGCGTTCCATCGCGTCCATGGGGAAGAGTCGGTGAAAGCCGCACCGAAGTTCGGGGAATCGCGCTCGTACCCGAGTCTAGCTCGACGTGCCGATCTCGGCCGAGATCAAGTCAGCGAGCGTTTGCGCCTGCTCGCGAATGCGATCGGCGTCGGGACCCTCGACCATCACACGCGCGAGCGGTTCCGTGCCGGAATAGCGCAGGAGAATGCGGCCGTCCTCGCCGAGCTCGTTCTCGAACCGCAGCCGCGCGTTCGCGATGCTCGCGATGTCGTTGAGTGCCGGTTTGCGCGACACGTTCACGTTCAAGAGCACTTGCGGGAACGGCTGGTACGCCGATGCGAGCACGGACAGCGGCTTCTTCGCTTCACGCAGCACGCGCAACACGCGCAGCGCCGTGTAGATCCCGTCGCCGATGTAGTGATGATCCGCGCCGAAAACGACGTGACCCGATTGCTCGCCGCCGAGCTGGAGGCCTTCGCGCTTCAAGGCCTCGACCACGCGACGATCGCCGACGTCGGTCGTCACGACCGAGACGCCGACGCCGCGCAGCGCGCGGTGCAGGCCCTTGTTGCTCATCACCGTCGCGACGAGTCGCGGATCCTTCCAGGCCTTCTTGCGCATCGCTTCGATCGCGAGCAGCGTCAGGATCCCGTCGCCGTGCACGATGTCGCCGCGCTCGTCGACGAGCAGACAGCGATCGCCGTCGCCGTCGAGCGCGATCCCGAGATCCGGCTTGTGCGCGCGCACCGCCGCTTGGAGCGCGTCCATGTGCGTCGCGCCCACGCCGCGGTTGATGTTGTCGCCGTCGGGTTCGGCCGCGATCGAGATCACTTGTGCGCCGAGACGACCGAACACGCGCGGCGCTATGCGACTGCCGCCACCGTGCGCGCAGTCGAGCGCGATGACGAGCCCGTCGAGGCGCAAGTTCGCGCCCGGACCCGCGAGGAGCAGATCGAGGTACTGCTCCTCGAGCGCGGGGTCGTGCTTCGGTCCCGCGCCGCGCAGTTCGAGCTTCGGCCGAGCGCGCAGCTTCTCTTCGATCTCGATCTCGATCTCGTCCGAGAGCTTGTCGCCCTCGCCGGAGAACACCTTGATGCCGTTGTCCTCGGCCGGGTTGTGGGACGCGCTGACCATCACGCCCATGACGAAGTGATCGAGCTTCGTCAGCAGCGCGAGGCCGGGCGTCGTGATGAGGCCGGCGCTCGTCGTTTCGAAGCCGGCCTGCGCCAGCCCGCGCGACAGCGCCGCTTCGAGTTCGGGACCGGAACGGCGGCCGTCGTGTCCGAGGAGGACGCGCAGGCGCGCTCCGTTCTCGCGCGGGATCCGCGCACCGAGCACTTCGCCGATCGCGGCGCCGAGGCTCGTCACGGCGGGCACGGAGAGCCATCCGTCGCCTGCGCGACCGCGAATACCATCCGTTCCGAAGATGCGTGACTGCGCCAGGGGGGCCACCGAGTCCGCGGCGATTCTGCTACTCGCCCGCATCCGAAGGAAGAGCGCGGTTCAGCTAGGAATGCCGATCGCGCGCGCGACGAGGGCCGCCTCGCGCATCACCGCGACGTCGTGGACGCGCAGGATCTCGGCGCCGCCGAGCACGCCGAGCGTCACCGCGGCCGCCGTGCCGCCGATGCGTTGCTCGGGCGGAGTCTCGGCGCCGGTGATCTTCGTGATGAACGATTTGCGCGAGACGCCGAGCAGGATCGGCAGGCCGAGCGAGCGCAGTTCGCGCAGTCGACGCAGCAGTTCGAGGTTGTGCTCGAGGGTCTTCCCGAACCCGATGCCGGGGTCGATCCAGAGCTTCGTTCGATCGACGCCGGCCTCGAGCGCGCGGAAGCAGCGTTCGCGCAGGAAATCAGTCACTTCGGCCGCGACGTCCTCGTAATGCGGCGCAGTTTGCATCGTGCGCGGATCGCCTTGCATGTGCATGGCGACGTAGCCGGCACCGCCGCTGGCGACGACCGCGAACATCGCGGGGTCGGCGAGGCCGGCGGACACGTCGTTCACGATCGTCGCGCCGGCGTCGAGCGCGGCGCGAGCGACCGCGCTCTTCATCGTGTCGATGCTGATCGGAACGCGCGTCCGCTTCGCGAGTGCCGTGATCACCGGCACGACGCGTCGCAGCTCTTCCTCGACCGTGACGGGTTCGGAGCGCGGGCGCGTCGACTCGCCGCCGACGTCGATCAAGTCGGCGCCCGCCGCGATCTGCGCGAGCGCGTGCTCGACCGCGCGCGAAGGATCGAGGTGGTCGCCGCCGTCCGAGAAGCTGTCGGGCGTCACGTTGACGATGCCCATGATCCGCGTCGGACCCGAATCACGCTCAAGGTTGAGGTGCGCCTCCATCAGCGCTTCGCCCGCGGTGAACGGGAAGAACAGCCCATCGGACTCGAGGCGACCTCGGCTGTACAAGAGCTCGGCTCTCCCTCTCGATGCGGGGACGACCGTCAATCTCGCATCGCGGCCGTCCGCCTCTTTCCACTCGTAGTACTCGAACGTCTCCGCAGTGATGCCGGCCGTGCACAGCGCAAGGCGGACGATGTCGTCTCTCTCGTCCCCGCTCGTCGCCCGGATCACGCCGAGACAACGCGGTGAAAGCCGACGCGCGACCTCGCCGAAGACGGGGTCGCGCGCCAGATCGGTCATCGACGTGCTCGCGCGCCGATCAAGCCGGCGACAGACCCGGCGTGCCGGGCAATTCGCCGCCCGTCACCGGCTTCGGCGCGTTCTTCGCCGCTTCCGCGCGTGCGCTCGCGGTGCGCGGCACGACGTGCGGAACACCCGGACGCAAGGAGTCGAGCGACGCCCCGCGCAGGATCTCCTTCACCTCTTCGCCGGTGATCGTCTCGTAGCGCATCAACGCGGTGGCGAGCAGCTCGACGGCGTTGCGATTCGCGCGGATCAGCACCTCGGCGCGTTCGTAGGCCTCGCGCAGGAAACGCTGGATCTCTTGGTCGATCTCGCGCGCGGTCTCCTCGCTGTGCCACTTCGAGCTCATCAGCTCGGTGCCGAGGAACTCGCTGCCTTGCCGCTCGGCGTAGTTCACCGGACCGACCTTGTCGCTCATGCCGAGCTCGGCGACCATGCGCCGCGCGAGCTCGGTGTTCTGCTTGATGTCGCTCGAGGCACCGGCCGAGATGTCGCCACAGAACTCGGCTTCCGCGATGCGGCCGCCATAACCCACCGCGAGCTGGCCGACCAATCGGCGGCGCTGCATGTGGTACTGCTCCTTCTCGGGCATGAACGTCGTCAGGCCCAGCGCGCGGCCGCGCGGCACGATCGTGACCTTCGTCGGCGGATCGACCTCGGGGATCATCGCGCCGACGACGGCGTGACCGGCCTCGTGGTACGCGGTGATCTTGCGGTCGGCCTCTTCCATCTCGCGCGAGCGCTTCTGGCGGCCGAACATGACCTTCTCGCGCGCCTCCTCGAGGTGCTCCATGTAGATCTCGTCGCGACGCTGCAACGCGGCCATGATCGCGGCCTCGTTGATGATCGCGGCCAGATCGGCGCCCGAATAACCGGGCGTTCCGCGCGCGAGGCGCGTCACGTCGACGTCGCCGCCGACCTTCACCTTCTTCAGGTGGACCTTCAGGATCTGCTCGCGGCCGTTCAGGTCGGGCAGGTCGATCGTGACCTCGCGGTCGAATCGACCGGGGCGCAAGAGCGCCGGGTCGAGCACGTCCGGACGGTTCGTCGCAGCGATGACGATGATGCCATCGTCGGTGCCGAAGCCGTCCATCTCGACCAGGATCGCGTTGAGCGTCTGCTCGCGCTCGTCGTGGCCGCCGCCCATGCCCGAACCCCGACGGCGACCGACGGCATCGATCTCGTCGAGAAAGATGATGCACGGGCTATTTTCTCGCGCCTGCTTGAAGAGGTCGCGCACGCGGGAGGCGCCGACGCCCACGAACATCTCGACGAAGTCGGAACCGCTGATCGAGAAGAAAGGGACCTCGGCTTCGCCCGCGATCGCCTTGGCGAGAAGCGTCTTGCCGCAACCCGGTGAACCGACGAGGAGCACGCCGCGCGGGATCCGTCCGCCGAGGCGCGTGAAGCGACCCGGGTTCTTCAGGAACTCGACGATCTCCTTGACCTCTTCCTTGGCCTCGTCCGCTCCGGCCACGTCGTCGAACGTGACGTTGACGTGGTTCTCCTTGCTGTAGAGCTGCGCGCGCGATCGGCCGAAGTTCATGACTCCGCCGGCGCCGCCCTGGTTCCTCATCTGGCGCATGAAGAACAGGATGATCACGAAGACGAGGATCAGCGGGCCCCACATGAAGAGGGCCTGCGTGAGCAGCGAACTCGACTCGGTCGCCTTCGTCCCGTTCGTCTTCGAGATGTCGAAGGCCAGCGACTCGATCGGCACCGATCGCGCGCGCAGCATCGACGTCAGCGCGCCGAAGTCCTCGACGTCCGTGACCTCGAGCCACACCGCGCCCGATGCCTGCGGCAGGTGGAACGGCGGATCGTTCGTCTCGACGGCCTTCCAAGCGGCGATCGGACGCGCGGTCGCCTGGACCAGCATGCGATCCGTCTGCGGATGCGCGCGCGGCGGTTTCGGCAGGGCGGCGTCACCGGGCTTCGCGTCCTCCGTCACGGCCGCGGCGGCGTCCTGCGCGCTCTCACCGTAGGCGGTGAGGTGCCGCGCCGAAACCGGTTGGTACCAGCCGCCTTCGAGCGCGCGCTGCAACTCCGCCGGACGGATCGATTGAATGTTCTGGGCCGCCTTGAGCTCGCGGTAGAGCGACTCGCGCCGACCGACGTCGGCGAAGCGCACCGCGAAGAGTCGGCCGTCCTCGAGCGTGCCCTCGACGACGTTCCCGCCGACGATCTCCTGCGACGCGACGTCGCCGCCGTACAGGTACCACTCGTAGAGATCCTGGGTCAGATCCATGCGCGGGCGCATCCTCTGACCTCCCCACAGGAGGAAGATCGCGACGAGCACGAACAGGATCAGGGCGAACGAGCCGAACGAACGCGTCTTGCGCGCCTTGTCCTGAGTCTCTTTGTTCTTCGGTTCAGGCATGGAAGCTCTATCGACGGAGAGGGCCCGAGGCTCCAGCGGGAGCTGCGCGGCGCGCCACCCATAGCGTAGGGACCGCCGGCCTTCGATGGGTGCGGGCAGCGGCAAATGCCGCGGTTCGCCCAGTCTCGCGGGTGTCGGCGGTCTTTTCCTCGGGTTCAGCGCTCATTCGAGCGGCGCGAAGAGGTCGAGGACGAGTTCTTCGGCGACGTAACGGATGGCCCGGTCCTGGGCGTCGGAAGACGCAGTTGGATCGTCGAGGACGTAGCCGATCCAGACCTGGGCGCGTCGCTGGGGCCCGAGAGGCCGATCCGTGGCGTTGTCGTACAGCCCCGCCTCCGCCTGGATGTAGAGGCCCGTCTCGAGGAGTTCGTTGTCCGTGCTGCGAATCCCACCGCGCCGGTGGTACTCGAGGATGACGCCCCGCAGGACGACCGCCGAAGTGGCCGGTTCCCCGATCGGCACGTCGGTCAAGGAACGAATCGCCGACGTCAACGCGTCCTGCATCGGGCGCTCGATGTCGCGCTCCAGAGTCGAGTTCCCGAAGAAGGGCACGCCGACGCTACTCATCCGATCGGCTACGCGGATTCCGGTGGAATACCCGCATGAAGCGATCATTCCCGCTCCGAGTGCGAGGGCCGCGACGAGCAGTCCGCGAGTCACGGCAAGGTCTCCGACCCCGTGATCGGGTTGACGGCCGGAGGCAGCTCGCGCTGCCATTCCTCGGCACGCGCGAGACGCGCCGCGTCACCCGCATCGCGCGCCTCCTCGATCGCACGCCGCGCGTGGCGCTGGGCGCCGAACGGGTTGCCGACCGTGTCGTAGAAGCGCGAAATCAGGAGGTCGCTCTCGGCGAGGCGTGACAAGCAATCGGCGAGGTCCAGCCGCACGCGTTCCTGGAGGTCGCTCGCCGTGTGCGTGACGAGCCACTGCTGCAATTCCTGGCGCGCGCGTTCGAGCTCCTCGCGGTCGTACTCGGGGCTCGCGAGCATCGTCAGGCGCAGCTTTGGGACTCGCGCCTCGGCTTCCACGGCGAGCGGGCTTCCGGGGTGGTTCAGGACGAGCCCCTCCGCGCGGGCGATCGCGAGCTCCCACTCCTGATCTTCCTCGTAAATCCTCGATAGCGCGAGGTAGGCCTCGTCGCAGCGCCGCGACCAAGGCGCCTTCAGGATCACGTACTCGAGGACCTCGGCCGACTCGCCGAGCGTGTCGAACATCCCGAAAAGGGTCGGGGTGTCGTCGGACAGCGCCAGACCGATGTCGGCCATGAGATTCCCCGACGCGACGCGCTCGTGGTGCAGCGGGAATTTGTCGTCGAGGCGTTTCAAGAGCTCGTACGCGTCCACCGGCTCGCCGATCTCGACGTACCGCCGCGCGCCCGCGAGCCCCGCCTGCACGGCGATCTGGCGCGGCAAACCCAGATCGACGAGGTCCGCGAGATCGTCCGGGTCCGCATCGGGGACGGCCAATTCGGTGATGCGGACTTGAGCGCTCGATTCGAGCTCGATTTGCACGCGGTCGCGCAGTTCCGGGGTGAGCCCGACGGCTCGCGAGGCCGGCGCCAGGATCTCGAGCGCTTCCTGCGCGTCTCCGCGCGCGCGCGCCGCGGTCGCGTCCGCGAGAGCCGCCGGGACTTCCTCGGGATCGAGCGCGTCGGACGAGAACAGCCCGCCGGTCGACGAGCAACTCGCGGCGAGGAAGACGAGAAGGGCCGCAGCGGCGGCGTGGAGTGCGCGGTGGATGGAAATCACGATTCGGAGCGATCGGAGCGCACTGTGGGCGCGTTGCGGTTCGGCGCGGCGAGGAACGCGCGGTGCGAACGCGGCCGCGCTTCGAGATGGTAGTCGAGGAAGCGCTCGATCCAGTCGCGGACGCGGACGATCCGTTCGGGTTTCGCGTCGGCGGGCCAGGCGCCTTCTTGGAGTCGGCGCGCGTCGTCGAGCACGGCCAGGGGGAGCGTGCCGACGCGCAAGCCGCGTACCCGGCCTTCCTCGGCGTGCTGGGCGCACAGACGGCCGCCCGCGCCGGCCGAGAAGTGCACGCGGCCCTTCGATGCGGGCGCCGGCCCACTGCACGCGGCACAGACTTCGAGCGCCGGCGCGAACCCGAGGTGCGTGAGGTAGTCGAGTTCGAAGCGGACCTGCACGAATTGTGGATCCGTGGCCTCGGTCGTCGCCTCATCCGCCGCCCACCGGTCGAGCGCATCGAGCGCCTGCTCCGCCCGCGCGAAGAGCGCCGCGTCCGGCGGCCCGAAGCGCGACGCGATCGACAGGAGCTCGAGCACCGTGAGCCCCGCTCGATACGTGTCGAGCGAGGTCGCGATGCGCGACCGTCTCCGAGCGATGTCACCCGCGCGCAGGTCGAAGAGTTCGCGGCCCGGGACTTGGTTCCACTCGATCGCGAGCGTGTCGAACAGGTCGAGCACGCAGTAGAAGCGCGACGTGGTCCGATACGCGCCGCGCGCGAGCAGGTGGACGCGACCGTGCGCCGCCGTCACGACGTGCGCGACGAGCGACGACTCGCTCCACGGATGGCGCTCGAGGACGAGCGCGCGGTCGGTGCGCA
>CAZKIY010000191.1:0-5280 GCA_964552875.1 uncultured Planctomycetaceae bacterium
TTCCGTCCGATCCCTTCCGCGCCAGAACCCCTACGAGGCGCGCGTCGATGATCACGATGGAAGAATTGCTGGCGCTCATGGTGCGCCAGGGCGGCTCCGACCTGCACGTGTCGGTCAACTCACCGCCGCGGATCCGTATCGATGGCGAGCTCCTGCCCGTCGAGCATCCAGCCCTCACGGCCGACGACACGCGTCGTCTTGCAACGAGCATCCTGAACTCGGATCAGATCGCGAAACTCGACCGCGAACTCGAGCTGGACTGCTCGTTCGGTCTCGAGGGCAGCGGTCGTTTCCGTGCCAACGTCTTCTTCCAGCAGAGCGCCGTTGCGGCGGTCATGCGCTCGATTCCGCACGCGATTCCGGACTTCGAACGTCTGGGCATGCCGCGCGCGGTCTGCGAGAAGATCTGCAACATGAACTCCGGGCTCGTGCTCGTCACGGGCGCCACGGGTTCGGGCAAGTCGACGTCGCTGGCGGCGATGATCGACTTCATCAACACGACGCAGCAGGGTCACATCATCACGATCGAGGACCCGGTCGAGTTCACCCACCGCCACAAGAAGTGCATGGTGAACCAGCGCGAGCTGGGCGCCGACACGCAGAGCATGCACAAGGCGCTGCGGAGCGTGCTGCGTCAGGACCCCGACTACGTGCTCATCGGCGAGTTGCGCGACCTCGAGACGATCGAAGCGGCGCTGACGCTCGCCGAAACCGGTCACTTGACGTTCGGCACGTTGCACACGTCCGACGCGGTCCAGACCGTGAACCGCATCATCGACGTCTTCCCGTCGCATCAGCAATCGCAGGTGCGCACGCAGCTCTCGTTCACGCTCGAAGCGGTGTTCTGCCAGCAGTTGCTCCCCGTGCAGACGGGTCGCGGCCGCGCGATGGCGGCCGAGATCATGCTCGCCACGCCGGCCATTCGCGCGCTGATCCGCGACGGTAAGGGCCACCAAGTCTATTCGCAGATCCAGACGGGCGGCCGCATGGGCATGCGCACCATGTCGTCCTCTCTCGCGGAGCTCGTGCGATCGGGCAAGGTCTCGCTGCAGACCGCAGAGCGCTACGTGGGCGAACCCGGCGAACTGCGCACGCTGGCACGCGGCGCGGCCTGACGCCCGCCATGGTCCGCGTCTCCGGCAAAATCCGTCGACTCCTCGTCGACGCAGGGCTCATCACGGAGTCCGACTGGAACATTGCACGCGACAAGGGCGGCAACGTCCTCGATCGTTTGCTCGCGGCGGGCACCGTTCCCGAGAACCAGCTCCTCGAAGTGCTCGCACGCGCGAGCGGTGTCGCACCGGTCGATCTCGGGCACGCGTCACCCGATGCGCAAGCTCTCGGAGCGCTCCCGCAGGAAACGTGCCTCGAGCACTCGATCCTGCCGCTCTCGAAGAACGGCGATCTGCTCACGATCGCCGTCAGCGATCCGTTCGACGTGCTCCTGATCGACGATCTGAAGCGGCGCACGGGTTGCCAGATCCGTCAGGTGCTCTCGTCGCCGCCCGCGCTCGTGAAAGCGCTGGAGCGCGCCTACCAAGCGGGCGCCAAGCAAGTCGACGCGATGCTCGGCGACGTCAACGCCAGCACCGATCAGATCGAAATGAAGACCGACGGTCAGACCGTCGCGGAGCTGTCCGACCAATCGCTCGAGGGCCAAGGCGAGGACTCGCCGGCCGTCAAGCTCGTGAACATGATGATCCTGAAGGCCTTGAAGGAGAAGGCCAGCGACATCCACGTCGAGCCGGGCGACAAGGCGCTGCGCATCCGCTACCGGATCGACGGCGCGATGCGCCTCGTGATGACGCCGCCGAAGGGAATTCTGCCGGCGCTGATCTCGCGTTTGAAGATCATGTCGAGCCTCGACATCGCCGAGCGCTTCGTGCCCCAGGACGGCAAGTTCCAGGCGCGTTACGAAGGCCGCACGATCGACTTCCGACTCTCGATTCTGCCCGTGGTCGGCGGCGAAAAGGCCGTCATGCGGATCCTCGACGGCGGCTCGGCCGCGTTGAAGCTCGACACGCTCGGCTACGAGACGCAAGCCGTCGAGCACATCCGCAAAGCGATCAATGCCGCGTACGGGATGTTGCTCGTGACCGGTCCGACGGGTTCGGGCAAGTCGACGACCTTGTACTCGTGCGTGCAGGAGGTCGCGACGCCGGACGTGAACGTCGTGACGGTCGAGGACCCGGTCGAATACCGGATGGACGGCATCAACCAGGTGCCGGTGAATCCGAAGCGCGGTCTGACGTTCGCGGGTGCCTTGCGCTCGATCCTGCGTCAGGACCCCGACGTCGTGCTCGTCGGCGAAATTCGCGACAAGGAGACGGCCGACATCGCGGTGAAGGCGGCACTCACGGGGCACCTCGTGTTGTCGACGCTGCACACGAACGACGCGCCCAGCACGATCACGCGTCTCATGGACATGGGCGTCGACCCGTTCATGGTGTCGAGCTCGCTCCTGTGCATCGGTGCGCAGCGCCTCGCGCGGAAGATCTGCGAGGGTTGCCGCAAGCCGCTCGAATTGCCGGAGAAGGAACTTCTTTCCTTGGGTTTCGAACCTCAGGAAATTCCCGGGATCAAGCTGTGGCAGCCGCATGCCGAGGGCTGTCCGCGCTGCACCGGTGGCTACAAGGGCCGGTTCGCGATCCTCGAGACGCTGTACCTCGACGAGCAGCTCAAGCGAATGATCGTCGAGCGTCGATCCGTTCACGATCTCAAGCACGAGGCGGTGAAGCAGGGAATGCTGACCCTGCGCCGCGTCGGGCTGCTCAACGCGATGCGCGGACGGACCTCTCTCGAGGAAGTCCTGCGCACGACGCTCGAAGACTGATCACCCCCATCTCGGACGGACCACCTCGTGACGAACTTCAAGTACGCAGCCAAGGACACCACCGGGAAGACCGTCGAGGGGACGATCACGGCCAACGACAAGAACGAGGTCGTGGCGGAGCTGCGCAAGAAAAACCTCGTCGCGATGCGCGTCGACGAGGCGGGCGCGTTCTCCTCGCGCCCGGCGACCACGAAGGGCGGCGGCGGATTCTTCGCCCCGAAGCCCAAGGCCACCAAGCAAGAGCTCGTGATCTTCACGCGCCAGCTCGCGACGATGCTCGGCGCCGGTCTCGCGCTGCTCGAATCGCTCGAAGTGCTCGGAGATCAGGCCGAATCGCCCGGTCTCAAGATGACGTGTCACACGCTGCTCGCCGAAGTGCGCGGCGGTAGCGACCTCTCCGCCGCGATGGCGAAGTGTCCCAAGGCCTTCGACGAACTCTACGTCGCGATGGTCAAGGCCGGCGAAGTCTCCGGTCAGATGGACATCATCCTGGAGCGCCTCGCCGACTACCAAGAAGCCTCCGAATCCCTGCGCCGTGAGATCAAAGCGGCGATGACCTACCCGGTCATCTCGATGGTGCTCGTGCTCGGCATCACGGCGTTCTTGATGCTCGGCGTCGTCCCCGGCTTCCGCGCCGTGTTCGACAGCCTCGACTCGGAACTGCCCGCGATCACGAAGTTCGTGCTCGAAACGGCGGAGTGGATGAAGGCCAACGTGATCACGTGGGTCCTCGGACTCGCCGGCTCCATCACCGGGTTCATCATGTTCAAGCGCACGGAGCGCGGCACGATCCTGTGGGACCGCTTCCTCCTGCGCGCCCCGGTCTTCGGGCCGCTGGCGCGCAAGATCGCCTTGGCCCGCTTCTCGCGCACGTTCGCGACGCTGATCCGTTCCGGCGTGCCGATCATGGGCACGCTCGACATCGTCGCCGAGACGTCCGGCAACAAGATCATCTCGCAGGTCGTGCTCGACAGCCGCGACAGCGTGCGCGCGGGCAACATGCTCAGCGAGCCGCTGGCGAAGTCGCCGGTCTTCCCGCCGATGGTCACGCGGATGATCGCGATCGGCGAGCGCACGGGTTCGCTCGAAGTGCTGCTCGAGAAGATCGCCGAGTTCTACGACGCGCAGGTCAAGGCCGCCGTCAAGTCGCTGACGAGCCTCATCGAACCGATCTTGATCTCGGTCATGGGCGTCATCGTCGGCGTGGTGGTCATGTCGGTCTTCCTGCCGATCCTCGACGTCGTCGGGAAACTCGGCTCGAAGTAACGCAAGTCGCCTCAAGGCCTGACGCGCGACTTACCGATGACGATCAGCGAAGCACAGCGCACGGTTCGGGGCCGCAAGGCCGTGGATCGGACGCGACCCGGGGGACGGGCCGGCAAGGGCCCGGCACTCGGGAAAAACGTGGGTCGGCCCGGTGGTCCGGGACGACGGGGAACGATGGGCCAGTCCGGCCCGCACGAATCAGGCGGCACGGAGGCCCCTGGAGGGAACTAGGAACACATGATCCGCAATCGCAGCAACTCGGGTTTCACTCTCATCGAGCTCATGATCGTCGTGGCGATCATCGCCATCATCGCGAGCATCGCCATTCCGAAGCTCATGAGCGCGCGTCTGTCGGCCAACGAGGCCGCGGCGATCGCCACCCTGCGCTCGATCAGCTCGTCGCAGGCGCAACTCCAGTCCTCGTCCGCGATCGATACCGACGGTGACGGCGGCGGCGAGTACGGCTACTTCGCCGAAATGGCGGGCACGTTCCCGCTGCGCATCAACAACGCGGGCGTCGGCGGTCCGGGTGTGGCCACGGTCGACGAACTCAACCCGTCGGTTCTCTCGAGCGCCTTCGGCGCGATCGACGCGAACGGCTTCGTGTCGCGCTCGGGCTACTTCTTCGCGATGTACCTGCCGGATGCCACGGCCGGTGGCGCGACGCCGGGCATCCTCGAGCAAGCCGGCCCGGGCGGCGCGGGCGGTACGTACCCCGACCCGAACAACGCCGAGATCCTGTGGGCCTGCTACGCGTGGCCGGTCGACGTCGAGGGCACGGGTAACCGTTGCTTCTTCTGCAATCAGGAAGGCGACCTGCTCCAGTGCAACAACCGCCAGGCGACGCCGTTCACGTCGACGACGAGCGTCCCGACGTTCGACGAAGTGTTCTCGATCGCGGGTGACATGGCCTCGCCGCTCGGCGTGGGCGTCGCCGGCGTCAGCGGCAACATCTGGGTCCCGGTCCAGTGATCCGCGCGCTGCAACCCGCGTGAGCGGATGCAGCACGAACAAGCGGGGCGTCGCGCGAAGAGCGCGGCGCCTCGCTCTCCATTTCACGCTCGTTCCAGCCCGAAGAGCTCGCTCGCATTGCGCGTGGACGACGCCGCGAGTTCCACCGGATCCTCGCCGCGCAACGCGGCGACGAACTCCAACGTCTCGCGCACGAGCGCCGGCTCGTT
>CAZKIY010000191.1:5380-8008 GCA_964552875.1 uncultured Planctomycetaceae bacterium
ACGTGGGCTTCGCGACTGTGGACGACGAGCGGCTTGTCTAGCGCGCGCGCCAACTCCGCGTGCCACGCGAAGCCGGCGATCTGGTCCGTGCGCGGTGAAAACGATTTGAAGTGATCGAGGCCCGTCTCGCCGACTGCGACGCACTCGGGAAGACGACACATGCGCTCGATCTCCTGCTTCGCCTCCGCATCGAGGTCCTTCGAATCGTGCGGATGGACACCCGCCGTCGGATGGAGTCCCGCGCGACCGGCGCAGACCTCGAAGGCCTTCCGCGAACTCGCGACATCCGTGCCGACGACGACGATGCGCGAAACTCCCGCGGCGCGCGCACGCTCGAGCACGTTGTCGAGATCCGGCAACAAGTCGTCCCAGAAGACGTGCGCGTGCGTGTCGGTGATCACGAGCCGCAGTTCATCTCGACCATCTTCGCGAGGAACGTCAGGAAGTTGAGATCCGCTTCCTTGTCGCCCGCTTGGCGGAAGATGTCGCACGCGGTCTCGCGCGGCAGTGTGTCGCGCAACGCCTGCGCTGCTTTGCGTCGCAGATAACCGTCGCCCGTCGATTCGACGAGGATCGCTCGTAGCGCGCGCTCGCCGCGCGGATCGGGATGGAGGCCCAACTCGGCCACGGCGCGGACGCGCGCGGATCCCTCTTGGAGGAGATTCGTGGCGACGTCGCACAACTCGGGAACGGGCGAGCGGCCCGTCTTCTGGCAAGCGATGACCCACGCGCGGACCAGGAACTCGACCGGCGGCGTCGTCTGGTTGCGGACCTTGCGCAGCATCATCGGCTCGATGAGGAGGAGCGCGCGCTCCGGCGCGACTTCGGCCAAGAACAGTGCGGCCTCGGTGCGCAGGTCGAGCGACGGACCGTAGTTCTGCGTGAGGTTCTCGAGCAGGGGCAGCGCATCCGCCGTGGCGGAGCGGGCCGCGACCGCCAGCAAACCGCGCTCGACCTGGACCATCTTCGTCTGCCGCGACTGCAGCGCTCGCAACGCCGCGCGTCCGACTTCGGGATCCGCGGCGCACAGTTCCGCGAGCAGCTCGTTCCCGCGGTGGAAATGCGCGTCCGTGATGTCCGAGGTGACCGTCTCGGCGATCGGCGTCAGCGCGTCGATGAGCTCGGCGATGCGCGCGTCGGCCGAGCGATCCGGCTGCGGCAGGGTGCCCGCCGCGTCGCGGCAGGCCGACGCTGCTGCGAAGAGGAGGAGGAAAGTCGTCAGCGCGACTCGGGGCCGCATGGATTCGAGCTTCAACGAGAGACTCCTCGAGCAACGGGTTCCGAACGGATGCTCACGACCGCGCGCGCGCCGAGCGTGCGAAATCGCGCGCCCCTCGGGCCGTGGGGCGAGCACGAGGGGCGCTGTGGACCGGCGGCACGGGAGTTGTCCATGGACGCCCACACTCTCCGTCCAGCCTGGCAGGGTTGGCAAGTGCCGCGCCACGAGGCGTGGCCCTAGGTGTCGCGGGCGCGGGGAAATCCGTGGCAACCCTTCGAACGCGGAAGCTAGAGTGCGCGGCCCCCTCCCCCCGAGCCGGGATCCCCGGCATGCCGTCCCGGCGTGCCTGTGTGGGCCGATCTCCTCTCCTCCCCGCTCCGCACCGAACGGTAGAGACCTGTGCAGCAACCGAAGAACGCCTTGGGCGGTTCCCTCTCCTTCGTCAGCCTCGGACTCGCTCTCGCGCTCTCTGCGTGCTCGGGCGGTGGGTCTGGCGGCGGGACGATGTACATCGAGACCTGCACCCTCGGCTGCGGCAGCGGCCAAGGTGGCACCCAGGTCAGTTGTCAGTTCAACCAGGCCGCGGTGAACCAAGAAATCGCGGTCTTCTTCTCGGAGCCCGTCGACCCGAGTTCGATCTCGTCCTCGTCCTTCGAGATCGTCGACGTCAGCTCCGGTGCCTCGCCGAACGGGACACGCTTCCGCGACCCGAACAATCCGAAGAAGGTGCTCTTCCGGCCCACGGTCTCCTTCGAGGACGACGGGTCGATCAGCTTCGGATTCGACCCCAACGCCACCTACCGCGTCCTCGTCCCCGGCGTCAGCCAGGGGGACGGTGGCCCGTTCATCCAGAGCGTCGGCGGCGCGCGCAACGACAGTCGCCTCTCGTGCGACATCCGCACCTCCCAACCGGCGGTCGACGTCGTCCCGGGAGCGCCGAGCGTCGAGATCTTCGTCAAGCAGGCGATCACCTCGACCGAGGACCCGGATGACTTCATCCCGGACGTCCTCGTGACGACGCTCCCGATCGTGATGGATGTCTGGCGCGATTCCGACATCCGCTTCGTCTTCAACGACTTGATGAACCCGGCGACGCTCGCGAATCCGCAGACCGGTCAAGCGGCCTTCGTGCGCATCGAGGTCGATCTCGACGGGAACCTGTCGACGCCGGACCGGACGCCGCTCTTCGGGACGTTCACGGTCGAGCTGGACCCGATCCTGCTCATGACGACCATGCTCTTCACGCCCCTCAACGGGATTCCGTCGTCGGGTTCACTCGATCCGCTGATCAACCCCGACGGGCTCCCGCGGCAGTTGGTCATCACGGTTCCGAACAACTTGCAGGACGTGGCCGGCAACGCGCTCGCGAATCCGCAGACCCCGAGCCTCGTGCCGGAGTACGTCGAGAT
>CAZKIY010000192.1:0-7940 GCA_964552875.1 uncultured Planctomycetaceae bacterium
GCGCGAGCCGGCGTGCTTCGACGAACGACTCCGGGTTGGAGAACGCCGCGGCGCTCGAGGCGAGCACGGGACGACGCGCGTGATAGGCGACGAGCTCGCCCTCGGCCGGATCCGCGAGGATGCCCCACGCGGACTTCGCACTCGAACTGTTGAACGGTCCGCCGGCCGGCACGTTGTCGCGTATCCAGCGCAAGGCTGCGAAGCGATCCACGGTCTCGGACGGGAGCGACGCGCTGGAATTCGTGGCGAGCTTCCCGTGAACCAGGGCGACGACGGCCAACATCGCGCCGCCGATCCCGAGCCACCAGCGCTGTGCGCGCATGGAGCCGAGACTTGCGATCCCGCCCGCGAGTGCGACCGCCGAAGCGGCGACGCACAACGGTGAAGTTCGGTGCTCGACGAGCGCGAGCACGGTCGAGACGAGGACGAGCAGAGCCAAGTGCAAGGACGCTGCGTCACGCTCGCGGACGAGTCGGAGAGTCGCGACGAGAGCGGCGCACGGCATCAACACCGACGACGTCAGGGCGAGCGCCGAATCGAACGCGGACTCGATTCCCAGGAGGTGCCGCGCGTTCCACCAAGCCTCGATCGGCGCGGAGGCGGCGTTCCAAGCGCGTGGCATCTCGAACACGAGCAGCGCGAGGACACCGGCGAGCATCATGATCCGCGCGAGAGTACGCCCCTTGCGCGCTTCGTCGCGTGGCGCCGTGAGGAGCAGCAAGGCGAAAGGCGCAGCCGACACGAGCAGGAGGTCCGACGCTGCGAACGTCCAACGCTCGACGAGTCCGCCGGGCAAGCTCTCCCACGGCCCGTCGGCCAGCGGCAACCGCGCCGTGAACGCGGCTACGAGCGAGAAGAGCAGGCCGGCACGCACCGTCATCGGCCTCAAGGCATTCGGTCCGCGCAGCGCTCGCAACAGGAACGCTGCCGCGGTCGGCAACGCCAAGAAAGGTCCCGCGGCGGACATCGAAGCCAGAAGTCCCGCTACGACTCCGGCGAGCAGCGCCTCGAGAATCGTGGACAACGCGTCCTCGGCGTGGAGCGCGACTTGCGTGCTGCGAACGAGCAGCGCGAGCAACACGAGTGCGAAGGCAGCCGCGTCGAGGCGACCCACGACGCCAGCTGTGACCGCAGCCGGTGCGAGCGCGAAACCGAGGGCCGCGAGGAGGACCGCGAAGGGAGCGCCGCGGGTCGCGGTCCAAGCGGCCCATGCGAGCGCCGCGAACGCGAAGACGAACGCGACGGGTCCGACCCAAGCCGCGAACGCTTCGAGATCCTCTTCGTCGACTCCACCGAGCGACGGGTCACCGCCGGGGCTCGCCAGCCAGCGCTCCGCGAACCCGGCGAGCAGAGCGTCGAACACGGGTAAGGCCGGGATTTCGGGCAGAACTCCGTGAGCTTGGAAGGGGTCGTGCTGCGGAACACGTCCTTCGGCGAGCGCGAGTTCGATACGCCGCAAATGCAAGGCCGTGCCCGCGTCGTCCACGATCCAGCGCGACGCACCGAGCTCGTTCGCGCCTTCGTCCAGGCGCCGCTCCGAGATCGGCCCGATTCGCGCGGCGAGACCGAGCAGTAGGGCGACGACGAGAAGAGCGGCGAAGACGTTGCGTCCCAAGGATCGTCGCTACTTCGTCGGATAGGTCTGCAAGACCCACGACTTCCACTGCGATTCGAAGTCGAGGACCGAGAAGCCGTAGATCTCCTTGAAGGCGTCCCGCGTCGGCACCTTCTCCTTCAGCTTCTTCACGAGCGCATTGAACTTCTCGGCGTCCTTGTTCAGCAGGAACTCGACGTAGCTGAAGCACACTGCGTGCATCGGCAAGGTGAGCGTGTCGACGTTCTGCTGCAGGACTTCGGCGACCGGGGGCGTCTTGCCCTCGTCGATCATCTTGCGTACGGCGAGTCGGAAACGACCGCCCTTGAAGTCGACGTTCGAGTTCGCCTCCTGGTAGCAGTAAGTGTCCGCGATCTGCCAGTAGCGGTCCTCGAAGAAGTGCGCGAGGCCCTCGTCCAGCCAGCCCGCCTTGATGTTGCCGATCCACGCGACAGGTCGCTGCGCCGAGAGCATCAAGTGTACGACGCAATGAACGATGTTGCGGTGGAGCTTCTCGTCGTCCTGGAAGTTCTGCTTGTTCCCGCACACGGAATAGCTGGGCGTTTGGCCCATCAGCTTCACTCCGCCCTTCGCGCTCTGCCGGCAGAATCGCAGGCCCGCGTCGTGGTGGTCTTGCGGTAGTTGCCACACGAAGACGCGGAACTTCTCGACGAACTCCTTGTCCGTGATCTGCAGGCGCGCGCAGTAGTCGGCGTAGAGGGTCTCGAGTCGCTTCAAATAGAGGTGGACGAGCTCGTGCGCGTCGAGCCACTTCTTCTCGACCTTCAGGCGATCCATTTCCCACACGAGTACGAAGTGCTGGGACTCGGCCTTGCGAATCGGCCGGTTCATCGTGGTGTCGATGTAGGCGAGGCCGACCTTGCGCACCGCCACCGCGGCTTTCTTGGCCTCGATCGCCTCGCGAGCGGGCTTGTTCTCACAGTCGGGACACGCGGTGAAGCCCACGCCCGCGCACACGGCGCATTCGGCGATCGTGCTGCAGAAAAGCACGGCATCCTCCAGCAGACACGCGTCTCTCTCGTGTTCGGTGCACGGTTGGCGGCCGGTAGACAGGCACTTCTTGCACACGGGGGCTTCGTCCTCGATCGCCAGGCCGCGCGTGAAGCCGTGCGATCCGGCCGTGATCGCCATCACCTCGTGGGCCGTGGTGCCGAAGCACGCGGCCGAGGTGCAGAGGATCGCGACGAGGAGGGCGAGCGTCCGTGTCATCCGCCGATCAGCTCCTCGACGACTTGCTTCTTCGGATCGAAGTCACGCAAGCGGATCCGCGCGGCCAATCCCGGCGGAAGGGCCTTGCGCGGTGCGAGGCCGACGAGCTCGCTCTCGCGGATCGCGACGCCACGCTCCGCCGACAGCGTCTCGATCTCGCGGTACACGCGCTCGAGCCCCGTCGACTCGAAATCACACACGTTCATGCTGACCTGAGCGCACTGGAGATCGTCGAGCCAGAAGCCCATCGCCTTGATGCCCTTCAAACCGCCATCCTTCTCGCGGATCTTCTTGGCGATCTCCTTCGCGACAGCGACGTCCTTCGTCTCGAGGTTCACGTTGTAGGCGATGAGGAACGCGCGCGCGCCGATCACGACCGCGCCCGCGGTCGGGTGCAGTTGATCCTGCGGTCCTTCGTCCGGGACGCGCGTCGGATCCGTCGCAACGGCCTCACGCAGCTTCTCGAACCCGATGTTGCGCACGTCGGGCAAGTTCTTGCGGGCGGGGATGCGCGCGGCCGACTCGTAGAAGTAAACGGGGATCTCGAGTTCGCGCCCGACGCGACGGCCGAGTTCGTGCGCTAGTCGCACGCACTGATCCATGTCCGCTCCTTCGAGCGGCACGAACGGGACGACGTCCGTCGCGCCGACGCGCGGGTGCTCGCCCTGATGGCGCGTCAGGTCGATCAGCTCCTTCGCCTTGGCGATGCCGCGGAACGCCGCTTCGACCGCAACCGTGGGCGGCGCGACGAACGTCACGACGGCGCGATTGTGGTTCGCATCGAGGCTCTGATCGATGCGGCGCGCGCCGGGCACCGACGTGATCGCTGCGACGATGGCGTCGACGACTTCGGGACGACGACCTTCACTGAAGTTGGGGACGCACTCGACGAGGGACATGCTCTAGACAATCGCTTTCGCTCAGGACCTTTTCCCATTGGAACCGCGACCGGCGCGATCGCCAAGGACGGATGCAGGTGGTTCGCGTTCGAGGACGACGCGTCCCCGCTTCACGACGGCGCACACGGCGTTGCGGCCGTGCTCGTAGACGAGGTGGAGGTGGTTCGGGACGTCGAGGACGACGAGATCGGCATCCTTCCCCTCCTCGATCGTCCCGAGGCGCGTGCCGCGACCGAGCGAACAGGCGGCGTTCAAGGTCGCTGCGGTGAGCGCTTCGGCCGCGCTCATCCGATATCGCAAGGCGGCCCACGCCAGAACTTGCGGCATGCTCTGCAAGTAGCACGAGCCCGGGTTGAAGTCGGTCGAGAGCGCGACGGGCACGCCGCGATCGATCAATCGTCGCGCGGGAGCCTCGCGATCCTGCCGCAGGTAGAGCGGCACGACCGGGCACAGGACCGCCGTCACACCGGCCTCGGCGAGCGCGTCGGCACCCGCGTCGTCGACGAACTCCAAGTGATCCGCGCTCCGTGCGCCGAGTTCCGCCGCGAGGCGCGCGCCGCCGAGGAGCGAGAGTTGGTCGGCGTGCAGACGCAGCGAGAATCCGAGCGATCGCGCGCGTTCGAGGATGCGCCGCGACGCGTCGATCCCGAACGTGTGACCTTCGACGAACACGTCACACGCCTCGGCCAAGCCGGACGCGGCGACGCGCGGGAGCATCTCGTGTTCGACGAGGTCGACGTAGGCACCGGGCGCCGCGCGATGCTCGGCCGGGACGTCGTGCGCACCGAGAAAAGTCGGCGCGATTTCGACCGCGTGGACTGCGCGCGCCGCGGCCATGAGCTCGAGGGACAGGAGTTCGTGCTCGGTCGTGAGCCCGTACCCGCTCTTGGCCTCGATCGTGGTCGTGCCGAGTTCGAGGAATCGATCGAGCCGCACGAGCAAGCGCGCGAGCAGTTCCTCGCGCGGCGCCGCGCGCAAGCCGCGGACGCTGTGGAGAATGCCACCGCCCTGCGCGGCGATTTCGAGGTAGGTCGCACCGCGTGTGCGCATCTCGAACTCGTCCTCGCGCGTGCCGGCGAAGACGGGGTGCGTGTGCGCATCGACGAAGCCCGGCACGACGGTTCCTCCGCGCGCATCGAGTTCGCGGCTCGCGCGGAATCGGGCCCGTATCGAAGCCTCCTCCCCGACGGCCACGATACGCCCGTCGCGCACGGCGATCGCCGCAGATCGGTGGACCCGGATCTCCGCGAGGGCCGGGCCGGTGCGCGGCGTCGAGCCCGTGGGCGTCGCGACCTCGGCTGCGCCGTGGACGAGGAGATCGGCGGGCTCGCGTTCGGGGACGGGGCTCATGGAGATCGTGAGCCCGGACTCTAACGGTCGCGGTGGGTCCCTTCAGGCCCGGATCGAGAGTATCCTCGGGCGCGAGTGCGGAGTCGCGGCCCTTTGCAATGGACGATCGACGCGACCTTCGTGGTCGCGATCGGCGCGGCGTGGCATTTCGGACGCGCCCCCGAGGTCGTGCGAACGAATCCGTTCGGCTTTCGGATGCGCGAGACGGCGCGCGCAGCCGGCGTGGTGTTCACGCACCAAAAGCCGTCGTTCGATGCGCGTATCGCGCACGTGGAGCCGCACGTGGCCGGCATGGGTGCAGCCGTCTCCGTGGTCGACGTCGACCAGGACGGTTGGGTGGATTTCTACGCCGCGAACGGCGCGGCGGGTTCTCGCAACGCGCTGTTCATGAATCGCCGCGACGGCACGTTCGAGGATCGCGCGGAAGCCGCCGGCCTCGCGGACATGAATGGCGCGGGTGACGGATGCACGAATGGGTCCGTGTGGGCCGACTACGACGGCGACGGCGACGTGGACGCGTTCCTGTACCGGTTCGGGCGTCAGATCCTCGTGCGCAACGAGGGCGACGCGCGGTTCGTGGACGCGTCGAAGAGCGCGGGCCTCGACGTGTTCATGAACTCGATGGGCGCCACGTGGTTCGACATGGATCGCGACGGCGATCTCGACCTCTACGTCACGGCGTATTTCCGCTCGGACATCGATCTGTGGCATCTCGCGACGACGCGAATCATGCAGGAGAGTTTCGAGTTCGCGAACAACGGCGGCGCGAACCGGCTGTTCGAGAACCGCGGCGATGGGACTTTCGCGGACATCACGGATCGAGCGGGCGTGGGCAGCACGCGCTGGACGCTGGCCGTCGTCGCCGCTGACCTCGACGGCGACGGATGGCAGGACCTCTACCTCGCGAACGACTACGGTCCCGAGGAATTCTTCCGCAACGCGCGCGACGGCACGTTCGTCCTGGCCGAGGGCGTCGGGCTCGAGGAGTCGAGCAAGAGCGGCATGTCGGCCGCCCTGGGCGACTTCACCGGTGAAGGCACGCTGGGCGTCTTCGTGACGAACATCTCGCAGCGCGGATACTTGTTCCAAGGCAACAACCTGCGCGTGAACCGGCTCGCATCCGGTGGAACTCTGCGCAACGTCGCGCAAGGTCCCGAGGTCGATTGCGGTTGGGCCTGGGGCGCGCAGTTCGGCGACTTGAACAACGACGCGCTGCCCGACCTCTTCGTCGTGAACGGATTCGTTTCGGCCTCGCCGGACCGCGACTACTGGTTCGGCATGTCGAAGATCGCGATCGGCGCGGGCGCGCTGGCCGAAGACGCTCAGTTCTGGCCGCCGATGGAGGACCGCAGCCTCTCGGGGTATCAGGCTTCGTGCGTGCTCGTGAACCAGGGACGAATGCGCTTCGTGAACGGCGCGCAGGGCATCGGCGTCACGGACCTCCTCGACGGACGCGCGGTGGCGCTGGCGGATTTTTCGAACCGCGGCGTGCTCGACGCCGTCGTGGCGAATCAGGGCGGACCGCTGCTCCTCTATCGCAACGAGGTCGACGCGGGGCGCAACTGGATCCAGCTCGACCTCGTCGGCACGCGCGCGAATCGCGAGGCGTACGGCGCGATCGTCCGCGTCGAGACGCAGGGCAGCGCCGGAACGCCCGGGCGCGTGCAATGCCAGGTGGTCACGGCCGCGAGCGGTTTCGCGGCGCAGAACGACCGCCGGTTGCACTTCGGATTGGGTGCTGCGACGAGTGCCGCGCACATCGAGGTCCGTTGGCCGTCGGGAGCGGTCAGCACGCTCCAGGACGAGCGCGGCGGCCGGCGCGTGCGCGTCCAGGAGCCGACGCCGTGAGGTCCCGGAGCGCGAGGTCTCGATACGTGCGCTTCCAGTTCGCGCACCACGGCATAGAAGCGAGGAAACTCGCTGAAACGGGGCGAGCGACTCCCACGAACATGCTGCGACGAAAGCGCTTGAAGCGAGCGCCATGACGACCAGCACCGCGACCGCGAGCTTCGGAACGCCGCCCGAGGCGAAACCGTTCTTCCAACGCATCGATCCGCGTTGGTACAGCTCGACGCTCCTCTCGACGTTCCTCGTGATCGGTCAGTGGCGCTTCCAGATCCTGGGCGACAGCTACCTGCCGTGGGCGCTCGCGCTCGGCACTGCGATCGTGACCGAACTCGTGCTCGGCCGCGCGACGCAAGGGAAGTGGGTCAACTTGCTCTCGGCCTACATCAGCGGGAACAGCGTCGCGATCCTGCTCAAGCCGGCAGGGTCGCTCCTGTGGCCGTTCGTCGTGTGCGCGTTCCTCTCGATCGCTTCCAAGTACGTGCTCTCTTGGCGCGGGAAACACCTGTGGAACCCGACGAATTTCGGCGTGTGCTTCATGCTCGTCGCCGCGTCGTCCGTCGTGTCCATGCTGAGTCACCAGTGGGGCAACGAGCTGTGGACGGTCGGCGTCCTGTGGTGCCTCGGCGGATTGACCGTCTACCGTGCGAAGGTCTGGCACGTCACGCTGTCATGGCTCGCCGCGTTCGTCGCCTTCGCGGCATTGCGCTCGTTCTTGATCGACGGCGGACGGTTCCTGTCCGAGCTCGCGCCGATCACGGGGCCGATGTACACGATGTTCATGTTCTTCATGATCACGGACCCGAAGACGATCGTGCGCGGGAAGTCGCTGCAAGTCGGGATCGCGGTGCTCGTGGCCGCTGTCGAGTGCGTGATCCGTCTCCTGGCCGAGTGGGACGTGATCGGGGCGGGCAATGCGCTCGCGATCGCGCCGCCGATGTTCGCGCTGTTCTTCGTCGGACCGCCGCTCCTCGCGCTGCAACTGTGGCGGGATCCGCCGAAGCCCGTGAAGCGCTGAGAGC
>CAZKIY010000193.1:0-7846 GCA_964552875.1 uncultured Planctomycetaceae bacterium
TCTGCGACGAGAACTGCAAGAAACAGCCGGGCGGGACATGAAAAGGCCTAGGTCACGGCCGGCTCGTGCAGCACGGCGAAGGTCCTGGGCGCGGCGGGGTCAGCCGCGGGCGCGGCGACGCGGAGATGACGTGGGGCGAGGAAACGCCGGGCGAAACCGATCGCTTCGGGGCGAAGACGTTGCCCGACGCGCAATATGCCGATCCCGAGCACTCGGGGATCGTGGGGATCGGCGCAGCGGCACCGCCTGTGGATCCGCAAGGAGAAGCGGCCGGCGCGAGCGCGATCGAGACCTCGGGCGGACAGTCCGCGTGGCGTCGCCGGCTCGCTCCTCACCACCGCGAAGCGGTGAAGACCTGGTTCGGTCCTGGCGGGCGTTGACCTGCTTGAAGACATCGAGTCGACGGCTGCTCCGACCCTCGTCAGGCCGCGCCCCGACGCGTGAGCGTTGGATTCGCGTCCGGACTCGGAGCACGACGTGGTTGACGAAAACACCGGCATTTCCAGCATGAACAACGTTCGCCCCGTTCTGCCTTCCCCGGACGAGGTCGCGGCCGCACAGAAGACGGCACTCGCGATCCTCGACGGGCTCGACCGCACGCTCTACGGGCAGAAGGAGCTGACCAGGCTCGTCCTGACCGGCGCACTCGCGCGCGGGCACGTGTTGCTCGAAGGACTGCCGGGCCTCGGCAAGACCGAACTCGTCAAGGCGCTCGCGACGTTGCTCGGGCTGTCGTTCAAGCGCCTGCAGTTCACGCCCGACCTGTTGCCGGGCGACGTGACGGGTGGGCACATGCTCGAGGAGGAAAACGGCCGTCGTCGACTCGTTTTTCATCCGGGGCCCGTGTTCACGAACGTGCTGCTCGCGGACGAGATCAACCGCGCGAGTCCCAAGACTCAGTCGGCGCTGCTCGAGGCGATGCAGGAGCGGCGCGTCACGGTGCTCGGTGAAACGCGCACACTGCCGCAGCCCTTCTGGGTGCTCGCGACGCAGAACCCGATCGAGCTCGAGGGCACGTATCCGTTGCCCGAAGCGCAGCTCGACCGCTTCTTGTTCAAGGTCCATGTCGGCGGAGTCGGCCGCGAGGCGCTGCAAGCGATCCTCAACGAACGTTCGTGGGGGAAGCCCCCGGAACACACCGCGGCCGTCGATTCGGACGCGCTGGATCGACTGTTCGGCGTGATCGAGCGCATCCACCTGCCGAAGAGCGTCGCCGCGTTCATCGCGCGCCTCGTCGACGCGACGCATCCGACTTCGGACATCGCGCCCGAGCGCGTGAAGACCTACGTGCGCCACGGAGCGAGCCCGCGCGCAGCGATCGCGATCGCCGAGGCCGGTCGCGCGCACGCGCTGCTCGCCGGGAAGCCGAACGTGGGGTTCGACGACGTGCGCACGGTCGCGACGAGTGCCTTGGGACACCGCATCGTGCTCGACTACCGAGCCCGTCTCGACAACGTGTCGGGGCGCGACATCGCCGCGACCGTGCTCGAATCCGTGCGCGAAATCGAGGAAGCGCTGCCGCGCGAGGTCAGCGGTGCGCGCTAGCGGGTTCGTCGCGATCGCGGTCCTGGCGTCGCTCAGTCCCCTCGCTCGCGCCGGTGAGCAGTCCACGGTCGTCGACGGTGTGCGCATCACTGTCGGCACGCACTGGCCCGAAACGCTGAACCGCGGTTGGCAACCGGCGACGGTGCACGTGCTGAACGAGACCGACGACGATCGCGACGTCGATCTGACGTTCTCTTCCGGCATGGGGATCGGCACGGACGTCGTGACGAAATCTGTTCGCGTCCGTGGCCGGGGCGTGGAGCAGTTCGAGCTCGCGCTTCCCGCTCGACCCAATGCGTCGAACGCTTACACGCTCACGATCCAGGCCGGAGAACGCCGGTTCATCGGCAACGTGGGCGCCACGACGCCGTCGCCCGTTCACGAACGGATCGTGCTCGTCGCGAGTCGCGCGGGGCCGAGCACTGTCGCGACCGCGGGCTGGGCTGCGGCGCTCTCGCTGGAGTCCGATCCGCGCGCTCCGGAGACGCAGGAAAGTCAATTTTCACCGGGGATCGGGATCGTGACGCCGGGAGCGGCCGCGCTTCCGGCAACACCCGAACACGTTCGCGTCGGCGGGATCGCGTTCGAACTCCTGTCGAGTCTGCCCGAGGCGTACACGAGCCTTCACGCCGTCGTCCTCGACGTCGAAGGCGGTACGCCGACACGTGCGCCGCTCGATGCGATCCTCGCGTCGACGCGCGCGGGTGGAGTGCTCGCGATCACGGGCCGCGGCGCGAGCGAGTTCGTCGCGAAGGAACCGGCACTCGCGCGTTGGGCGGAAGAGCGTTTCCTCGCGCGCACCGAGGAAGCCCTGCCGATCTACTCCATGGGACTCGGGAGCCTGCTCGTGCTCGAAGGTACGGATCGGCTGGCGCAGTCGGACGTCGTGCGCGTCCTGAACGACTCGATCGAGGACCTCGCGCCGCTCGACGGACGAGTGCGTCGCGACTTCGGGTTGCCGCTGCCGGGCACCGAAGTTCCGTTCCGGGCGCTGACGCTGCTGCTCGTCCTGTTCGCGATCCTGGTCGGTCCGGTGAACTTGATCCTGGTGCGTCGATCGAAACGGCCGGCGCTCCTCTTGCTCACGATCCCCGCGATCGCGATCCTCTTCTCCGTCGGACTCGTGGGATACGGGATCCTCGCGCAGGGCTTGCAGATTCGCGCTACGTCGATGACGGTCGGGGTCCTCGATCAACGGGTGCACCAAGGATCGAGCGAAGAGCGTCGCGAGGTTTTCGCCGGACTCGCGACGGGATCCGGGCTCGAGCCCGGCGCCGGCTCCGTCGTGCTGCGCGATCAGGGCGGCGCATTCGACTACCGTAATCGGCGCGAGTATCGCGCCGATTACGGCGAGTCGCTCGCACTGTCCGGCGCGTGGTTGCCGGTGCGCACGACGACGCGCTTCCGCGTCACGACCGACCGTGCTTCGCGCGGTCGCGTCGAGGTTCAGCACGACGCGAGCGGCTGGAAGATCGTGAATGGTCTCGACGTGACCGTGACCCGCCTCCTCTTGCGCGACGCCGATGGGGAGATCCACGCGTTCGAAGGGCCGATCGTTCCCGGTCGCACGGCTCCAGCTGCCGCGATCGGGCCGACGGCGGACGAGATCAAGGAGTTCCAGGACCACCGCGTTCTCGCGACCAGCGTCCGCGAAGGCGGTTTCCTCCCGCTCGGCACGTGGATCGCGCGCGTCGAGAGTTCGCCTCTGGTCGATCCTCTCGGTCTCGACTACGAAGCTGCGCACGGCAGGCACATCCTGCTCGGCGTGCTCGACCTCGCGGAGGTGCGCTGATGCCGGCGCTCGAAGTCCGGAACGTCACGAAGCGCTTCGGGAAGCTCGTCGCCGTCGACGGCGCGAGCTTCGCGGTCGAACCCGGTCGCATCACGGGTTTCATCGGCCCGAACGGCGCAGGCAAGACGACGACGATGCGCATCGCGGCGACCTTGGAACTGCCCGACGAAGGCGACGTCCTGCTCGACGGCGTGTCCGTGCTCGACGATCCGCGCTCCGTGCGCCGCAAACTCGGTTTCATGCCGGATGCGTACGGAGCGTACTCGAGCACGACGCTGTGGGAGTACCTCGACTTCTACGCGCGTGCTTACGACTTGGCCGGAAGCGTCCGCCGCCGCCGCGTCGAAGAAGTGCTCGAGTTCACCTCTCTCTCTCCCTTGCGCGAGAAGGAGATGGCGTCGCTCTCGAAGGGCCTCAAACAGCGGTTGTGCCTGGCAAAAACGCTGCTGCACGATCCGAGTGTCCTGATCCTCGACGAACCCGCGGCCGGACTCGATCCGCGCGCGCGCGTCGAGCTGCGCGAGCTCGTTCGCGCGCTCGCGGGGATGGGGAAGGCGATCCTCGTGTCGTCGCACATCCTCACGGAGCTGGCCGAGATGTGCGACGGCATCGCCGTCATCGAGGCCGGGAAGATCAAGGCCACGGGTTCCGTCGAAAGCATCACGCGCGGGCTCCAACTCGCTGTCCCGATCTACGTGCGTGTGCTCGAAGACGCCGACCGCCTCGAGCGCGCTCTGCTCGAACTGCCCGGTGTCGAACGCGCGCGCCGCGAAGGTGAGGGCGTCGTTTTCGATCATGCGGGCAGCCCGGAATCGCTCTCCACGATCCTCGCCAGTCTGCTCACTGCCGGCTTGCACCCGATCGAGTTCACGCCGCGCGCGATGGGGCTGGAGGAAGTGTTCCTCTCGTTGACCGAAGGGAAGATGCAGTGAGCGCGACGTCGGATCGCTGGAATCCGATCCTCTTGAAGGAAGTGCGGCAAGCGCTGCGCGGCAAGATGTTCGCGTTCCTCTTCCCGGCCACCGTTCTCGTCGGCGTCGGGCTCGCAGTCGCTGTGCTCATCGACAGTTATCCGCGGTCCAACATGGGTCCGCAGGTATTCCTGCCCGTGATCACGGTGCTCGGCATCGCGGCACTCGGGCTCGTGCCCTTCTCGTCGTTCCAATCGATGGGCGCGGAGTGGGACGAGGGCACGCACGACCTGCTCGTGCTCTCGCACCTGTCGCCGACGCGGATCGTGCTCGGCAAGCTCCTCACTGCGTCGGTCGAATCCGGCCTGTATTTCGCTGCATTCCTGCCCATCCTGCTGTTCACGTTCCTGCTGAACGGCGTCGCGTTGCAGGACGTCCTGTTCTTGGTCGGGATGCTCTACTGCGCGTCGCTCTCGATGAGCGCGATCGCGATGTCGCTCGCCGGCCTCACGCGCGTGCGCTTCTTGCGCGTCGTCCTGCTCGCAGTCCTCGCGGGCATCGGATTCCTGGCGTTGCTCGGCGGGTACGAGCTCGCGGAGCAGTTCGTACTGCGCGGTCGAGGTCTCGGTTCCTCGTTCTCCGCGGACGCCGTCCTGGCCGTCACGACGCTCGTGTTCGGGCCCGGAATCCTCGCGTTCGCGTTCGCGGCGACGCGCATCGCGCACCCTGAGGACGATCGGTCGGGACCGGTCCGCATCGCGTGCACGGCCATTCTCGTGATGACGCTCGCCGGCCTTTGGGGCGTCGTGCAATCGGGGAGCGGCATGCCGACCTACATCGTCGCCGTCGTCGTCGGCGTCCTGGCTTCTATCTTCGCTGTGTTCTTCGTCACCGAGCCCGAGCGATTGCCGCGACGATGTGCGCATCGCATCCCGACCAACGCGATCCGGGCGTTGCTGCTCACCCCCTTCCTGCCGGGAGGCGGACGCGGAGTCATCTGGTGGTTCCTCCAACTCGTGATCGTCGCGAGCTGGGCCGGTGCGCTGGAATCGGTCTATGCGATGACGACGGCAACCATCCGCGACCATTGGTCCCTGCAGACGTTCGCTCACTGGTGCGCCTTCATGGCGTACTTCGCCGTGTACCTCGCGGGGTTCTCGCTCGCTCTCGCACCCCTGCGGAAGCGCTCCTACGGACCGCTCGCGGCGCGGATCATCCTCCCTTCGGTCGCCGTGCTCTCGATGGTCCTGCCGATGTTCCTCGGGTTCCTGTTCGACGAGCCACGCTGGCAACACGGCCACCATCCGCTCTCCCCCTTCGACATCATCGATGGAGGCGGTCGGTCCGGTGTCCGGATCATGGCGCTCCTCGTCGCGTTCCTCGTCCTCCTCGCCAACGCTCCGCGCCTCGCACGTTCGGTCCAGGAAGTGCTCGCGGCGAGCCGCGCGCGTCGCGCGGTTTTGACGCGCATCGGAATCGAGGCCCCGCGTGCCGTCTGACGCGATTCCCGTTCCCACTCTCGTCGCGCGTCTCGGCGAGCGTGCGAACCCGATCCTGGTGAAGGAGGTGCGCGCCGCTCTGCGCGGAAAAGCCTTCGGAATCGGGTTCACGATCGTCTTGATACTGGCGCTCATCGTCAGCACGACGGCCCTGATCGTTACGTCGCTCGACGGCGGCAAGCCGAACGGCGAGGGTTATCTCACGGCCGTCACCGTCGTGTTCGCTTTCGGTGCCTACGGCCTCGTGCCGTTCGCGGCGATGTCGTCGATGGGGGCGGAGCACGACGACGGTGCTCTCGAACTGCTCCAACTCTCCGGCGTCTCGCCCGGTCGGATCGTCGCGGGGAAGGTCGGTGCCGCGGCCGTGCAAGCGGGCCTCATTTACGCCGCATTCTTGCCGTTCCTGTCGTTCGCGTTCTTGCTCGAAGGTGTAGACCTCGTCCTGCTCGTGGGCGGCATCGCCGGCTCGTTCGCGGGATCCATCGCATTCTCTGCTCTCGGGATCCTGTTCGGCGCCGCACTGCGCGCGCGCTGGCAGCGCGTCCTC
The DNA here is from genome assembly GCA_964552875.1 of uncultured Planctomycetaceae bacterium. GTDB lineage: Bacteria > Planctomycetota > UBA1135 > UBA1135 > JAEUHZ01. The sequence goes on from CAZKIY010000193.1 coordinate 6,295, forward strand.
GGCTACGTGGTGCTGGCGATCGCACTCATGGTCGGAGTCCAGATGATCGTGCTCGTCACGGTGGCCGGCCGTCTCTTCGGCTCACTCGCTTCGCCTGTCGGTGACATGGTGCTCACGCTCGCGATCACGGTCCTCCTGGGATCGCTGTGTTGCGTGCTCGCGACGACGCGACTGCAACATCGCGAAGAGAATCGCTCCACGGCATTTCGCGTCTTCGGAACGTTGGCGCTCGCCGTCTTCGCCGGTTTCGGTGTCGCCTCGGGTGACCGTGGCTCGACGATCGGGTGGTTCATCGCCGCACTGGCCGTTGCGACACCGTCCCTGTTCGTCGCGGTAGGGGAGCCCGAGCGCCTGCCGCGCGCGGTGCTCGCGCGTGCGCGCAAACGCGGACTGCCCTTCTTCCTCGCGCCTTGGATGCCTGGCGGAGGTCGCGGCGTACTGCTCGTCCTCGTGAACAACGGGCTGGTGCTCGGAGCGGCTGTGCTCGCGGCCCTTCTCGCGGGCATGCGCACGGACTGGTGGCACATGGTCGCCGCGATGGCAGCGGTGCAAGCCTGGTTCGTGCTCGTCCTGCTGTTGCCGACCGGAGCGCTCGCGCATTGGCTCGACCGCGCGTGGGCGCGCACGGTGGCACTGGTCGCGATCTGCATCCTGCCGGCGGCCCTCGTGCTCATCCCGGCGAAGGTCCAGTTCCTCCGGGGTGACGTCGCCAATCCCTTCGATCACCTGGGGAATCCGACGCATTTCTCGACTGATCTCTTCGACGAAGGGGCAGTGAACGACCCCGTCGGGCTCGCGGCCTTCATCGCCGTGGTTTTGCTCGCGCTCGCACTCAACACACCGCGCGCGCTCCGTTCACTCACCGAACTGCGCAGAGACGGCGAGCAGCGCCCGAGCGCTTCGCGCGGAGTCGGCGATGCCGCGACCGGGAACTGAAGCGCTGCGCCTCGGCGCGTTGCACCGGCTAGCCCTGCTCGCGGAGCCGCGGCGCGGTGCGGCGGGGGAACGACTCGCGCGCGGCACGGGATCGAGCCTCGAGTTCCAAGATCGCCGCGCGTACCAAGCCGGCGACGATGTGCGCCACGTCGATTGGGCTGCGTTGGCGCGCACGGATCAGTTGCTCGTGCGGCAGTACCGCGAGGAAGTCCTGCCCCGCGTCGAGATCGTCCTCGATCCATCGCGCTCCATGGGAGTCGAAGACGCGAAGGGCCAGTTCGCGGTCGACGTCGCGGCGGTGCTCTCGATGGCCGCACGCAGCGCAGGCTTTCAATCGCTCGTGGCGTTCGCGGGCGATCGCCCCGACATCGTCGACGCTGCGCGCTTCGAGACCACTGGGGTCGAGTTCACGTCGCGCACCGCTTGGCCCGCGGCCCTCGCCGCGGCGACGGCAGCGTTGCGCTCGGGTTCCATGCGCGTGCTCGTGAGCGATTTCCTCTTCGCGCACGACGCGTCCGAGATCGTGCGACCGCTCGCGGCGCGCGGCGGCGGACTCGCGCTGGTCCAGGTCCTCGGGGATTTCGACGTCGCGCCCGAAGTCGGCGCAGCGGTGCGC
>CAZKIY010000194.1:0-3984 GCA_964552875.1 uncultured Planctomycetaceae bacterium
CATAACCACCGTAGAGGTGTGTGTAGCCGAACATGCCCGCTCCGGAACGTATCCCTTTGCCGTTCAAGATCGCCCCGTGTCCGGGGTTCGTGCGTTCGCACGCCGAGTACAGCGTGCGCTCGCAGAAGAAGCAGCTGCCGCAGGAGATCGTGAACGGAATCACGACGCGATCACCGCGCAAGACGCGAGTGACGTCACGTCCGACCTCCTCGACGACACCCATGAATTCGTGTCCGAGAATGTCGCCTGCTTCGAGGCCCGGCACTTTCCCGCGGTAAAGGTGGAGATCGGAACCGCAGATCGCGGTGGCGGTCACACGCAAGAGCAGGTCGTCCGGATTGACGAGCACCGGATCGGGCACGGTCTCGAGTCGAACGTCCATCGCGCCGTGGTAGGTGAGTGCTTTCATCGATATCGCTCCAACGAGGGGTCCGGGTCGCAGTGACTGCAAGTGGTGGACCAGCGACTCGGCGGGATTCGCGTGGCGCGAGATGTCGAGCTCTTCGCAGTTCGGCACGGCAACCCGGAACGAAGCACGCCGCCTCCACATCCCGAAATCGTGGACGTGAGCCGGCGGCGTACTCTCGTGAGGAAGCGCTCTACATTCCGCGCTTCGTCACGCTCTTCTTCTGCACCTGAGCGGCTTCTTCCATGCTCTGTACCTTCTCGACCTCCTCGGGCGGCGGCAGCTGTGCCGGGAGTCCGAGAGCCTGCAGCCAGAGCTCACGAGTCCAACCCGCCGAGTGATAGAGGTGCTCGTCCTCTTCGTCTTCCACCTCTTCTTGCGCCTCGTCCAAGGCCTTCTTGTCCTTGCCCGAACCCGCTTTCGACAGCTTCTCGATCAGCGACCAGTTCAGATGGTCCTTCGTCTCGGCGAGGGTGATGCACTCTCCCGCCACGATCTCGGCGGCTGCGGGATCACCAGCGCCCTTGGCCATTTGCATCGCGGAGACGAGCGCCTTGCCGATATGGCGCACGACTTGGCGGCCGGGCGTATCGCGCTCGGGATCGAGCCCGAGCTTCGTGCACAGCTCGCGCATCACTTCCACGTGCCTCTGCGTCTGTTCGAGGTACTCCTCCCATTCCTCGCGCAGATCTTCGTTCTGCACGCATGTCAGCGCCGTCGTGTAGATCTCGACGCCACCCATCTCGGTCTCCAAGCCTTGATAGACGAGGTTCGACTGAGGAGTGAGTGCGTTGGTCGAATTCGACTTCTTGGGAGCAGGCTTGATCTCGGTTTTCTTCATGGTGGTCTTTCGTCAGCTCGAATCAGGTCGTGAGGGAGTGCAGAGGCCAGTGGTGCCGATCAGGCGGGTACGGCGGACAGATCGCGGTCGTGATGTCGGTGTTGTCGTATCGCATCGACGAAGGCCAGAGTGAACGCGGTCAGCTCACGCTCGACGACCGTGACCACACCGTGCGAGTTGGAGACATCTCCACTCTTGCGGCCGGCAAGTTCGATGCCTGGGAGCGCGGCGACGGTGAGGAGGCGCAAGCCCTCGTTCGACGCGCCGATCGGCTTGGCATGCCGGAAGCTCTCGCGCACGAAGTGGACGGCAGCGGCATTCTGAGCGAGATCTGCGGCACTCTTGCCACCGGGCACGACGACCGCGTCGTACAGAACCGACGACGTCGTCAGGAACGTCTGACAGGCATGAACAGGTTGGCCTCCGTCGGTCGCGATCGCGCCGATCTTGACCGACACGATCTCCACTTTCGCACCACGGCTCTGCAATGCGTCGCAGATCGCGTCGACCTCGGACTTCATCACTCCGGGCAGCGCGAGGAGCGCCACCTTGCGAGTCTTGATGCCGGGTTTCGGTTGGTTCGCGAGGCTGAGCGCGGGCGATGTCTTCACCGCGGATTTCCCATCGCGCGAACGGGCAGCGGCAGTGGTCACGACAGCAATCGGCGCGGGCAATGAGACGCCGATCGCGTCGGCGACCTCCGCCGCGAAACCAGCGTCGATGACGTGGAAGTGGCCGATGACTCGCTCGCGGATGTGCAACCGCTCCACCTTGCCCAATTCGAATCGGCAGGCGTCGACGAGATGCTCACGCTCCACCGGCGACTGGCTGTGGAGGAACATCCGCGCCTGGCTGTAGTTGTCGAGGAAGGTCTCGCTGCGCTCACGGACCTTCCTGCCCTGCAGCGGTTGCTCGAAGTGGCGGAAGCCTTCCGACGGCGGAGCCAACGTCGGACGGTTCCCTTCGATGCTGTTCGGATGGTAGAGCGCGCGCGCCGTCGGGATGGTCGTGCGTGAGGCGCCATCCTGCTGATGGTTGCGAACGGGCACGATAGGCCGATTGATGGGCAGCTCGGCGAAGTTCGGACCGCCGAGGCGCGTGAGCTGCGTGTCGAGGTACGAGAAGAGACGCGCCTGCATCAGCGGATCGTTCGAGAAGTCGATGCCGGGAACGATGTTTCCGACACAGAACGCGACCTGCTCGACCTCGGCGAAGAAGTTCTGCGGGTTCCGATCGAGCGTCAGCTTCCCGACGCGACGAACCGGAACGAGCTCCTCGGGCAAGAGCTTCGTCGGATCGAGGAGGTCGAACCCGTAAGCGAGCTCGTCCGCTTCGTCCACGATCTGCAGCCCGAGTTCGTACTCGGGATAATTGCCGCACTCGATCGCGTCCCACAGGTCGCGCCGGTGGAAGTCCGGGTCCTTCCCGGAGATCTTCTGTGCCTCGTCCCACAGGATCGAATGCGCGCCGAGCAGCGGCCGCCAGTGGAACTTGCACAACACTGAGCGTCCGGCGGCGTTCACGAGACGAAACGTGTGAACGCCGAAACCTTCCATCATTCGATAACTGCGGGGAAGGCCGCGATCCGACATGACCCACAGCACCATGTGCAGAGTCTCGGGCGTCAGCGACACGAAGTCCCAGAAAGTGTCGTGCGCGGACGCACCTTGGGGCATCTCGTTGTGCGGCTCGGGCTTCACCGCATGCACGAGGTCCGGGAACTTGATGCCGTCCTGGATGAAGAAGACCGGCATGTTGTTGCCGACCAGATCGAAGTTGCCCTTCGACGTGTAGAACTTGGTCGCGAAGCCGCGTACGTCGCGCGCCATGTCGGAGGCGCCGCGCGAACCGACGACCGTCGAGAAGCGAACGAACACGGGAGTGCGCGCGGCCGTGTCGCACAGGAATTCGGCCGAGGTCACGTCCTCGAGCGACTCGTAGACCTGGAAGAATCCGTGCGCACCGGAACCGCGCGCATGCACCGCACGCTCGGGGATGCGCTCGTGGTCGAAGCGCATGATCTTCTCGCGGAGATGGAAATCCTCGAGGAGGGAGGCTCCGCGCGGACCCGCTTTCAGCGAGTCGTCCGTGTGCGGGATGGGGATCCCTTGATCCGTCGTGTACCCCGGACGCGGATCGCGTTGACGGAAGAGCTCGAGGTCCTCGTGCTTCTCGTCGCGGTGCGCCGAAGCTGAGCTCGCGTCGGCGCGGGGCTCGAGCGGTTTGCGGGAAGCCGGTCGCGCTTTGTCCTCGACCGGGTCCGACGAGGTTGCACGATCCGAAGGCGGCTGCTGCGTCATGGCATGGGGGCAGGGCGGGGAGGTGTGTAGAAATGGTCGAACGCATTGCCGAGTGATGGCGCTGCTGTCCGAGCCCGGGCCGCGAGGGGCGGCTCACCCCGCGCGTTTTCAATCCGTGTGCCGCCATCAACTCGCCGTGGACCTTGCGAATCGCCGGTCGAGCCAGGTGAGCCGTCGCATCCGCGCTCATGTCGAGGTGGCCGTCTCCCAATCGCTCATGCGGTGGCGGCGTCGGAACACAAAGCCCGCGCCCGTTTGCGCCCGTCGGCTTGACGAACGGCGCCGCGCCACGAACCACTTACGCGTCCATTACAGGAGTTATCGCCCCGAACCGAACTCCTTCGCGGTCAGCCTCGAAATCCTGCGATGGTAGCCAGGGCCAAAATGGCGCTATATCCACGGTTTCCATGCCCTTCGACAGAGTCCTGAAGTTCGGT
>CAZKIY010000194.1:4084-7840 GCA_964552875.1 uncultured Planctomycetaceae bacterium
AAATGGCGCTATATCCACGGTTTCCATGCCCTTCGACAGAGTCCTGAAGTTCGGTGGTGCCGGCCTCGCTGATGGCCCCGGCGTCCTGCGCGCGTGCAAGATCGTCGCCGACCACGGCGGCGCGCATCCCGTCGTCGTGGTCTCCGCCCACCAGGGCGTGACGGACCTACTCGACACCGTCGGGCGCTCGGCCCTCGAGGGCCACCTCGAAGGAGATCGCATTCGGATTCGGCACCGGACGCTGCTGCGTCAGCTCGATCTCGAGCCGGATCTCCTCGACCGGTACTTCTCGGAGCTCTTCGGACTGCTTTCCGAGATGCAGGTCCGGCGGCGGCTGCTCTCGGGCCAGCACGATCACCTGCTTTCGTTCGGCGAGCGCATGAGCGCGCGCATCGTCGCGCACTCCCTCAAGAAGATGGGTCTGCGCGCGACACCGATCGACGCGTGGGACCTCGGACTCACGACGGATTCGAATCACGGCGACGCGCGACCTCTGCCCGAAGGCACGGCGCAGATTCGCGGCGCGCTCGAACAAGTCGTCGGCATCCCGGTCGTCACCGGATTCCTCGCGAAGGACACGCGCGGCAACCTCACGACGATGGGTCGCAACGGCTCCGACCTGACGGCGGCGCTCGTCGCCGAAGCGGTGGGCGCGAACGAAGTCCAGTTGTGGAAGGCCGTGGGCGGGATGATGACCGCGGACCCCGAGATCGTCGCGGATGCGCGCGTCATCGAGAGCCTCGGCTTCCAAGAAGCGACGGAGTACGCATTTCACGGCGCGGAAGTGCTCTACGGCCCCGCGCTTTCGCCGGTGCAGCGTGGCGCGATCACGGTGCGCATCCTCGATGTGCACGATCCGTTGGCGCGCGGCACGGTGCTCGGCGGGCGCACGATGGGCGCGGGCCCGGTCGGCATCGCGGCGAGACGTAGCGTGCTGCGCCTCGACCTTGCGATCGGGGCCAGCGAGCTGCGCGCCCCGCGCGTCGCGGAGTTCTTCAACGTGCTCGCACGTCATCGCGTCGAGCCCGGCGTCGTCTCGACGGCTGGTGATCGGATCAGTTGCCTCGTGGCGCCCGGCGGCAACATCGACGCCGCGGTGGCGGAGCTCGGCCGGCGTGTGTCCGTCACGCGCGACCTCGGACTCGCGGCCGTGATCGGTCGCGATGTCGGCGGCGATACGGCGCTCTCGACACGCGCGCTCGAACTGCTCGCGGAAGAGCGCGTCGAAGTCCGCGAAGCGTTCCTCGGCGTGCGCGCGCCGAGCCAAGTGTTCATCGTGTCGGCGAACGACTTGGAACGCACGGTGCGCGTGCTTCACGCGGGACTCTTGGGTGCTGTGCGATCGCGGGCCTGAAGCCCCCGACTCGCGACGCGTGAACGGCTACTCTGCCCGGATGATGGATGCTCCGAGCCTGGACACGGACGTGCGGACTCGGCCGCGCCGGTTCCTCGTCCGAGCCGGATGGACTCTCCTCGCGCTCACCGCGTGCGTCCTCGTCATCCGCACGTTCGTCGGCGACGTCTATCACGTCGATTCCGGTTCGATGGAGCCCACGCTCTGGGGTGCTGAAGGCGGCGGTGAGTGGGTCTTCGTGCTCTACACCGACGCCGCGCCGGCGCGACAGGATCTGATCGTCGCGCAACGCGCCGGCGACGTCACGCCGATCGTGAAGCGCGTCCTCGGCCTGCCGGGCGAGACGGTGCAGGTCTCGGGTGGCGACGTGCTCGTCGGCGGCAAGCGCCTCGCGCCGTCCGATCCGCGCCCGGCGTGGATTCCCGTCTTCGATTCGACGGCGCGGAGCCTCGAACAGCGCTTCCCCGCGGCCGCGGCGCAGAGTTCGTTGTTGAGCTTCCAGGGGACGGGCGCACGGCTCGACGCGCGCACCGTGCCGCGCGACGCGGCGCTCGGACTCCTGTACTACCGCGACCCGTTCCAGGACGACTACCTCGGCCCTAACGGCGAGGTCGTCCGGGGCACGAGCAGCGCGACGGATGCGCGCATCGAGCTCTCCATCACGCTGCACGACGTGATGTCGCAACTGCGGATCGGACTCTCGGAGCAAGGCGACACGTTCCAAGCGATCGCGCGGCCCGACGACACCGGTTGGTGCGACGTCGCGATCACGCGGCGCAATGCGGTCGAGGCGCGCGACAAAGCCCTCGTGCTGGCGACGGCGCGCGTCGCTTGGCCGCTCGACATCGCGCGCCGGGTCACGTTCGAGAACCGCGACAATCATGTGCGTCTCGTGGTCGCCGGATCCGACCCCATCGTCGCGACGTATCGCGAAAACACGCTCCATCCGGCGGATGTCATGGGTGAGGGGAAGAGCCTCGGATACCGGGCCTGGTTCGGCGGGGATTCCGGCCGCTTCGATTTCGGGGCGGTGGAGATCCTGCGCGATCTCACGTACACCGATCGCGGCGCATTCGGGGTCGGAACGCCGTGCGACCTCGGGCCGGACGAGTACTTCCTGCTCGGCGACCATTCGAGCCAGAGCCGCGACAGCCGCGAGTGGGGGCCGATCCGCGCGCAGGAGATCGTGGGCCGACCGCTCGCCGTCGTGTGGCCGCCGTCGCAGTGGCGTCGCCTCGGACCCCGAGAAAGCGATTCCTGAGTGACGCAGACCTCGGAACCCACACCCTGCTCACCGGTTGCGTAGGTTCGTGCACGCGTCAGCGACCATGGATACGAATCCCAAGGACGACCCGGGCGTCCAACTCATGCTCGCCTGGAAAGCGGGCGACGAGTCGGCGTTCGACAGACTCGTCGAGGCGTACTCGGGTCAGGTCTGGGCGCTGCTCACCCGCTTCGTGCACACGCCGCACGCTCGCGAGGACCTCGTCCAAGAGGTGTTCCTGCGCGTCGTGCGCGCACGCGATCGCTACGAACCGACGGCGCGCTTCTCGACCTGGCTCTATCGCATCGTGTTCAACTTGGCGGTGAACGAGACGCAGCGCGTGGACAAGCGCGAGACGTCGCGAGGCGAACGCACGAGCGACGACGGCGAATTCCCGCGCGATCGGATGGCGCGTCTGGCCGATACGTCGGCGAGCGAGCCCGCCGAGGATCTCGCGCGCGGCGATGCCGTGGCCGCCGTGCGCGCGGCGATCGCCGCCTTGCCCGAGCAGCAGCGCATGGCGATGATCCTCGCGAAGTACGACGAGCTGCCCTATGACGAGATCGGCGAGGTACTGGGCATTTCGGAGAAGGCCGTGAAGTCTCTCGTGCACCGCGCACGGGAAACGCTGCGTGAACGGCTCGCACCGTTCCTGAAGGGAGAGATCGCGTGAATGCTCCTTGCCGCGATTTCCGCATGCTGCTGGAGAACCGGTTGGCGCGTCGCGCGACACGGCCGGCGCGTCGCGCGACCCGGCCGGCGCAGAACGCTGCGCCGGAACGCCTGGCCGACTTGGCTTGGCACGAACACTTGTTCACGTGCGAAGGCTGCCGCGCGCTGCTCGACGCCGAACAGGCGCTCGAGTCGTTGCTCGCGAGCCTGCCCGAGCCGCGCCTCGAGCCCGCCGTGCGCGATCGCGTGCTGGCGCGACTACGCCACGCGCGCGACGAAGAACGTCTCGATTCCTTGCTCGATATCGCCGGTGCTCCGAAGGCGCCGAGCGGACTCGCGCGCAGCGTTCTCGTGTCCGTGACTCGCCGTGAAGGGGACGAACAGCTCGATCGGCTGCTCGATCTCGACGTCGTGACCGTGCCCGAGGGGCTCACGGAGCGCACGTTGACCGCGCTGCATCTCGCGC
>CAZKIY010000195.1:0-1625 GCA_964552875.1 uncultured Planctomycetaceae bacterium
TTCGACATGTTCGCGATGAGCCTCAGGAAGGTCAGCCCGTCGGCGATCCTCGACGCGAAGATCATGCTCGTGCAGGCGCGCATCGAAGGCATCACGACGCGCGACATCGAAGCGCACTTCCTGGCCGGCGGCCGCGTGCAGCGCGTCGTACAGGCGCTGATCTCGGCGAACCGCGCCGGCATCGAGCTCGACTTCCGCACGGCGTCGGGCATCGACCTCGCCGGACGCGACGTGCTCGAGGCCGTGAAGGCCAGCGTCACGCCCAAGGTCATCGACTGCCCGAATCCCGCGTCAGGGAAGACCGAGATCGCCGCCGTCGCGAAGGACGGCATCCAAGTGCTCGCGAAAGCGCGCGTCACGGTGCGCACGAACATCAAGCGCCTCGTCGGCGGCGCCGGCGAAGAGACGATCATCGCTCGGGTCGGCGAAGGCATCGTGTCGACGATCGGTTCGAAGGCGTCGCACAAGGACGTGCTCGAGAACCCCGACTCGATCTCGAAGAACGTGCTCGCGAAGGGCCTCGACGCCGGCACCGCGTTCGAGATCGTGTCGATCGACATCGCCGACGTGGACATCGGCGTGAACATCGGGGCGCGACTCCAAGCCGACCAAGCCGAAGCCGACAAGCGCGTCGCGCAAGCGCGCGCCGAGCAGCGCCGCGCGATGGCCGTCGCAGCCGAGCAGGAGTTCAAGGCGATGGTGCAGGAGAACCGCGCCAAGGTCGTCCTCGCGGAGGCCGAGATCCCCATGGCGATCGCCGCGGCGTTGAAGAGCGGCAACCTGGGCGTCATGGATCTCTACCGCATGCGCAACATCGAGAGCGACACGCGGATGCGCGCGGCGATCTCCGGTCCGGGTGACGCGGCGAATCAGGAAGGCTGAGCGGAACCCGACGTGAGCGACGCCATGACGACGCTGGCACTTCTCGCCGAGGAATCGTTTCCCGGCTGGATCATCAAAGCGGTTCTGATCTTCATGTTCATCGGTCTGCCGATCCTGCGCGGGATCAAGGAGACCTTGGCGAAGAAGAAGGAACTGACGGAGCAGCGCCGTCAGGCGCGAGACCAGGGAGGCTTTCCCGCCGGCGAGGTCGAGGACCTCGGCGAAGCGAGGCGTCGCTTCGAAGCTCTCCTGCGCGGCGAAGAGCCGCCCGCGCGCACCACGACGGTCGCTCCGCCGCCGCCGATGTCACGACACGTCGCGGCCGAAGCGACACCGCCGACGCAGCTCGCCGGTCGATTGTCGGATCTCTCGGAAGCGCCCAGTGAGGAAGAGGCCGAGGCCGCAGCGACCGAAGAGACCGCGGATGCCGAGCATTTCGTCGTCGACGAGGAGACGAAAGCGCGCGAGGAGCTCGATCGCCGATTGCGCGATGAACGCGATTCGCGGACCGAGTTCCTGAAACGCGAACGCGAGAGCGGGGCCGGCCGGCGCGTGAACGTCGCCGCGGATGAGATGACGTCGCTCGGCGCGCCGACGGCAGCCGCGACGATTCAGAGGGCGCAACGTCCCGAAGTGATCTTCACGGCGTTGGCCGACGCGAAGGCGCGTCGCACAGCGCTGCGGCGCGCGATCATCGCGTCCGAAGTCCTCGGTGCGCCGGCTGCGTTGCGCGGACCCGATGC
>CAZKIY010000195.1:1725-2799 GCA_964552875.1 uncultured Planctomycetaceae bacterium
CTGTGGTCCGCACCGAAGCGCACGACGGGCTGGAGCGGCGTCCGCAACCACCAAGCGAAGCTCTTCCTGCGCGACGTCATGCGCGTGGGGGACCTCGTGCTCTTCTACCACTCGAGTGCCGAACCCAAGGGCGTGGCCGGGATCGCGCGCATCGCGAGCGCCGCGCGTCCCGACGCGACGCAGTTCGATCCCGCGGACGACCACTTCGACGCGAAGAGCACGCGCGCGCTGCCGACATGGTGGGAGGTCGAGGTCGAGGCGGTGATGCGTTGCACGCGCTTCGTGACCCTGTCCGAGATCCGCGCGACCCCCGAGTTGGCTGGGATGGCGCTCCTCCAACGCGGGCAACGCCTGTCCATCCAACCGGTGAAAGCGTCCGACTTCGCGCGCGTCCTGGACCTCGCCGGATTGCGTCCTCGCGATCTCGCGCGTTGACACAAGACAGCCCGGAGGCGATGTTTACGCCTCCCGGGCCCAGCGGTCCGGACCCCTGCACCGGGCCGGACTTCCAGCCCCGTGCTTGATCGCCGAGCCCTCGAAGGGCTATCCAAGCCCTTTCCGAACCCCTCCGGGCACGCCCCTGCGCGGCCCCCAGCACCCGAGAAGACCAGGACGATGAGCCAGAACTACGAGAACCTCGTCAAGGCCGTGAACGACGCTCGGCCGGACGTGGAGAAGGCCGAAGCCGGCAACAAGGCCGCGACCTCCCGCGTGCGCAAGGCGATGATGGACATCAAGAACATCGCTCAGGACATCCGCAAGGAGATGCTCGAGGTCCGCGATGCGGGCGGTCCGAATGCCGCCGGTGGAGCGAAGCCGGCGCCGGCGCCGGCGCCGACGCCGACGCCGCCCAAGCCGCCGATGGGACGCTGATCGCGGGGCTCACGCCCCCGGTTCCAGCAACCCTCGCGGTTCCACGAGTCGCTCCGCGCGGACTCGCCCAGTTCCGACGTGCGCTGCGCCGAGACGCATCGCGCCCGGCCCAGACGCCCCGCTCCCAGCGGGGCGTCGGCGTTCGGGGCCGACTCCACGGCGTGAGTCGCCTCGAGACCGTGTCGACTCCCGCCCGTGTCG
>CAZKIY010000195.1:2899-5719 GCA_964552875.1 uncultured Planctomycetaceae bacterium
GGCCGACTCCACGGCGTGAGTCGCCTCGAGACCGTGTCGACTCCCGCCCGTGTCGACTCCCGCCCGTGTCGACTCCCGCCCGTGTCGCGCCACACCGTGTCGCCCACACACCGTGTCGCCTGCACAGCGTGCCGCCTGCACAGCGTGCCGCCTGCACAGCGTGCCGCCTGCACACCGTCCCGCCTGCACACCGTGCCGCCTGCACACGGTGCCGCCTGCACACCGTGTCGCCTGCACACCGTGTCGCCTGCACACGGTGCCGCCTGCACACCGTGTCGCCTGCACACGGTGTCGCCTGCACACCGCGTCGCCTCCACACCGCGTCGCCTCCACCTTGTGTCGCCTCCGCATTGTGAGCCGCCTGAGGCCGGGACGGTTGCGCCCTAGGCTTCCGGGCCGTGGGATGTCCGCATGATGCGCCTCCCGCCGGCACTGCTCGTCCTGCTCGCCGTTCTCGTCCTCGCACCGATCGGCATCGCGCTCTGCGCCGAGGACGCGCCGCCCGTTTCGTCGCGCACCGTGATCCTCGTGCGGCACGGCGAGAAGGAGTCGTCGCCCAAGGATCCGCGGGATCCGTCGCTGTCCGAGGTCGGCGCGGCGCGTGCGCTGGAGCTCGCGCGGGTCCTCGGCTCGGCGGGTGCGACGCAGCTCTTCACGAGCGAGCTGAAGCGGACTCAGGAGACCCTCGTGCCGCTCACGAAGGTGCTCGGCATCGCCAGCGAATCACTGCCGGCCGCGAAGTCGGAGATCGTCGTCGCCGCCCTCGACTCCCTCGGCCCAGGATCCATCGCCGTCGTGTGTGGGCATTCGAACACGGTGCCGCGCGTCGCGGAATTGCTGGGCGTGACGATCGCCGGAACGATCGTCGATCGCGGCGTCACGATGCTCCCGGATGACGCCTACGATCGCGTCTTCGTGATCACTCGACCCGCGATCGGACCTGCGTCGTGCCTCGAGTTGCGCTACGGCGTGCCGTCGGCAGCGACGGTCAGTTCGGGCAAGTGACGCGCGACGAAACCGGCTTCGCGCGCCGCGTGTGACAGCACGCGCAACGCATTCGTCCCGACGGGTCCGAGATCGCGCGTCCATTCGTTCACGTACAGATCGACGTGCGCGCGGATCACCGCGTCGTCGAGTTCTTGCGCGTGCCGACGCATGGTGGCGAGCGCTGCCTCCGGTTCGGCGCGAGCGAGGTCGAGGCTCGCGCGGATCGCGGCGTCGAGTTCGACGATGACCGCCGCACCGAGGGTCTTCTGCGCCACGATTCCGCCCAGGGGCAACGGTACGTGCATCCGCGACTCCCAGGTCGCCCCCAAGTCCGCGACGAGCGTCAAGCCATGACTCGCGTACGTGAAGCGTCCTTCGTGGATGCACACGCCGTAGTCGGCCTCGCCGCGTTCGAGCGTGCCGAGAATTTCCGAGAAGACGACGTGCTCGACGCGGCCGACGTCTCCGTGGAAGAGCCGGTAGAGGAGGTGTGCCGTCGTGTGCTCTCCCGGACACAGCACGCGGATATCGCGAGAACCAATGTTCAGCGGCGGTGCGCCGCGCCGCGCGAGCAAGAGCGGCCCGACGCCGAATCCGAGAGCCGAACCGGCGTGCAGCACCACGCTCGTGTCGCCCCACGCGAGTGCGGCGGCGAAGCTCACTTTCGCTGCGTCGAAACGTCCGGCTGCAAAGCCGTCGTTCAGGGCTTGGATGTCGTGCAGTTCGAGTGCGATTTCGAATCCGCGCGGACGCACGGCTCCCGTGAGCAATCCGTGGAACGCGAACGTGTCGTTCGGGCAGGGCGAGATGCCGAGACGCACGCGGCGCTCGTTCACTTCGGGTCGTCTCCACGTCGCAGCAGATCGAGCGCGCACAAACGCGCGGCCGCGAGCGCCGCCGGGATGCGCCAGTGCGCCGGATCGCGATTACCCACGACGTTCGACACGCCCCGTACGACGTGACACGGGACGCCGGCGAGAGCGCACGCGAACGCGACCGCGAAGCCCTCCATGTCCTCCGCCAACGCCTCGGGAAAACGCTCGCGACGCAGGGCCGCTTGTTCCGGCGACGCGGACGCCGCGCACGTCGACAGGAGGAGTGCCGTGCGCGCGGGATCGCGCAGGCGTTCGGGGTCGCGGACGCGGCTCGCGGCGAGCACGATCCGATCGTGGATCGCCTCCGCGCTCGCGCTGCCCGGCCACTGAGGAAATCCCAGCGCCGCAGGGCCGGCCAGACTTCGGCCCTCGCCGGCGCCGATCCCTTCGACCGCGACCGCATCGAACTCCAACGCGCGGCCGATGGGCAGTAGCTCGGGGTCGAACGTCCCCGCGATCCCCACGAGGACGACGCGCGACGGCCGCAATGTGGCGAGCAACTCCGCGGTGCGCGCTGCCGCCGCGATCGGGCCGAACCCGCACAACGTGACGATGCCCAGGCCGGAGTCGAAACCGCCGTGGTCCTCGAGGCGGCGCTCTTCGACGGCGGTGGGTACGAGGATCAGCGTGGGGGAGCCGGGGGACGGAGACATGGACGCGGAGTCTGGTGCGGCGCGGGACGAGTCGCAACGGAGAAGCGAGCGCGTGGCCCGGCTCTGGAACGGCGCGACGGCTCGCAGATCGGCGTGTGCGGCCTCGGCACGGTCGATCCGCCGGATTCGCGTTCTTGCGTGCCGACCCTGATCCGCGGTTGACGTGAGCGATCGATCGTGAGACGCAGAGTCCGTACTCGCGACCCGATGGGGCGCGGGGCGGGCAGTCTTTACCCCTCGCACCCCGGCTCTCTCTCGAACCACCATGCACATCTCCACGACCCTCCTCGCTCTCGCGGCGCTCA
>CAZKIY010000195.1:5819-7832 GCA_964552875.1 uncultured Planctomycetaceae bacterium
CTCTCTCGAACCACCATGCACATCTCCACGACCCTCCTCGCTCTCGCGGCGCTCACCGCGACGACGCCCGCGCAGGACAGCGTCTCACTCCTGAACGCACTTCCCGGCGACGCCGTCGACTCACGCGCCGCCGCGGAGCAGATCAACGACTACGTGGTCGACCTGACCGCGTTCAAGTCGAGCTCCGGCCGCACGTTCGCGCTCGCACCCATCGCCAAGGCAAGTCAGCAGCGCAACGTCGCGCCGGTCTTCTTCAACGGCCAGTTCGGCGCACAGGCGTTGTCGCGTCGAGTCGCTTCGAACGTGCCGTTCCTGCGCGCGCAGTACGCCAACTGGAACGCGCCGGGTCTCGGCGTGAACGGTGATCCGACGCGGAACGGCGTGCCCGGATCGATCGCGCCCCCGGCAGGGACCGGCTTCCAATTCGGTTTCGCAGCGAGCGAGTTCTCGGACGGCGATCCGACCGGCACCTCGCTCGGTGCGATCACGGGCGGCGTCGCCAACTTCGCGGCGAACCGTCCGTCGCGGCTCTACGTCTCGCGTGTCGTCGCGGGGACGAACGGCGCGACCGACGGGTGCAACACGGCGCAGTTCGGCATGGGTGCCGTCGACGAGGACGGCGCGGTCCACTTCCGCGCCGACAACTTCGGCACGTTCAGCTGCGATGGATTCTCGACGGTCCTCGGCAACAATCTCTTCCGCGTCGACATGGCCGCCCGGGCCGCGGCGCTCAACGTGATTTCGGGCAGTTTTCCGCTCGGTTTCGATGCGACGACGCGGCTCCTCGCCGGATCGGCGACCCCGCACAACGTGCCGAATGCGGTGCCGCGCTCGGTCGCGGGCCGACCGATCCTGATCGGGTCGAACTTCGCGATCCAGTACGTCTTCGAGTCGGTCGCCGGAGCGGCGATCGCGGGCGGAGCTGGTGTGCACTTGCCGGGTTTCACGGACCATCGCGGCAGCGTCGGCTACACGTCGAACGTGTTCCCGAATCTCTTCCCGGGCGCTCCGAACGGCACGGCCGGGATCCTCGCGGGTGCTGCGGGTCAGTCGGGCTTGCGCGACGGGCTGGCGATCTTCGGCGTGGGCGCGAACGGGGCTTCGGTCTCGCCGATCGCGCGCTCACTGCCCGCGCCGGCCGCGGGACTCGATCCCGAACACCCGTTGTGGGCACCGACCGCAGCGCAGCAGTTCGACCACTATTTCAGTCAGACCGCGTTCCGCGGCGGGTCCTCCCAAGTGGCGCTCGGAACCGATCAAGCGGGCAACCTCGTCGCAGCGGGCACCGTGTACTACGGCTTCACTTCGCCGTCGCAGATCTCGGCCCCGTTCGACAATCCGCGCAACTACATCGCAGTCGCGCGCATCGATCCGCTCACGGGGAGCACGACCTGGCGCGCCGCGGCCTGGACCGATGCCACGAGCGGCAAGTCGATCCTCCAGAACGGCACCACGGTGATCGGTAATTTGCGACCTTTCTCGACGGGCCGTGGTCCGTGTCTCTCCGCACCGATGATCGATTCCGTCGGGAACGTGTGGTTCCTCGGATCCTTCCAACGCTCGTCGAACCCGGGCGCGGTGTCGGTGGGCCTCTTCCGCGCGACTTGGCGCGTGGCCACGCAGAGCTACGTCTTGGAACTCGTGCTCGCGCAAGGCGACATCCATCGCGGATCGAACTCGACGCGCGACTACAGGATCGATTTCCTGACCTTGAACGACGTCGACTCGATCTCGTCGGGCTCGGCGTGGTCGGGCAACATCGCCGAAGTCGCCGATCGCAACATCTCGATCGCGGGGCTCGCCACCGACGACGCGCGCACGCTGGGCGGCATCCTGATCTCGGCCTCGATCCTCTACGACAACAACGACGACGGCCTGTTCGAGCGCTCCACGGGGACGAGCGGCATCCCGGGCAGTCCGGACGAGGACTACAGCGTGCTGCTCTACGTCGCGGCCTCGAACGATTGCGACGCGGACGGCATCCCCGACGATCGTGAGATCGCCGAGGGCACG
>CAZKIY010000196.1:0-7831 GCA_964552875.1 uncultured Planctomycetaceae bacterium
AGCCGTCATCGCCACGGAGCCCAAGCACCTGGAGATGCGCGTGTTCGAGGCGGCGCTGGACGTACGCCTCGAGGGTTCCGACGCAGCACTCGAACGTGTGCGCGCGCTCGTGCGCGACTTCCCGGCTTCACCCGAGGCGCGCACCGTGCTGGTTCAGGCTCTGCTGCGCAGCGCGCGGCTCAACGACGCCCTCCAGGAATCCGAGCGCGCCTTCGCGGCGGGTGTCGATCGGAAGCAGACCGCCCAACTCGTCGAGCAAACACGCCGCGCAGTCTCCGGACCGACTTGCGCACGACGAATCGCCAAGATTCCAAGCACTACGCCATCGCATCGGACATGGATCGCGCGACCTGCCAGCAGCTCGCCACGGTGCTGGAAGAGACCTACGCCTTCCTGGCGCGCGCGATCGGCCCGATCTCGGACGCTCGGCCGCGCATGCGCGTGTTCGTGTTCTCGGGCAAGCAAGCCTACTTCGACTACTGCGAGGACTTGCTCGGCGAAGCGATGCACTCCACGCAGGGTCTTTTCTCGGCCCAATTGGCGCAGCTCCTGTTCTGGAACGCGGTCGATCGCGAGGAGTTCGTGCAGGTCGCGCGACACGAAGGCTTCCACCAGTACTTGAGCGAGCTCGTCGACGAAGTCCCGGTCTGGCTCAACGAAGGTCTGGCGCGCTACTTCGAAACCCTGCGCAAGGAGAAGGGCCGCTGGATCGCCGGAGCGGTTCCGGAGTCTTCTCGCAGTATCTTGCGTGAGCTTCGAAGCGAGTCTCAGTGGTTGCCGCTCGCGGATCTCTTCCGCCTCGACGACGAGCAGTTCTACGGAAAGAACGCGGAGGTTTGGTACGCGTACGCGTGGTGCGTGATCCACACACTGGCCGATGGCACGCTGGCGGATCGCAAGCTCTTCGACGCGTTGATCGGAAAGCTCGCGCGCGGCGTCGATGGAGCGGTCGCGGTGCGCGAGGCGTTCGAGGGCGTGGATTCGAAGGCCCTGCTCGACCGCGTCAGAGCTCGCGCAGCGTCGCTTTGAAGCGATGCACGACGACTCACGCGGGACGCTCGTCCTCCCTGCGCAACTTTCTCAGCGAGTGCGCATGCGCGGCCGCATGGGCGCAGCGTCCATGACCTCGACGCGTTCGCGGTCGCTCAGCGCCTGTGAAGAATTCACGGGCGACGCGCCGCGGAAGCGGCGCCAACAGCAACTGAGAGCGTGTAGGCTCGAATTCTTCTCACGCTCTCAGTGGTACACGCCGAGCCACCGATCGATCAGGCCGAGCGAATCACGACGCCACGACAGACGCGGCTGGAAACCGAAACCGAACCTGGTCCCTTCACCGGCGCGATAGCCCAGCTCGAGCTCGAACACGAAGTCGTGACCGAGGCGGCGCAGCACGAACTCGGAACCCAGCGAACGATTCTCGTTGAGCGACTGCGTCTGCGTGCCCTCGAGTTCCCACTTCGTCGTCCAACGCCAACGCGCGCGAATCGAAGCGGCCTCGTACAGCGTGGCGTCGTCGACATCGCGGCCGTAATGGTGGCCGAACTCGAAGCCGACGTTGCGCAGGGGCTCGAAGCCCATGGCTGAACTCGAGTATTGAGTCTCCTTCTCGCGCGCGTCGTAGCGGCCGTCGTGCGTGATCGCGAAGGGAAAGCCACCGAGGATCGTGTAGTAGCTGCCGAGGAACGCGATCGGTTGCAGCCCATCCGGCGTGGGCCCCTCGACGCCGTCGCCGATCGACGCGCGCACGTCGATCCCGAGGCGATCGGCGGCGTCCGGCTTCCACCAACGAGCACGAATACCGGTGTCGACGAATCCGCCGAGATACGGATCCTCGGTTCGATCGAAGCGCACGGGATCGCCGCCCGACTCGAAGTCCAGGATGTCCGCACGCACCCCGATCGTCGGCGAGAGCGTGTGCGCCGTTCCGCCCGAACTGCGCTTCCAGAAGGTGGTGGTAGTCTCGATGCCGGCGAGCAGCGCGGCGCGCGCCGGTGAATCCTCCTCGTCGGAACCTTCGCTCCAGATCGTGCCGCGTCCTTCGAGGTACGGCGTCGTGTTGGCGTTCAGCACCCCGAGTTCGAACGGCATCTCGATCCGCTGTCGCGAGTCGGCACGCATCACTTCGCGATCACCGAGGCCGTCGGGATAGGGCGCGTAGTACTGCGCGTCGCCGTCTTCGCGGCGCAAGTAGGCGGCGTCGACGGAGCCCGTGTGATAGACGGGCTTCTCCCACCATGTCGCGATCTGCGTTCGGCCGCGGAACGCGCCGAGCGACGGCAGTTCCGAGGTGTCGGTACGGTCTTCGAGGAGGAACTTCGCCGAACCCGAGTAGTAGTCGTTCCCGTCCGCCTTGCGCCAATGGACGTAGTTGTCCTTCTGCTCGTACTCGAGATAGTCGCGCTCGAAGAACTCGGACTGCACGCCGGCATCGGTCTGGTACGACAGCGCGATATCGACCCACTCGGCGTCGTCGCCGCGCTCGATCCAGTAGCGGCCGCGTGAGTGCAACCACGTGCGCAAGAGCGAACGATCCTCGCGATCCACGCGCACGAGTCCCGAGTCGTTGTTGCGGTCCGGAATCACGTCGGCCTGCGCATGGAAGTCGAGCTTGTCGCCGAGGCGAAGGTCGAGCCCTGCGCCGAGTAGCAGTCCGCGCGATCCGAGATAGCGCACGTCGAAGTTCCAACCGCCCCGGATCGGGATCTCGGGCAGCCCGAATGCGACGCGCGTGATCTTGCCGATCGCGAGGCCGATCCCTCCGAGTTGCGCGTTGACCGAAGCGCCGATGGCCGTGCCGAACTTGGCGCTGTTCCCGAGGACGAAGCGGTCGACGAGCGGGTTTCCCTCCGAGTCCGTCTCGTAGACGAGCGGAGGCATGGGCAAGCGCAAACCGTCCTCGAAACGGATCGCGTTGCCTTCCGCCGTCACTTGGAACGCGACGCGATCGTCGACATCGTTGAGCTGCGGAGTCAGCCGGAGGTCCGTCGTCTCGATGACGTAGTGCGGCTCGTCGAAGTCGCACGCCGTGAGGACGGCTGTGTCCGCGCGGATCTCGGGTCCGCCCGAAATGCGCATCCACTCGGCCTTCGCGCGCACCGCTCGCGGCTCACCGCGGACTTCCAGATCGACGACCACGTCGGCGTCCTGGATCCAACCGTGATCCTCGACGAGGTCGAAGTACAACGCGCCGGCGCGCGCCGAGCGGTCACCGACTTGGTAGATCTCGACATTGCCCTCGATGTAAATTTCGGAAAGCAGCCTGAAGATCGCGCTCTTCTTGATCTCCTCGAGCCGGGCTTGCCACGGATTCGGCGCGGGCTTCTTCTCGCCCGCTGACAGCACGAGATCGTCCGTCGGGCGCACGAGCAGGCCCTCTTCACCCGCGTTCTCACGAATCGCCTGACGGCCGCTCTTCTGCCATTCGGCGCGATCGACCCAGAACAGCGTCCAGTCCGCGAACAACTGCGTGCTGCCGAAGCGCAGTCGTGGGTTGCGCAAGACGAGGATCGTCGTGTCGCCCTGATCGAAGGGCTGCATCGAGTCGTACTCGAGCGACCATGACGTCCCGGCTGCTCCGGGACGCGACACGATCTCGCCCTTGTCCGTGGCGAGCAACATGTTCGTCATGTCGTACTCGATCCACGGAGCGCGCCACTCGGCATCGAGCACGGAGAGTTCCGCGGGCCGACCTTCGAAGCGCACTTGTCCCGGCACGCCTTCGAGTCGCTCCCCGCGCGCCGTCCCGCGAGAACCCATGCGAATTTCGAAACCACCTTGCGCCACGAGATTGCGCACGTCGGCAGCGTCGAATGCCGCGGGATCCGTGAAGTCGCCGCGCACGCGAATCGTGCCCGCTGTCAGGGACCAATCCTCGCCTTGGTCATTGACGCCGGACACACGCGCGTCGCCTTCGAGCAGTACGTGCTCGCGATCCGCTTCGACGGTGTTCGCACGCATGTCCTGGAACATCGCCTTCTTGCCATCAGCGGACTCACGATCGACGACTCCGCCCTCGATTCGTGACGCGCGCATCGAGTCCGGATCGAAGTCGATCCAATCCGCCGAGATCGCGTACTCCGCGAGCGCGCCCGGCAAACGACCGCGTGCGGTGACGCGGCGACCGGCGCCCGCCGACAAACGTCCTTTTCCAAGAGCGTCGACCGTGAAGCGATCGGCCGTCGCGTCGAGCGCTACGGTGCCCGATCCGTCGCCGTAGATCGCGTGCACGTCGCCGCGCGCCTCGATGTTCGTGAGCTCGGCCGTGAGCGGCGGGTCTTCGCCCGGGCGAGGTTCGATACGACCGTCGACGCGCACCCAAGCCGCAGTCAGGTCCGCCGTTTCGATCCCGCGCACCAGGCGCGCACGAACGTCGCGGTGTGCCTCGACGTGGAACGGGCGCGACTCGACGGAGCCGCGGCGTTCTGGCGCGGCCTCGATCTCGACCTCCTGCGCATCGAGGTCGAGACGCGAACCTTCGACTTCGGCGTCGACGTGCACGTCTCCACGCGCGAAAACGCGCCGTTCGGTCGCGCGGATCTCGCGTCCCAACGTTTCGGCGCGGAGGTCGTCCTTCGGATCCGTGCCCGACCTGCGCAGGCGGTAACTCGCGCGCTTCGACTCGGTTCCGTAGAGCTCGACGTCACGCTCACCGCGCACGACGATGCGTTCTGCGTCGCCATCGCCATCCACATCGGAGAAGCGCACATCGCCGTCCGCCGTGAACGTGCGCGCATCCCAGTCGAAACCACTGACGCGCGTCGCTGATGCCTCGACGCGATCCGCCGCACCGACGTCACCGACCGAGAACGCCACGCCTTGCGCAGCAGGAACGAGCAGTTTCGAGGCCTCCCAACGCGCTTCGAGCCCTCCGCTCGCGTCGAATGCGACGGGACGACCATCGGGAGTTCGGCCGCGCAGAGTCGTCGCGCCCGAGGATGCGGCATCGAGCGCGAGCGATCCGTCCGGCTCGAGCCTCCAGAAGAGGTCGAGGCTCGGACTGCGCAACGCGCGACCGGCATAGTCGACGGTGACGTCCTCGACGCCGTGCAGTTCACCGCTGCGGCGATCCGCACGCACTTTGCCGTCGATGCGTCGCTTCGCGGTCACGACGAGATCACCGTCGGGGACACGGACGCTGGCCGGTCCAGCGAGCTCGATCGCGATACCGGTGTCCATCCGCACGATGAGCGGCCCCGCGCCTGCGATCGCCGCGCGCGATCCCAAGAGATCGGGACGTTGGTCGCCGAGGAATCGCCCGATACCGACGTCACCCGTCGGATCGCCGGTCAAGGTCGCCGCCGCGAGCTCGCCCTTCAGGCCGAAATCGAAGACCGCTGTCCGTGAACGAAACGTGTCGCCCTCGCGCACGAGGACGACGTCGTCTTGCAGCGTCGCTAGGCGCAATCGACCGCGCTCACCGAACGCGAAGTCGGCACGCTGAGCGCGGAACTCGTCGCCGCCGCTCTTTGCGACGACCTCGCCTTGCGCGTCGGCGGAAACGAGCTCGTAACCCTTGCGCGACGCAGTCGGTCCGCGGCCGACCAGGTGGATCGTGCGCGCCACGATCAGGACGGCGCCGACGGCCCGCACACGATCGACGCCTTCGAGCGCGAGCAGCGCGCCCTCTTGGGCCGTGACATCGATCGTCTCGATGCCGTCGCGCACGAGGCGTTCGACGACGAGTGATCCCGTCTCGCCCGACTCGAGGAGCACGCGCTCGCCGCTCTCCAGCGTCAGCCGCACGGATGCGTCGCGCTCGAGCACGACGCGATCCTGTCCGAAACCGGCGCGCAGCCCGGAGCCTTCCGCGTCGAAGCCTTGACCTTCGATGTCCACGTGAGACTGGGTGGTGAACCCGAGTTGCGGCACGTCGTAGTCGAGGGTCGCGGATCGGAAGCGCAGCGGAACGACCGGAGCGCCCTCGAAAAGCGTCAGATCGACGTCGGTGAATCGCGCGGTGCGCAGCACGGAACCGCCGGGCGTTCCGGGATCGATCGTCATCGTCGTGCGCGCGAGCGGCGAGACGAGCCCCGCGCGCTTCGTGCCACGATCGGGGTCGAGGACTTCGATCTCGACCTCTTTCAAGTCGTAGAGATCCGAACCGAGACTGTCGACGTCGCTCGCACGGAGCTCGAGCTCGGGCTTCGTCACCGCCCCCTTTCCGCCGCGCATCGTCACGGCGAGCGGTCCGTCGAGCGAGATCCCGATCGCTTTGGCGGGCTTGCCGTCCTTGCCCAGGAGCGGAACTTCGGTGAACTCGCCCTGGGGCGCCGGGGGTTGGTAGGTCGCCGAATCGGTCTTGCGATCTCGCTCGTCGCGCGACCACCACAGGATTCCGAATCCGATCCCGAACAGGACCAGAAAAAGGAGGACGCGCTTCATCGCGCGTAGGACTCGACGAGCGCGTCCCACGCTCCGCGTGCACGCAAGATCGTCTCGGCGAGCTCACGCACGGCGCCCGCGCCGCCGGCAGCGCGCGTGACGAGATCGGCCCGCGAGCGAACGGCTTCGCACGCATCACTCGGTGCCGCGAAGAACGCGGCGCGCGAGCGCATGGCGAGATCGGGCAGGTCGTCACCCATCGCGATCGTGTCCGTGGGATCGATACCGAGCCGCGCCTGCAACCGCTCGAGCTCGACGAACTTGTCGGGCACGCGCAGCGCGACGTGATGGATGCCGAGTTCGACACCGCGCGCCGATGTGACGCCGGCCCCGCGCCCGCTGATCCACGCCAACTTGATTCCCGCATCGGCGAGCCAACGCATCGCGATCCCATCACGCACGTCGAAACGTTGAATTTCCTGCGGTTTTTCAAGCGCCGATCCGCCCAGCAGCACGATCGACCCATCGGTCAACGTGCCATCGACGTCGAGTGCGAGGAGCCGCGCCCGGCGCAGGACTTCCGTGTGTTTCGCGCTGGACATCGATCAGATCCTGACGTCGAGCATGTCTTGCACGTCGACGAGACCCAAAGGACGACGATCCGCATCCACGACGGGGATCTGGTCGATGCGATGCTCGCGCAAGAGGTGCTGGGCTTCCTCGACGAGCTGATCCGGCCCGACGACCTTCGGGTTCCGGCCCATGTGCGCGTCGACGATCGCACCGACGTCGACCGTGCCGCGCTGTTCCAACAGGCGCGCCAAATCGCCGTGCGTGAAGATGCCGACGAGCTTCTTCGCACCGTCGACGATCAACGCCGCGCCCGGGCGACCCGGCGTGCGATTCATGACGAGGATCACGTCGCGAATCGTCGTGCCCGCCGCGACGACCGGCATCTGTTCGCCCGTACGCATGACCTCGCGCACCTTCATGAGCTTGCGCCCGAGCGCTCCCGCCGGGTGATACAGGGCGTAGTCCTCACGGCTGAACCGGCGTTCCTGCGAGACGACCATCGCCAGTGCGTCGCCCATCGCGAGCATCGCCGAGGTGCTGGCCGTCGGCGCGAGGTTCAGAGGACACGCTTCCTGCACGCGCCCGATGTCGAGCACGACGTCCGCATGCCTCCCGAGCGACGAATTCGGCTCTCCCGTGATCGCCAGGATCGGCGCCCCGATCTTGCGCGCCGGCCCGAGCAACGCGACGACTTCCGCCGACTCGCCCGAGTTCGACAACACGAAGAGGACGTCGCGCGCTCGCAACCGCCCAAGGTCGCCGTGCCGCGCATCCGTGGGGTGCAAATACGACGAGGGCGTGCCCGTCGAAGCCAACGTGGCCGAGATCTTCTGCGCGACGAGGCCCGCTTTGCCGACCCCCGTTGCTATGACCTGGCCTTCGCAGGCGATCAACAGATCGACCGCCTTGACGAAGCGTCCATCGAGGCGCGCCTCGA
>CAZKIY010000197.1:0-7804 GCA_964552875.1 uncultured Planctomycetaceae bacterium
CGCTGTAAGAGGACGAACGGCGCGCGATCTTCGAAGCTCGCTCGGCGCACATCGCACTTCTCGGTTCCTTCTCGATCCGCACCATGAAGTCGAGACGTTTCATCGCGATTCCTCTTCGATCCTGGCCTGTCGAAGGACGGAGGCCAAGGTGCCGCGTGGCCTGTCGCATCCGAGCTTTCCGCTCACCGTAACGCGTCCCGCAATGAAAGTGTGCTCGAGCTGCCGATGCTTCCTCGCTGGGTCACCACGGAGCACTCGCGCCGTTTCAGCATGATCAACACCTCTCGGACCTTCGAGACACCCTCCGATCGACACGAGCCTCGCCGATAGGACCCGGGCGTCCCTCGACGCCCCGAAGACTTGACGCGCGGTGCTGTCCGAAGTCGCGGCTGAATCGCGGGGCAATCGACGGTCAGCCCGGTTCGACCATGGGCGCCGACGGCTCGCTGGCCCTCCGTCGTGGCAAGCGAAGAGCGAAGAGGAACGCGCCGAGGATCGAGGCCACGTTCACTCCCAACGCGATCGCCGCTGCGTGAGCGTAAGCGGCGGGCCCCTTCCCGCTGCCGAGCGCCGTCATGAACGTGAGACCGATGATCGCGACGCCGAGTGCGGCCGCGACTTGCTGCACGGTCGCGAGCACGCCCGCGGCGGAACCGGCGCTTCGTCCGGGAACACCGCGCAAGATCGTCGAATACAACACGGGTGAGATCGCGCCGTTTCCGAATCCATAGAGCGCGAGTCCTGTCCCGATTCCGACGTCACGCGCGGTCCCGTCGAGCAAGGCCAGCGCGCTGACGAGGACGAACAGGCCAGTGAGCACGCACGTGAGTCCGCCGTAGAGGAACAACGTGGGTTTGCGCTCGGCGTGCCGCGTCGCGAGCGATGAGGCGACGAACGTCGCGATTCCCGAGGGCACGAACGACATCGCGGCGCGCATGGGCTCGCGTCCGAGTCCGCTCTGCTCGAAGAACGACAGCACGAGGAACAGCGAACCGGCGCCGAGGAAGTACGACGCGACGACGAGGAGCCCACGTCGGTAGCCGACGAGCTCGAAGAGCGTGAGATCGACCAACGGATCGTGCCCGCGCTCCTTCGTGCGTCGCTCGTACAGGATGAACACGACGATCGCAGGGATCGCCGCCGCGAGCATCGCGCTGGCCCAAGTCGGCCAACCTTCCTCGTGCCCGAGTGTCAGCGGCACGAGCACGCACGACAAGGCCGTCGTGGCGAGCAGGATGCCGACGACGTCGATCCCCGGTGGGTTCTCGGACAGACTCTCGCTCAGCGTGCGTCGCGCGACGACGAATGCGACGGCTCCGATCGGAACGTTGACGAGGAACAGCGCGCGCCAACCGAGTCCGAAGAGGTCGAGATCGAGGAGGAATCCGCCCAGGAGTTGCCCGGCGATCGACGCGGTCGCGACGGTCAGGCCGAAGTACGCGAACGCACGCGGCCGCTCGTGATCGGGGAACAGAACCGTGACGAGCGCCAAGACTTGCGGGAAGAGAACGGCGGCCGCCACGCCCTGCACCAACCGCGCGCCGAGCAGGAACCACGCGCTGGGTGCCACGGCCACGAGCACGGACGCGACGACGAACGCGACGAGACCCGACAGGAACACGCGTCGACGTCCGTACGTGTCGCCGAGGCGTCCGCCGGTGACGACGAAGACGGCCATGCCGAGACCGTAGAGCGCGATCGCGAGTTCGAGTTGCGCGTAGCTCGCGTGGAGATCGCGCTCGATCTCGGGCAATGCGAGGTTGAGGACGAAGAAGTCGACGACTCCGAGGAACGGCGCGGACATGGCCGCGAAGAGGCCGATCCAGCGCCGCGGATCGGGCGCGGAGGTCGAATGAATTTCCACGGGAGCGTCAGTTCCAAAGAGTCAGCTCGAACCGCCAGATCGGGCCGTCTTCCGGGTGAACGAGGTCCATGCGGTTCCCGAAGCCCGCACGCGCGAGGACGCGTGTCGAAGCATTCGACTCGCGCAGCGTGTGCGCGAAGACGACGTCGACCAGCTTGGATCCGCGTGCGATCGTCACGAGTTCCAGCGCCATCGCCGTCGCGATCCCGCGACCTGCGCACGTCGGGAAAGTGAAGTACGCGATCTCCACTGCACGCTCGTGCGGGCCGGTCACGAAAGCGCAAGCGCCGACGGCCGTGCTGGTCGCGGCCTCGACGGCGAGGTACGCACCGAACGGCACGGCACGTGGCACGCGTTGCAGGTGGGCGATGTTCGGCTCGACGACGTCGCGGACGAAGAACTCGAAGTCGTCGGCGCGCACGCCGTAGCGCGTAGTGAACGCCGCCGCGCCGCTCTCGGCGACGCTCTGGAGCTCGGCGTCGATCGGAAGGAGGCGCAGCGCGATGCGATCCGCGCCTGCCGCACCGTTCACGTGATCGGTCCCCCGCCGGCGCCCGTCGCTTTGTGTTTCCACAAGACGCCTTTCGCCGTGTCTTCGAGCGCGATTCCCATCGCGACGAGTTCGTCGCGCAGTGCATCCCCGCGCGCGAAATCCTTGGCTTTGCGCGCAGCGAGACGCGCGCGGATCTTGGCCTCGACTTCCGAGCCCAAGGAACTTTCCTCGACCTGGATGCAGCCGAGCGTGCGACTCGCGGTGTGGACCATGAACTGCAACGCTTGCGCGGCGGCCATCGAACCGAGGCGTTCCTCGACGGCGAGCGACCGCAACGCCATGAGCGCCGCGGTCGCGCGCGGCACGTTCAAGTCGTCGTCCATGCCCGAGCGGAACTCGTGGATCGCTTCACCGACTTCGTCGAGTCCGTCGTCGGCGCTCGGCGAACCGGCTTGTCCCCCTTGGATGCGTCGCAACCGAACTATGAGGTCGTCGAGGTTCTCCAGGACGCTCGTCGCCTCGCGCAGGATCTCCCACGTGAAGTTCAGCGGCGTCCGGTAGTGCCCGCGGATGAGGCAGAACCGCAGCGCACGGATCGAGAAACCCTTCGCGCGCACGTCGTCGAGCGAATAGCAGTTGCCCAGGCGCTTGCTCATCTTCCCGCCGTCGACCTGCAGGAACTTCGTGTGCATCCAGTACGTCGAGAACGGCTCGCCCGTGAACGCTTCGGTCTGCGCGATCTCGCACTCGTGGTGCGGGAAGATGTTGTCCTCGCCGCCCGTGTGGATGTCGATCCGATCGCCGAGGTGACGCCGCGACATCGCCGAGCACTCGATGTGCCAACCCGGGAAACCGTTCGCGCCGTAACGACTCGCCCACTTCATCACGTGTTGCGCGTCGCTCTTCCACAGCGCGAAATCAGCCGGATGGCGCTTCTCTTCGCGCACGCCGATGCGCGCACCGGCGTCGAGCTCGGCCACGGTGTTTCCGGACAAGCGCCCGTAACGCGGGAACTTCGCGACCTCGTAATAGACGTCTTCGCCGACCTGGTACGCGTAGCCCTTCGCGACCAGACCCTCGATCATCACGAGCATCTCCTCGATGTGATCGCTGGCCTTCGGGTAGACCATCGCCGGCAAGCAACCGAGGTCCTTCAGATCGAGGAAGAACTGCTCGGTGTGACGACGGCTGATCGCCCACGGATCGAGCTTCTCGCGCCGCGCTTGCGCCTCGATCTTGTCCTCGCCCTCCTCGGCGTCGTCGAGCAGGTGCCCGACGTCGGTGATGTTCATCACCTGCTTCACGGTGAGGCCGGAGCACTCCAGCCAACGCCGCAACGTGTCCGCGAACAGGTAGGCGCGGAAATTCCCGATGTGCGCGCGTCCGTATACGGTCGGGCCGCAGTTGTACATGCGCACCACGCCGGCCTCGAGCGGGCGGAACGGTTCCTTCTTCCTCGTCAGCGTGTTGTGGACTTCGAGCGGCATGCAAGGACCTCGACGCGCGAACGCGGGCCGCGAATCTTCCCCGGTGCGCGCGGGTCCGTCCAGGACCATTGCGCGAGCGACACTCGGCCGCGAAGCGTCGCAGCGCGTGTGCTACGGTGCGCGGAACGCCGTGAGGAGGAGTGCCAACACAGACGGCGGCCGAGGTCCGCGCTTCACGCTCGGCGGCGAGATCGGGTCCGGTGCGACGGGCACGGTCTTCCGGGCGACGCTCGACGAAGCCCTCGGTGACTTCCCGGCGGGTGCCACCGTCGCGGTGAAGCGGCTGCACGCCCACCTCGAGTCGGATCCGCGCGCCCGTGCGCGATTCGAAGCGGAAGCCCGCGCGGGCTCCGCGGTCGCTCACCAGAACATCGTGCGCGTCCTCGCCGCCGGGCGCGACGAACTCGGGCGGTACTTGGTCCTGACCCATGTCCCGGGCGAAACCTTGCGCGCACGGCTGGCTCGCGACGGAGCCGCGCCCGAACCGCTGGTGCGCGCGGCGGGACGCTCGCTGGCCGCAGGCCTGGGGGCGCTCCACCTCGCGGGTTTCGTGCACGGCGACGTGAAGCCCGAGAACGCGCGCTTCGATGCCGACGGCAATGCCGTCCTCCTCGACCTCGGTTTCGCGCGGCCGATCGCGTCCGAGCCGGACAGCGGCGCGCGCGCCGGCAGCTTGGCCTACGTCGCTCCCGAGGTCGCGCAAGGTGCGGCGGTCGGGCCGGCGAGCGACGTCTTCGCGCTCGGCATCCTGCTCTACGAACTCGCGACCGGAGCGCATCCGTTCGCGATCGACGCGGCGCGCGGCGCGGAATCGCGTCAGCACGGCACGTTCGAACGCTCCGGATCGAGCGGATGGATCGCGCGCGCCGCGCTCCTCGCGCCGGATGCGGATCGGCTGATCGCGGCGATCGCGACCGCACGCTTCGTGGCGCCTTCGCGGCTCGTGCCCCAAGTGTCGCCGTTCCTCGACCGCAATCTCGAGGACATCCTGCGACGCGATCCGGCAAGACGTCCGACGGCGCACGAGATCGCCGCGCGTTTCACCGAGGAGGAGTCGGGCACGTGGTGGCGTGGCGAACTCGACACCCTCGTGCTCACGCGGAGGATCGGCGCGGGCGAAGGCGAACTCGCGCATCCCACGCCGCTCGTCGGACGCGAGGAAGAACTCGCAGCCATCGCGCGCGAGTGGGAAGCGAGCGCGAGCGGTCCGCGCTGCGTGTGGATCCACGGTCCCGCCGGAGTCGGGAAAACGCGCCTCGTCCTCGAGTGGGCCGGACGCGCGCGCGCGGGTCTCGCACCGCCGCTCGTCCTGTCGGGTCGATCACGCGCGCTCGAGCAAGACCGTCCGTGCAAGCCGATCCTGCGCATGCTCGAGCGCTGGATCCGACTCGCCGCCGGCACGCAACCCGGTCCGCGCGAGCGTGCGGATCTCGCCGCACTGGTTCCGCCGAGCCACGTCGAGACGCTGCTCGCGGCTCTCGACGCGACTGCGGCGACCGCGTCCGCGGGTGCATTGCCTCTCGCGCTGGGCGAGTGGATCGCGGCGCTCGCGCGGCGCTCACCGATCGCGGTTCACCTCGACGATGCGCAGTGGTCGGGCGAGGGCACGCTCGAGTCGATCGCGCGCGCCGCGGAGTCGTTGCGCGGCGGACGGGCGCTGTTCCTCGTGTCCGTTCGCGACGAAGCGCCCGTGCGTTCGGCGGCGGCGATGGAGTCCCTGCGCGCGCGTCTCGCGAGCCTCGGCGCCGGACCGCTCGAGCTGAAGCTCGCGCTCCTCGCACCGAACCACGTCGTCGAGCTCGTCGAACGCACCTTCCACCACACGGCGCCGCGACTGCGTCTGGCGGACGTGTTCCAGAAGCGGAGCCGCGGAAATCCCGGACTCCTCGCCGAGCTTCTGCGCGGGCTCATCCACAAAGGGGACGCCTCCGAGCATCCCGACGGTACGGGACTGATTCTCTCGATCGAGCCCGACGCCCTGCCCATGCCTTCCTCGCTCCGCGAAGCGATCGCGGACTCGTACAAGCGCTTGTCCACGGAGGAGCGCGCGTGGTTGCGGCGTCTGGCCGTCGTCGGTGGTCGGATCGAGGTCGATTTCCTCTTGGTCGCATTCCCGAAAGCGCGCCGCACCGATCTCGATGCGCTGCTCGCGCGCCTCGTCCGCGCGGGTTGGCTCGCGCCGTCGGGCTCGCGCTATCGATTCGCGAGGCCTGCTCTGCGCGAAGCCGTTTATCGCGCGCTCAGCAAGGAACAACGCGTACGTCTGCACAAGGCTGCGGCCGACGCGCTCCTCGCGGTGGGTGGCGAGAGCCTCGAAGACGAATTCCAGCGCGCGTTCCATCTCGGAAAGGCCGGCCTCGACGATGCGTTGCTCGAAGCCGTCCCCGATCTACTGGCGCGGCTCCTCAAGAACGGCCAGACGCAACGCGTCCTCGCGGTCTCGCGCGCCGGCCTCGCAGCTCTCGACCGTCGACCGCCGAGTGCGGAACGCGAACGTCATCGCATCGAACTCCTGGAAGCAGCGGCCGACGCCGCCGATCGACTCGGGATGCGCGAGGACCAGCGTGTCGCGCTCGATCGTCTGTCGGACTCCGCCTTCGACCCCGAGATCGATCCGCGTTCCGCGGGCCGCGTGTACTTGCTCCACGCGCGCTTTGCGACCAGCACGGGCCAATTCGGGCTCGCGCGCGGGCTGCTGAAGAACGCCGTCGACTTGTTCGAGCGCGCCGATGCGCGGAAGGAACTGTCGGAATCGCTGCGCCGTCTGGCACTCGTTCAGGCGCACGTCGGAGACCTCGAGGACGCGCGGACCTACGCCGAACGCTCGCTGGCTCACGCCGCGACGCCGCCGCAGGAGGCTCTGGCCCACTTGGCGCAGGGCATCGTCGACGTGCTCGAGGATCGCGTCGAGGACGCGATGAACCACGCCGATCGCGCGATCGACATCCTGCGCGACGATGCCGAGCACGCGCGTCCGGGGATCTTCGGCACCGCGTACCTCTTGCGCGCGCGGATCTACCGCAGCTCGGGCGAGCCCGGTCGCGCTCTGGCGTCCGCAGCGCGCGCGGTGCGACTCGCGCGCGAGGCCGGCGAACGTCGCCTCGAGGCCGAGGCGCTGGCGCGGCTCGGGCAACTCCATCTCGACGTGGATCGCATGGTGGAAGCCGAAGCGCAGTTGCGGGAGTCACTGCGCGTCGCCGAGGAGATCGAGGATCGTCGCGGCCAAGCGTTGGCGCGCACGTTCCTCGGGATCCTCTTGTGGGAAAACAGCGACCCCTCCGCGGCCGCGATGCTCGAACGCGCGGCCGCGCTCTCGGGCGAGATGGGGTTGAACCGGATCACGGCGCTCGTCTCGGGCGTCCGCGCGCGCATCGCACTGCTCCAAGCGCACGATCACGCCGCAGCTCTCGCTTGGAGCGCCGCAGCCGAGGACCTCGTGCGCCGATTCGGGGCGGAACTCGCCGACCGCATCGTGATCCTCGGGACACGCGCACTCGTGCTCGAGACCTCGGGGCTCGTCGACGAAGCCCGCGCGATCGAGCGCGATCTCCTCGACCGTCTCCAGCGAGAGAACACGCGCGTGCGCTCACCGTTGCGTCGCCTTCGACAGAGCCGAGCGGGCCAGCGCCTGCTGCGAGCGGTTTCGTCGGCCGACGGTCCGCTCTATCCGCGCGTGCGCATCGAAACGTCCGCGTCGGAATGATCCCGTCGCTCGGGTTCGCCGCGAGCGCGTGAACTCGGCACACGTGCCGAACGGTTTCATCCGCGATCGAGGAACCAGGCGATGCGATGCCAGATCGCGCGGCGCGCGTGGGCTCCTCGGATCGAACGCCACAGCTCATGACGACGGCCGCGATCCGATTCGTAGGCGACGAGGAAACGAGCCACGTCCGTCGTGGAGAGAGCGCGGCCGTCCCGGCGCTCGCGGCGATCGACGAAGCGCCACAGTCGACGCAAGTT
>CAZKIY010000198.1:0-2062 GCA_964552875.1 uncultured Planctomycetaceae bacterium
GCGAGGTGCTGTGGCGGATGCTAGTATGCTACGGTGTTGGTCATCTCTCCTCTTCATTCCTGTTCCGCAAGGAGTTACTCTGTGATCGCGTCCAAGTCGCTTGTTCGGATGGGCCTTGGCTGTACGCTCGCTGGGATTGTTGTGTACAATGTGCAGGCCCTTCAAGCCAAGTCGCAATCTACGATGCAGCCCGAGGTCCTAACGATTAGTGAGCTGAGGCTGGTCAATGCCAAGGGGGCGGTCGTCGCCATTCTCGGGACGGAGGGGGCCACGGGACTTCCTTTTCTGCGGATGTTTGCGCCAATGTGTCAGGCGGAGCCTGTGGCGCAGATTTCGATCAACGCCATTGGGTCGCCAGCGGGCGGCCCTGTAACCGAGGCTGGTGTTGTCTCGCTCCTGGAACTCTCAACCGACTACGCCGGACAGTACGCTGCAAGCCGCCTTATGTCGGGACAGGGGCACTCAATGCTGAGTTTACTGAACCAGAGCGACGATCTCGATTCAGCGGCGACTATTTCTGCGAGTCGAGAACAAGTCACCCTCGACATTGACATAGAATCCAACGGTGACCGTCCAGCTTTCATAACGTTCGACATCAAGTCAGGAGTGGCATCGGGCAAGGCGCGGAATGAAGGAGAGGACCAGCATGCTATTTGGGGACACGAGAAGTAGGGCTCCCCGGTAGGTTTAGTGGAAGCAGAAACGGCCTTGCCGGACCAGCCGCCCGCCCCGAGGACCCCTTGGAAGGGGAAAACCGCCACGCTGGGGCAGCTCGATGAACGGCTACGCCGGATGCGCGTCGCGTGCGGCGCGGAGCACCTCGGGCAATCGCGCCGCGAGCTCGCGCAATGCACGACCTCGATGACTCACCGCGGACTTCTCCGCCGTGTCGAGCTCCGCGAACCCGCGGCCGGTCTGCGCGAAGCCCGGCTCTGTGAAGAGAAAGAGCGGGTCGTAGCCGAAGTCGTGCGTGCCGCGCGGTGTGCGCAAGATCGTGCCGCGCGCCAGGCCCTCGACTTCGAGCGCGATCGTGCCGTCCGGTCGCGCGAGCGCCAGCGCGCACACGAAGCGCGCACCGCGCTCCGCGTCGGGAACGTCCTCCAGTCGCTCGAGCAGCACGCGGTTGTTCGCCGCGTCATCGCCGTGCGCGCCGGCGAAACGCGCGGAGTGCACTCCCGGCGCTCCTCCGAGCGCGTCGACCTCGAGACCCGAATCGTCGGCGAGTGACCACGTGCGCGAGTGCAAGCTGGCCGACTGCGCCTTCTTCGCCGCGTTGCCGCGGAACGAGGGCTGGTCCTCGACGACGTCCGGGAGTCCACCGCACATCGCCGGCGTCACGAGCTCGAGGTCCTGCGACGCGAAAAGCCGCGCGAACTCCGCGAGTTTCTTTTGGTTCGAGGTCGCGACCAGGAGCCGCACGCTAGGCCGGCTTCAACGCCGCGAGCTGGAGTTCGAACAGCCGCCGGCACGCCGCCGTCCCGAGCTCGAGCATCTGGTCCAGTTCGCCGCGGTCGAATGGCGCGCCCTCCGCGGCACCTTGGACCTCGACGAACTTGCCCTCGCCCGTCATGACGAGGTTCATGTCGGTCTCGGCCTTGCTGTCCTCGGCGTAGTTGAGGTCCACGACGGGCGTCTTCTCGAACACCCCGACGGAGATCGCCGCGAGTTGGCACTTGAGCGGCCACGAGCGCAGTTGGCGCTTTTCTTCCATGCGCGTGAACAGATCGTGCAGCGCGACCCAGGCGCCCGTGATCGCGCACGTGCGGGTGCCGCCGTCGGCTTGGATCACATCGCAATCGACCCACACCGTGCGTTCGCCGAAGACGGTGGTGTCGACGACGGCGCGCAAGGAGCGACCGACGAGCCGTTGGATCTCCACGGATCGACCGTCGGTGTTGCCCACACGGTCGCGCGATTTCCGCGAGTCCGTGGACGAGGGCAACATCGAGTATTCGGCCGTCAACCAACCCTTGCCGCGTCCGTGGAGGAACGGCGGCACGCTGTCCTGGACCATCGCAGTGCACAGGACGCGCGTGTTGCCGAAGCTCGCGAGGACGGAGCC
>CAZKIY010000198.1:2162-7778 GCA_964552875.1 uncultured Planctomycetaceae bacterium
GGACCATCGCAGTGCACAGGACGCGCGTGTTGCCGAAGCTCGCGAGGACGGAGCCTGGCGCGCGCGTGAAGGCGCGCTGGAACGTGACGGGTCGAAGGTCTTCTGGCGCGCGGCCATCGGGTCGAGGCATGGGGGAGAAGCTCCGTTGTGGGGCGAAGATGCTAGCAGCGGTCGCTTCGATCTCGACCGAATCCAGCGCGGAACTCCGAGACCGCGATGAAGTCGCGCGCGCTCGTGCCGCGGAGCGGCGCCGTCTGCTTCCCCGAGCCCGCACGCTCCGACTTCTTCACGCGTGCTGAGCGTACTCGCGCGCTCATTCGATGCTCGAGAGCGCGCGCACGTGCTCCAGCGCAAAGCGCGACTCGCTCCCGGAGTCCGTGCGGATCCGCAATCCGTCGACCACCGAGAACGCGATCAAGATGCCGACGACGGGGCCCGCGGCGACCTCGGCGCGGACGCGTCGTGACGTGAGTCCGGCGGCCTCGACGAAGTCGAGCTCGAGTCGCGCTGGATCGTGTTCGATCGCTCGCGTGCGCTGTTGCACCGCTAGGACGAGAGCAACGAGCACGGCTTCGACGTCGCACGCGATCCCGCACAGTGCGAGACTCGTCACGGGTCGCTCGGCGACGAGATCCGCCGGGAATTCGTGCGCCGCCACGTTGACCCCGATGCCCGCGACGTACGCCGGTCGGCGCGGATCGAGGTCACGGGTCTCGGCCAGCACTCCGGCCAACTTCGCGCCGTCGACGACGACGTCGTTGGGCCACTTCAGGCGCGCGCGCGCGAGTCCGAGTCGCCGGACGGCGTCGAGACACGCGAGTCCGAGTGCGATCGTCAACGCGGCGCCGTTAGAGGGCCGCTCGGGGAGGAGAACGAAGCTCGCGTAGAGCCCCGCGCCCGGCGGACTGCGCCACGCGCGTCCGTGCCGACCACGACCGCTGGTCTGTTCGGTCGCGACATGGACGTCCATGTGCCGCGCTCGACCGGCCGCGATCTCCGCGAACGCGCGCTCCGAAGTCGAATCGACCGTGCCGTGTCGCACGATTCGGACACCAGCGGCGAATTCGGTCACACGCGCGTTCTAGCAGCTCCGGATGCGGGCCGCAGTAGCGACTCGCGACGTGGGCTGCCCGGCGCGGAATGCGTCGAGCGCCGCGAGCCCGCGTGCAACGCGAGCGATTCCGAGCCAAACTGGTCGGACTCCATGACCGCGCACCTCTTCACGGGTTGTCTCGTCCTCTTCGCGACGCCGCCACAGGCCGAACCGTCGAGCCAGCTCGAGGAGGTCATGGCCAACGTGCGTGCTCAGTCGCTCGGCACGGGCACCGTCGACGATTTGGCGCTGCCCGAAGACCTCCTGCGCAGGCTTTCGGACCGCATCCTGCGCCGCTCGTTCGAGGACCACTTCCGCATCGTCGTCGCGGAAGCGGCGGCCGCCCCCGTGGGGTCTTCCGCTCTGCCGGTCGCGCAGGCCGAGAAGAGCGGGTTCCGGAAGGTGATGGACGTCCTCGCACTCCTCTCGCTCGGAGTCCTCACCCTCCTCGGGTTCTTCGCGTGGAGAGCGCGCGCACGGCGCAAGTCATGATCCTCTCACTCGCGCTCCTCTTCGCCGGGGAGGTCATGGTCTTGCGTCCTGCGATCGAGCCCGATCGGCTCGCGATCTGGCGCGCTGCGATCGACGAGCGGCCCAGCTTGCGTGGTTTTCGTGCGCCGATCCTGAGCCGCGCCCGTGAGGCTCTAGTCCTGCACGCAGCCGCCGGTGTCGATGCACGCTCGGCGCGCACGATCGCGGAGCGGCTCGCGCGCGACGGACTGCGGGCCACGCTCGTCACGGCCTTCGCTCAGTTGGATCAAGGCGGCGCCGACCGCCGCACGCCCGCGGCACGGCTCGAACGCGCGGGATTCCCGCTGGATTGGCTCGATTCCTTCGCGATGCCGGACTCCGAGCCGCTGCTCGACGTCGTCGCGCGCGAGCTCGGAGCCGGGCGCTCGCGCGAGGTGGTGCTCGCGCAGATCGCTGCGCTCCCTTTCGTGTACCGACCGACCATCCCGGGTTTCGGCGTCGCAACGGAGTGCGGCGAACACGACGCCGCCGCGATGCGACTGCAGATCTCCAGCGCCACCGACTACGCGCGTCCCGGCGAGGGCGGCGCGATGGACGTCTTGCGCGACCTCGCGCGCGCACTGCCCGACGCCGAGATCGTCGCCGGCGTCGAGACTCAACACTTCGCCGCCGTCGAGCGCGAATCGCGCACGCTGGCCGAGTCACGTGCGGGCCGCATCACGCTCGTCGAATCGCCTCTGCCTCTCGCGCAGTGGGCGCAGGACTCCGCGAAGCCCGGTCATGTCGAGAGCAGCGGCCGACGCGCCGTCGTCTGGCTCGCACCGCGCTACGCGAGTCGCGGTGAAGATGGCACGCGCTTCGCGCCCGCGGAAAGCCTCGCGCTGGAGGGGTTCTCGGAGAGCGGGCGCGAAGTGCGTGCGTCGCGACTCCTCTTCCAGGGCGGGAACCTCCTGGCCGTGCGCGATCCGAAGTCGGGTACGCGTTCGCTCCTCATCGGAGAGGCCGAAATCGCGCGAAATCGGGCACTTGGACTCACGCGCGACGAAGTCCTCGCGGCGTTCCGCGCCGAGTTCGGCGTCGACGGTTGCATCGTCCTCCCGGCCGTCTCGTTCCACATCGACCTCGAGGTCAGCGTGCGCGCGACGCCGGACGGAGTCGTCGCCTTCGTCCTCGACACGAGCACCGCCGCCCGCACGATCATCCGCTGCGGGATCGCTGCGTTGGAGCGCGCGCGGCTCCTCGACCCGGAAGGCGCGCGTCTCGCGCTCGAGGATGCCGACGCCGATCGTCACGCGGAGTTCTTCGGGCGACTCGGGCCCATCTTCCAAGCCGCTCAGCACAGCGGCGGCCGTTTCACGCTCGATTTCGCACAGAAGTTCGCCGCCGGCCCCGAGGACTCCGGCGTCGGGAACCTGCAACGATTTCTCCTCGCGCTCGACCTGTGGACCGCCGCGCGAATGGGGGATGCCACCCAAGCGGAGCTCGGCATCGATACCGACTCCTTCGCCTATCTCACGTCGCTCCGTCGTCGTGAGGGGGATCGCACGCGCGTCGCGGCCGCACTCGGCGGACTGGGATGGAAGCTGGTCGCCGTGCCCGGTCTGTCGGATGAGGCGCGCAGCTTGAACCCCCTGAACGGCGTCCACCTGCGCGGCGTGTACCTGCAGCCGGTTTACGGCGGGATCTTCGAGCCCCTCGATGCGCTGGCGACCCAACGCATCGCAGAAGGACTCGGTTCCGAGGTCCGCATCCTGCCGGTGCGCTGCGGCGAGACGCAGCGCAGGTCCGGGGGGCTCCACTGCGCCGTGGCCATCGAACCGAGTCCTCGGGCGCCCTGAGGACGGCCTGAAGCATCCGGCCGCGCCCAGCCCAGGGTCGGGGTGTGGCGACAGGATTCCGAGGGAATTTCAAGCCCGGAATCGTGCTCCACGGGACCCAGCGACCCCGTGTTCCTGGCCGGGATACCTTTCACCCAAGGGTCACCTGGACACGGGCAATTCTTCCACCCCGAACGCGGGATGCCCTGTATCTTCGAACGTTCCACGGCACGTCCGCGCGCTGTGGTCACTCTCTCCGACGGCGTGAGTTGTCGCCGTCGCACTCTCGGACTCCCTAGAAAACCCATCCGATCATGACGAATAACTGGCAGCGCAAGACAGTCGCCGCTCTGGCCTTCCTCGGCCTCGCGGCACTCTCGCAGACGGCATCCGCACAATGCACGCCGACGGCGACCACTGGCGGGCCCGACGTCATCGTCGGCGACCTGAACGGGGTCGCGAACTACACGGCGGTGGGCAACATCGAAGCCTTGGCGATCGGCACGACGTCCTGCAACATCGGCGACGTCTGGCTGAACTGGATCTCCAGCAACAACCAGCACCCGGTGATCGGACAGACGCTCTACCGCTACAAGGTCGTCAACGGTGCCGGCCAGTTCGAGCAGGTCGGCCAGGGTTGGCTGAAGCATGGCTTTTTCGCGCTGAGCCAAGGTCTGTGCTGCAGCGGTTGCCAGTCCACGGACGGGTCGCACCTCGGCGTCAAGTGCTCCGATCCGTACACGGCCAGCCGTAACGGTTCGCAGAGCGGCCTCGGCCCGAAGTGGCAGGTCAATGCGCACACGGGTGGCTACAGTTACCCGCCCGCGAACCCGGCCTGGGGTGGCTCGATCGCGCGTCGCGTTCAAGTCGACGTCGCGGACCTCGAGGTCACGGGCGGCACGACGCGCTACTTCGGCACCGGGCACTACGTGACGCCGGACGATGCGGCAGCCGGCAAGCAGAACAACAACGAGTCGTGGCGCGAAGCCACGGTCTCCGGTTCGGGCACGGCCTGGACGTTCGGATTCACGGGTTCGACGCAGCGCGCGCAGTACGCGCTGCGGGCTTGGAAGGCCGTGGACGCCGCGGTCACCCTGAACGAGATCCAGGTCCCCGGTGACGGCCTCCTGATCGTCGGCTTCCGCGCGACGCCCATCGCGGGCGGCCTCCACCACTACGAGTACGCCGTCCAGAACCTGAACAACGACCGCTCGGTCTACTCGTTCTCGGTTCCGATCGGCGCGGGCGTCACGCTCTCGAACATCGGCTTCGGCGACGTCGCCTACCACTCGGGCGACGGCGAGGGCAGCGCGACGCGCGACGGCACGGACTGGCTTGTCAGCCAGAGCGGCGGCGCGATCACCTGGAACGCGGCGCAAACGTTCGGGGCCAACGCGAACGGCAACGCGATCCGCTGGGGCACGACCTTCACCTTCCGCTTCGACGCGAACGCGGCCCCGACGACGGGCCTCGCGACCCTCGGTCACTGGAAGATCGCGGGCACGAGCACGACGAACGTGGACGCCCCGGGCGTCGGCGGTCCGGCGTCCTTCGCATTCTGCTTCGGCGACGGTTCGGGTACGGCCTGCCCGTGCGCCAACAACAGCACGCCCGGCAACAACGAGGGCTGCTTGAACTCGCTCGGAACGGGCGCGTCCCTCACGACGACCGGCACGGCCAGCGTCAGCGCGGACACGTTGGCCCTCGTCGGCAACGGCATGCCGGACAGCTCGGCCCTGTATTTCCAGGGCACGACGCAGCAGTCGGGTGGCGCGGGCGCCGCGTTCGGCGACGGTCTGCGTTGCGCGGCGGGCTCGATCATCCGCCTCGGCACGAAGCTCAACTCGCTGGGCTCGTCGCAGTACCCGGTCGGCGCGGATCAGCCGATCAGCATCCGCGGCGCCGTGGCGGCGGGCGATGTCCGCACGTACCAAGTCTGGTACCGCAACGCGGCCGCGTTCTGCACGGCTTCGACCTTCAACGTGTCGAACGGCTACCAGCAAGTCTGGGCGCTGTGATTCGAGTGCGGGGGCGCTGAAAAGCGCCCTCGCGAGTGGGGGCGCTTCATCGCGCCCTCGGGTGAGGGCGCTCGAGCGCCCTCGCCGAACGAGAGCCCGCCCGACG
Organism: uncultured Planctomycetaceae bacterium; assembly: GCA_964552875.1. Taxonomy (GTDB): domain Bacteria; phylum Planctomycetota; class UBA1135; order UBA1135; genus JAEUHZ01. The sequence goes on from CAZKIY010000198.1 coordinate 7,668, forward strand.
GCTGCACACGCAGTCGTCGGGCGGGCTCTCGGCGTCCAAGTCGAGCGGCGGAGCTCGCGGGACGACGCTGCGCCCGCGGGACGACGCTGCGCCCGCGGGACGACGCTGCGC
>CAZKIY010000199.1:0-4202 GCA_964552875.1 uncultured Planctomycetaceae bacterium
CCCGTCATCTTGCTCGAAGGCCGTGAGTACACCGTGCTGCTCGAGCGTCAAGAGCGCACTCAAGAGGCCTACAAAGTCGCGCGCCGAATCCAGCAACAGCTCGAAAAGCCGATCGAACTCGACGGCCGCAAGTTCGCCATCCAAGTCAACGTCGGCATCTCCGTACACCTGCACGATGGGTCGAACGCGAGCGAGCTGTACGAGTCGGCACGCAAGGTGATGGGCCGCGCGCGTCAGGAACAGTTGCACGGCATCCGCTTCTCCACGACGGCGATGAACTCCAGCACGTTCGAGCGCCTGACGCTCGAATCGAACTTGCGCTACGCGTTGGAGCGCGGAGAACTCACGCTCTTCTATCAACCGCGCGTCGACCTGAGGACCGGCGCAATCGTCGGTTTCGAGGCGCTACTGCGCTGGAAACACCCGGAACTCGGCATGATCTCGCCGGGTCAATTCATCCCGATCGCCGAGGAATCGGGCCTGATCGTCCCCATCGGCGAGTGGGTGCTCCGCGAGGCGTGCCGCCAGAACCAAGCCTGGCGCGAAGCCGGTCTCCCGCACGTGCGCATGGCCGTGAACTTGTCCTCGGTCCAGTTCCGTCAGCCGGATCTCGAAGTGCGCATCGCGAGCGTCCTCGAGGAGACGGGCCTCGATCCGAGCGGGCTCGAGCTCGAACTCACCGAGAGCATCCTCCTCCAGGACGCCGACGCGACGATCGAGACGCTGCGCACCGTGAAGGAGATGGGCATCCATCTCTCCATCGACGACTTCGGCACCGGCTACTCGAGCTTGAGCTACATCAAGCGTTTCCCGGTCGACGCACTGAAGATCGACCAGAGCTTCGTTCGCGATGTCACGTCGAGTCCCGAAGATGCCGCCATCACCACGTCGATCGTGTTGATGGGCAAGAGCCTGAACCTCACCGTCGTCGCCGAGGGTGTCGAGACGAAGAGCCAGCTCGAGTTCCTGCGCGTTCTCGAGTGCGACGAGGCCCAGGGCTACCTGTTCAGCCGCCCGGTGCCCGCCAAGGAAGCTCTGGAGTGCCTGCAGACCGGCTACGCGTCGCTGATCGGTGCGAACCTAGCCGCGGCCTAGGCGGTCGCGCGCGGATCCGTCAGCGATCCACGCTGAGCTTGTCGCGCAACCGACCGAGCAGTGCGAGGTGGATCTTGCACACGCGCGACTCGGACAGGCCAAGGACGGTGCCGATCTCGCGCAGCGGCATGTCCTCCCAGTACTTGAGGTAGACGAGCCGGTACTCCTGAACCGAGAGCTTCTCCGCGACGAGCCGCAGCAGCTCGACGCGAGTCAAGTTCTCCTCGGGTGCCTCGCGCACGAGATCGGGCACGCCGTCGAGAGTCGGTCCCCTGTGCGCCGAGTCGTCCTCGGAGAACGAAGGGGTGATGGGCCCGTCGACCAGCGCCGCGCCGTAGTCCTGCTGGTAGAGCTGGACCGTGATGCCGAGAAGGTTCGCGACCTCGTCGTCCCAGGGCTCACGTCCAAGATCGGCGCGCAACTTCTCGATCGCACGGCGACGCGCTTCCAATCGCGTCCGCCACGGCCTCGGCAACCAGTCCTGGCTCCGCAGTTCGTCGAGGAGCGCACCGCGCAGTCGGTGCTCGGCGTACAGCTCGAAAGGCACGCCGCGAGTCGGATCGAAGGCCTCGATGGCGGACATGAGACCGACGTTCGCGGCCGTCTCGAGGTCGCCACGATCGACGCTGGGCGGCAGACGGCGCAGGAGCGCGGAGACCAGCGTGCGCACGAGGGCCTGGTAGTGCTCGACGAGGTCGTTGCGCGCTCGATCGCAGCGCTCGGCCTCGACGGATTCCCGGGCGTTCGACCGAGCGGCGGCACGACGTGCACGAGCGTAGGCCCGCCACAAGTTCTCGGCGCTTTTGGCGGCCCGATCGGCCTCGCTCACCCCTTCGGGCGTGGCCGCGACGCGCGTCAATCGGGGCAGACCGCGACTCTTCGCGCGAGGTCGCACGACCTCGATCGGCGCGAGCAGGGCACCGGCCGACGCGTTGCTGATTGGTTGTTCGATTTCGAGACGGGGGGGCGTCACGACGAGTCGCTGGGAACGGGTGGGACGCGCATCGTCGGGCGCGTCTAGATCCCTGATACAGGTTCCAGCGGCTCGATCAAGCCCCTCGTCGCGAGCGGCGGTCGGTCTCGTCGTGCGGATGCGAGTCGGGCGCCCATCCGAGCGACGCGAGAACGCGCGCTTCCGCCGCGCGCATCCGAGTTCGATCTCGCTGAGCGTGATCGTCGTGACCGCACAAGTGCAACACGCCGTGCACGACGTACAACGAGAGCTCGCGCCGCGCATCGACGGCGCGCGCTCGCGCGGTTCGGCGGGCGCACTCGTGGCTGACGAGGATCTCGCCGGATTCGGACGTCCCGTCCGACAGATCGAACGAGAGCACGTCGGTCGGCGAAGGATCTCCCAACCACTCGTCGTGGAGCCGCGCGAGGCGTCGATCCGTCAAGCAGGCGATCGACAGGCGCAGATTCGGTCGCCGTCCTTCGGCGAGCGCAGCGCGGGCCGCCTTGCGGATCGCCGCGGCGCCGAGGAACGGTTCGCCGCCGACCCACGTGACGTCGACAGTCGTCGGGCGGGTTCGACGCACGGGCGCGGGCAGCTCCGGTTCGCGGCCGCGTCGGCCTCGGCGCGCGTGCGTGCGCCGGACGCGGCTCACGGACGGTGCGGATCGCGCGGCGGATCGCGAGGAGGCTCGCGCGGCGGCCCTTCGTAGGCGCGCACGATCTGCTCGACGAGCGGGTGACGAACGATGTCCTGCCGCGCGAACTCGAGGACGCCGACGTCTTGGAACCCGCGCAAACGGTTGTAAGCGTCGACGAAACCGCTCTTTTGGTGCGGCTCGAGGTCCGTCTGCGACGGATCGCCCGTGACGATCATGCGCGAGCCTTCACCGAGCCGCGTCAGGAACATCTTCATCTGCGGCACGGTCGTGTTCTGACCTTCATCGAGGATCGCGAACGCATGACTCAGCGTGCGCCCGCGCATGTACGCGAGCGGCGCGACCTCGACGATGCCCTGTTCCTCGAAGCGCACGACGTCGTCGAAATCGAGCAGGTCGTAGAACGCGTCGTAGATCGGTCGCGTGTAGGGATTCAGCTTCGCCTGCAGGTCGCCGGGCAGGAAACCCAAGTGCTCACCGGCCTCGACGACGGGCCGCGTGATGATGATGCGCTTGACCAGTCCCGCGCGGAGCGCGCGCAACGCCGCCGCGACGGCGAGAAACGTCTTGCCGGTGCCGGCCGGTCCGACGCCGAAGACGAGCGCGTGCTTCTCGATCAACTCGAGATAACGCCGCTGATTCTCCGTCCGCGCCGCGACCGGGTTCACGCGCAACGAGGCCAGCGCCGTGCTCGACACGAGGTGCGGCCGCGGCGGCGACGAACCCTCGTGATGCGAATCGGAATGCGCCGAGCGCTCGGCCGACGGCGACGCCCGCAGAACGCGGTACGACGGGATGGGCCGACCGGGCGCAGAACGCGGCGACGCCGCACGCTCGACTTTTTCCGAGGACGCCGCCGTGTCCGTCCCGAGCAGGATCGACTCGATCTCGGCCAAAGCCAGCTCGCGACCCTTGCGCGACTTGCCCAGCAGATGCTCGATGCGGCGCCGCGCTTCCGCCACGCCCTCCTCGGTGCCGCGCAGGCGCAGGTTGCCGCGACGCGTGAACACCTCGATGTCCAGGTCTTGCCGCAGGATCTTCGCGTATCGGTCGTACGGACCGAGGACGAGGATGGCCTCGTCATGCGAACGGAGGGGAATCGTGATTTCGGTCGAACTCAGTGGGATGCTCCGCTTCAGGGCGCACGCGCAGGATCGCCCCGCCTTCGCGTGGTTGTCAACGGGCAAGGAAGTAGCGCATGCGACTTTCGCGAACCGCGCTCACGGTTCCATCAAGAACGGCCACGTCACCAGCGCCATCGGGATCGAGAAGAGCAGACTGTCGAGCTGGTCGAGGAGCCCACCCGACGGACCGAACCACGTCGAAGAATCCTTCACGCCGACGCGCCGCTTCACGAAGCTCTCGAAGAGGTCCCCGGCCTGCGCGGCCAAGTGGATCAGTGCCCCGACGACGAGACCGCCAGGGACGCCGGACCGCCCCGGGCAGGACCCCGGTCGCGACAAGGACCCCGCCGGAGCGGCGTGGCGGCGTGGAGCG
>CAZKIY010000199.1:4302-7693 GCA_964552875.1 uncultured Planctomycetaceae bacterium
GGAGCGAGGAGCGAGGAGCGAGGCCATGCAGCCCGCGCTCGATTTCCCGGGCGAAATCGTCGGGAACGGGTGCGACTTCTCGATCTCGCCGCCGACGTACCAGCCTGCGCTGCGAAGGAGCGGCGAACGCTGACCAGCCCCTCGACACGCGACTATCACGCTGACGCGTGGTTGGCCGCAACGGTCCGGTCACGCCGACCTGAACGCCGCCGCGCCGGATCGCGTGAACTCGAGCTGCGATCTGGCCCGGCGCTGGGTGGCCGACCGTGGACGATCGGCCTCCCGCGAGACGATCAGAGCGTCCAATCCACACGCCACCCGTTCGACAAGTTGAACGTCGCGGGCGTGCAGAAGTCGGCGCTGTTCCGATACCAGGCCTGATAGAAGCGCGATCCCGGAGACGCGATGCCGCCGAGGATGGAGAGAGGTTGCTCGGGAGCGACCGGAACCTCGACCTGACCGTTCGAGCTGACTTTGGTCGCCAAGCGAGTCACGCTGCCGCCCACGCAGCGGAGTCCGTCTCCGAAGGCTGCGCCCGCACCTCCCGCGATCGCCGAGGTTCCCTGGAAGAAGAGAGCGGTGGTCGTCGCTGGTAGCCGATGCGCGCGGAGGAAGAACGTGTCCTGGCTGATCCTCGGCGTCCCGAGTCCTTCAAGACGCGCTCCGTTGACTCCGTTGACCGAATGTCGGCAACCCTCACGGTTGGCGCTAGGTGAGGAGTTCCCACACGGACAGGCAGTACCCGATCCGTCCCCGATGCAGAACGAGTCGCCCGCGAGCACGCCGCACGCATCGGCGAAGAGTCGGAGGTGTGGGCCATACGCGTAGGGATAGTAGTCGTCACAAAACCCTCCAGGGAGATGCAACATGGTTCCGGACATGCCGGGCGCGCCAGATGGTTGAGAGTAGTCAACGCCATTGAGCGTCCAGCGCAATCCCTTTGCGTAGGTCCCGAACTCACCTCCTGCAGCGATGGGGCCCGATTGATGGGGCCACGCCGGACTGGCACTGACGATGCGAATGCCGAATCCAAATCTGTCGCCAGTGTAGTTCGGTGGGTTGAAGGTCCCGTCCCCATCGGCATAAAGATCGAACGGCGCCAGCCCCGGCGTATTGCGCAGATCCAGGGTCAGGATCCAGCCGACAGCGGAGCCATTCGACGACCCAGGCAATCCGTTCAGCGTCAACACGACGTGTGGAGTTGGTTCAGGGGCCTGGCAAACGTCGTATTGGTGCGCAAATGAGAGTACGACATCGGCAGTCGGCTGATCGGTGACGTAGCCGAACTCTACACCAGTGACCGTGTAGGAAGTCGCGCAACCCGCGCTGTAAGGTGGGATCACGAACGGAAACGTTGGGCTGGGAAGATAACCGGAAACCCACAACGTCTCGGAGGGATGGAGTGGCACATAGAACGGCGTAGTCGTCGTGTTGTTGTAGATCACGTCAGCGCCTAGTGACGCGGATCCAAGGCTTTGCATGGCCCCCGGAACCTGAAAACGCGTGGCGCGGACTTGAGGCGGAAGGCCCGCCAAGCCCTGACGAAATGCTTGCTGCGACGCATTCATCCCAGCAAATACGCTCGAACCCAGCGCCGCAAGCAGGCTCGCGGTGGCTATCCATCGGTCAAGCTTCATCATGGGTTCTGCACCGGCCGTACCTGGACTTGTTGCCCGAACAGCAAGGAGCGTTGATCAAAGTCATCCGGAATGCCGGCGTCGTTGACCGCGCCGGTATAGACAAGGTGGATGCGAGCGAAATCCCCGCTCTCGTAACAGTCGATGCCGTTGTACTCTCTAGGGGAAAAGTTTGGGGCTGTCCCGTCAGCCTCGAACTGAAGGCCTAGATCAAGTGGCCTTGCCATGTCGCAATCTGCGCGCAGATTGTAGTGTGTGAACGAGAGTCCTAGGTCGACGGACAACGAGTACCAGTAGTCGTACTTGAAGGTGTAACCGCCTTGGCCACCCGTCACGCCACCTTCATCGCATCCGGCGAAACCACTAGGTCCATTCGAATAGTAGGCCACATGGACTCTCCCGGCCGAATCGACGACACCGGACGGCATGAACTGATCACAGCGCTCCCCAGCTGGACTGGTATGCTCCTCGTTGATGACTCGCACATCAGTCGACCACGAAAACCCACTTGGAGCCTGCTCGTCCGGCGCCCTGACGAAGCGGCCGACATAGGCGTCAAGGTCGCCGACGTCGTCGACCGCCGTATCGGTGTAGAAGACATAGGCAATTGAGGGGTCGGTAGGATGGCAGGCAAGATACGGAACGGTTTTCCCGACAATAAAATTCACGGGGCTTTTTGCCGGCCAATCTACCCCCTGTGAATGCCGCGGCGTGACTTCAGCCGGCGATCCGTCGGACTTCAGGAGAGGCGCGAAGACCAGTGGACCGGTGCCGTCATTTTCCGGGTCGGTCCCGACAAGGATCCTGATCTTTCCCGCGGTCGTGCCACCGTACTCGTCCGTGGCGTAGGCAAGCCAAATCTTGCCGTCGGCACCAACAGCAGGCTGGCAACAGAACTGGCCGGAAATATTCGCACCCGTGGTGTTCTGGACGTTGTAGACCGGGAGTGGATTGCCTGGGGCGCCCCAATTCGTGCCGTCTGACGTACGCAAGTAGCGGTAACCACCGGTGCGGTAGAAGAAGAGGAAGAAGTCATCCTGCGTGCGCCGAATAACCCATGGCTTATCGACGGCATTTCCACTACCAATACTTGAACTAGCAGCGATGATCCACGGTCCGATCTGTGGAGTGGACTCGGGACTGTAGATGCAATACCGGATGGTTCCATTCATCGGGCTGTCGATGCCGACAATCACGAATCTGTTGGCGTTCAGGGTGTTGTCCGCCAAGGCGATAGAAATGTCCCTGGCTGCAAATCCCGGTAACTCACCTGCTGTCCAGCCGCTCACCTGATTGGTTCCTACGGCGAAGCGACCGGGCAGGTTGATTGGTGAGGCTGGCACCTGCTGTGCGGCACAGATCCGGTGCTGCCGGCTGACGCAAACGTCGGGCTCGTTGATGTCGCTCACCGGGCTGCCGAGATCCGCGATCTCGCGGTCGCTGATCCTGACTTGCAGACCCGGCAACTGCGATGCGCTAATCGCCTCTCGGTGTAGCGCACCAACCATCACAAGCGAGACAGCGAGGAAAGAAGGATCATGGAGAACTTCTCCTGGACAGGGATTCGGGACACGTTGCTTGTACCACCCTTCCCCCGCTCGGGGGCGGAGTGAATCAGCAAGCCGTAAAACCATTCGCCCTAGTCAGTTACGGAGACATCCGCTCGCCCCGCGAGCGCAGGAACGAGGGCGAGGGGCTGACCCGCATCCATCGGGTCGTGCTCCGCGGGTCACGGCAGGTGACGCACCACGCGC
>CAZKIY010000200.1:0-4857 GCA_964552875.1 uncultured Planctomycetaceae bacterium
GGGTAGTACGTGATCGCGCGCAACGCTTCTTCGCGAGGCAATCCGTACGCACACGCCATCGCGGCGTGAAAGGCCTGGTTCCGGGCGTTTTCCTCGTCGGCCGTGCGGATCGCGAACGGTACCCCGGCGCGGGCGAGCACCGCGGCGTTCGCGTAGGCAGCGTCGTACGGATCGAAGCGGTCGCGCGGTAGCGCGAGGACGGGACCGACCACGACGGGCACTTGCTCGCGTGCGAGCGCGTCGACGACTTTCCAACCTTCGGCCGCACCGAATAGGACGGATTTCAGGCCCTGCTCCTTCGCGAAGCGCAGCGCGTCGAGGATCGTCTGCGCCGTCTCCGCGTGCAGCGCCGTCGTCTTCGCGGCGGTCGCGAACGGCACGAGCGCGTCGAGTCGCGCATCGAAGGAAGGTGCGTCGCATTCACCGCGCGAGGCCGCGTCACGGACGCGACCGTACTCCTTGGCATCGGCGAACAATCGTTCGAGCTCGTCGATCTGACCCTTGCGACCCTCGTCCTTCGCGTCCTTCGCACGCACGTTCGGCCGACTCGGGAACGAGACGTGGAGCATGTCGCGATCCGCGGTGAGCATCGCCTGCCACGTATCGCCCGCGAGACGCAGGATCGCCGACTGTCCGCGCATCGGACCACCGCGTTGAGGCGCCGTCTGCACGCGCGTGATGCCGTTGGATCGAGTCACGCCGATGTGTGCGGACTCCGAGTGCACCGACGCCGCGACGCGCAAATCGGGTTGGTTCCCGTTCGATTCGCCTTGGTCATCGGTGGCTGCGATCGCGCCGATCTCGAGCAGGCCCACGTTCGTGCCGAGCTGCACGAGGCCGGGCCACACGTGCTTCCCGCGACCGTCGATGACACGCGCGCCGGCGGGGATCGTGAGACCTTTGCCCAGCGCCGCGATGCGGCCGCCGCGCACGATGATCACGCCGTCCAGGACGTCGGCGCTCGTGATCGGATGGATGGTCGCGCCCGTGATCGCGAAGACTTCGCCGTCCGCGGGAGCTGGGCCGCGAACCGGTTCTTCCAGTGCGGACACCGTCGGCGCCTTCGTCTCGAGCTCGAAAGCGTCGCGACGCTCGAACTCGATGCGTCCGTCGATCATCGTCCAGCGCACGACGGCGAGCGACGAGAGCGGATCCGCGCTGAGGCACACGATGTCGGCGTCCTTGCGCGGCTCGAGCGAACCGACGCGGTCGCCGATCCCGAGCTGTTGTGCGGGGAACAACGTCACGAGGCCCAGCGCTCGCACGCGATCCATCCCCGCGTACCGCACGGACTTCGCCGCTTCGCCGTAGAGGCGACGCATCATCTCGTCCGAGTCTGAGTTCAACGACGAGAGCACGCCCGCACGGTCCATCATCGCCGCGTTCTGCGGAATGCCGTCGTAGGCCTCGATCTTGTACGCCCACCAGTCGCCGAACGTCGAGCCGCCGACCTTCATCGCGGCCATCTCGCGCGCGACCTTGTAGCCCTCGAGCACGTGCTGCAGCGTCGCGATCTGGAAGCCGAAACGCTGCGACGCTTCGAGCAACATGAGGATCTCGTCTTGCCGGTAGCAGTGGCTGTGCACGAGGATCGTTCCATCCAGCACGCCAGCCAGCGCGTCGAGCCGCACGTCGCGACGCAGCGGGTCGGGATCTTCGCCGCGTGCTCGCGCCGCATCGTGGGCCTTCCAAGCGTCGCGGTAATCCTGCGCGCGCTCGAAAGCCCGCGTGAACACCGCCTCGACGCCCATGCGACTCCCCGGAAATCGATCGCCGCGCGGTCCGCCGCCTGCGCGCTTCGGATTCTCGCCCAGCGCGAACTTGATGCCTTCCGGCGCGCCCGGGAACAGAATCTCGGCCGCACTGCGACCGAACTTCAACTTGATCACCGCGTCGCGCCCACCGATCGCGTTCGCGGATCCATGCAAGAGCCGCGCGGTCGTGACACCGCCCGCGGCAGCGCGATAGATCGATGTGTCATCCGGGTCGACGACGTCCGCGATCGTGACGTCGGCACTGATCGACACGGTGCCTTCATTGACGCCGCCGTCGATCGCGATGTGCGAATGGCAGTCGACGACCCCCGGCGCCAAGTGCATACCGGTCGCATCGATCACTTGGATCCCCTCCGGGGCCTCCACGCGTCCGACGGCCGCGATTTTGCCGTTCTGCACGAGCAAGTCGCCCTGGAACGCGGGCCCGACAGCGGTGTGGATCGTCGCGCCGCGAATCAGCGCGTTGCCGTCGACCGTCATGCGCGGCCGACGATCTGCGTCTGTCTCCGTGGGGTGATCCGTGAGCGTGACGAATGCGATGACGAGCAGGAAACTCATCGGACTTCCTCCTTCGGCGTGCGCTGCGCGCTGAATCCGACGCCCTCGGGCATGACACCCGTGAGCGAACCACTCCACGAATCGCCGTCGAGCTCACCTTCGAGGACGAGCTCGGCGCGGAACTCGCCGACTTGGAGCGTGCCGGACACCTTCAGCTTCTTCCCGCTGACCTGGCCGCTCATCTCGGCTTCGACGGGTGCTCCGTCGGGACTCTTGCCGCGCAACGTGCCCTCGACGGAGCCGTCTTTCTCCATGCGGATCTCGAGCTCGCCGCTCGGCACTTCTGGCGCCTCGTAGGTGATCGCCCACGTGCCCGTCGCGTCGACGCCGTCGTCGGGCTTGTCGGAGTCGCCACCCTTCTTCTTCTCGTCGACATCGAACTCGTGAGAGCGCCCGTCGACGAAGATCCACGCGACCACGGCGTCCTTCTCGACGAGTGGGTCCTTCGTCCACAGTGCGAACGAAGCGTCGGAGCCGACTGCGAGTCGGCCCAAGCCGGGCGCCGCCCCCAGCACGTCGGCAGCACCATCGGTCAGCGCTTTCAACGCGATTTCGCGCGGCAATCCAGCTTGGATCAGCTTGCGCACGCGCTCGAGGAGATCCTTCGGCTTGTCCTTCCCCGTGCCGAATGCGATGCGGACGCCCGCCTCGGCCAGCACCCGTGCACCGTTCTGTTCCTCATCGAAGAGCCGACGCTTCTCGCGCTTAACCGCGAGCGGCTCGACATAGGTCCACGGAGCGTCTTCGGCGCTGGGCTCTTTCTTCTTCTTCGAATCCTTCGCGTCGGGATCCTCGGGTTCATCGCCGCCCGGGAGCACGAGGATCACCGGTGTATCGCGCGTCGCGAGCACCTTGGCGCGTTTCCACGCCTCGCGGCCGCCAGCGATCGCGAGGGCGAAGCCGTGCTCGTCCGCGAGCTTCGCGAAGCGTTCGATGTCATCCGCCTCGTCGACAGCAGCGCACACGCGACGTCGATCGGCGAGTATCGCGATCGCCGCTTCGAGATCCGCGTCGAACGCCACGCGCTCGCCGGGCTTGCCTGCGGCGCGCCGCGACGACAGCACTCCGTGTCGTGATGCGTCGAGGAAGAACTGACGCAGTTGCGCGATCGAGCCCATCAACGTGCCGGGATACCCGGAGCCGCTCGACCGGAAACTCGCGTGGTCGAAGACGCTGGCACGGACGATCGCGTCACGTGCAGCCGCGGCCCGCGTGACGACCAGCGCGCTCTGCCCGGAGAGCAACTGACCGCTCGGAGCCGAAAGCAGTGCGCCGAAACCGGCCTTGCGCCACTCCTCGAGAGACGTGCCCCCGTCGAAGACATCCGCCGCGCGGAACGCCGGCTGGATCCCTTTGCGATTCGCCTCGCGCATGTCGACGAGGACGTCCGTCGAAGTCTTCGCCGGACTGTCACGCTCCGCCTTCGGTTCGGGGGTCGTGCAACCCGTGAACGAGTACGCGTCGAGAAACGCCGGCAGCGCGAGCGCGCCTTTGCCGTCGATCGTGCGCGCGTCGGGCGGCGCCTCGATCGCGCTCTCCTCGACGCGCACGATGCGGCCGTCGCGCACGAGGATCGAGGCCGGTTTCGCGTCCGTCGCCGCGCTCAGTCGGACGTTCGTGACGAGGACGGGCCGAGGAGCATCCGTGGAAACGGTCGCGACGAGCGCGAGGCCCATCGCTCTGAAAGGGGGCAGCATGGGCGCGGATGCTACAGGCCGCGCATCCAGTCGGGAACGAACGGGGCGCGTTCCGGGCGCGCGAGGACGCAATCGAGCTCGAGGAGGATCCGCGCCTTGTCCTTCTGCAACGTCCCACCGATGGGGAGGTGGTTGCTGGCATGGTTCGCTCGGAAGATCGAGCGGTCGAGGTCGAGGCCGGCCACGAACTCGCGCAGTTCTCGCGTGAGCTCGATCGAATCCAACTCGTCGACCTCGCCGCGCGCCGCCTCGTCGTGGAGCGGCGTGCCTTCGACGGGCGTCATGACGAGCGTCGACACGAAGCGCGGGCGAATCGTGTTCACGAGCCGCGCGGATGCCCGCGCGTGATCGAGCGATCCCGCGCGGCCGCCGGCACCGAGCAGGATCATGGTCGAGAGTTCGACGCCCGCTTCAGTCGCTTTCGCAGCGACTCGCGCCATCTCGGCCGAATCGACGCCTTTCACGAGGCGCGCGAGCACGCGATCGTCGCCGCTCTCGAGGCCGAGGTAGTAGAGGTCGAGGCCCGCCTCGCGCAAACGCCGCATCTCGTCGACGGATCGCACTTGCAACGACTGCGGCGACGCATAGCACGAAACGCGGCGCAAGTCGGGGAACGTCGCGCGCAATCGCTCCAACACCTGGAGGAGGAACGAACTCTTCGCGATCAACGCGTCACCGTCCGCGAGAAACACCTTCCGCACCGACGGCAAGCTGTGCGCGGCCCACGCGATCTCCGCCTCGAGTTCCGCGAGTGGTCGCACGCGAAACCGCTTGTCGCGATACATCGCGCAGAACGAGCACTCGTTGTACGAGCAGCCGATCGTCGC